>NZ_CP141048.1:2830625-3158750 GCF_034627025.1 Microvirga lotononidis | reverse complement strand
TGCCGCCCGCAGGCTCGTTCCTGCAGGCGACGAAGCTCGGTGAGGAGACGCTCGCAGGCCTCGTCACCGAAGCCTGTGCGCGCGCCAAGCGCGTGGCCGATCTCTTCGCCGGAGCAGGTCCTTTCGCGCTGCGGCTGGCCGAGAAGGCCGACGTCCACGCGGTGGAATTCGACAAGGGCGCGATGGTGGCCCTCGACAAGGCCGCCCGCGCGACGCTGGGCCTGCGCCGCATCACGACGGAAGCGCGCGACCTCTTCCGTCGCCCGCTCCTGACGCCGGAACTCAACACATACGATGCCGTCGTGCTCGATCCGCCGCGTGCAGGCGCGGAGGCGCAGGCGAAGCAGTTGGCCGCGTCGAAAGTCCCGCTCGTGGTCAGCGTCTCATGCGATGCCGCCACCTTCGCCCGCGACGCCGCGATCCTGATGGGCAACGGCTATCGCCTGGAACGCGTGATCCCGGTCGATCAGTTCAAGCACTCGCCGCATCTCGAAGTCGTCGGAATCCTGCGGCGGGACGTGGTGAAGAAGCGGCGGTGATCCGATCGGTCACCCTCCCAAGTCATCACCGGCCTCGTGCCGGTGATCCCGATGGCTTGAGGCGCACACCGTCATTCCGGCGCCGCGCAGCGGAACCCGGAACCCATAAACACGACGGAGCAGGAAGAGGCGTCACGCTGCTCACCCCTCCTTGAGGCCTAGGCGTTTATGGGTTCCGGGTTCGGCTCTGAAGAGCCGCCCCGGAATGACAGTGAAGCGTATTTCGCGGCGCAGCGCTTCTCCTAAAACAAGCTCCCCTGGTCGTCCTCGTCGCTGGAGAGCGGCTTCTTCGCCTTCGGTTTCTTCTCCTTCACGGGCGCGGGCTCCGGCTGCGCGAGCGGTTCCATCAGGCTCGGATCGTCGTTCTCGACCTTGTTCACGCGGCTTGAGACCGGCACCAGGTCGAGCCAGTCGTCGGGACAGGGACGCACGAGGCGCATCACGTCGGCGCGTTCGTCGCGTGCATCGAGCCATGCGGCGATGTCGTCCTCCGAGAGGATCACGGGCATGCGGTCGTGCACGGCGGAGAGCGTGCCGTTGGCGTCCGTGGTGACGATGGCGGCGGTGTCGATCTCCGCCCCGTCCGGGCTCATATAGGTCTCCCACAGGCCTGCCATCGGCATGGGCTTGCGGCTGCGCGGGCGGATCAGGAACGGCGTTTTCTCGCGCCCCTCCCGCCGCCATTCATAGAAACCGTCGGCGAGGAAGATGCAGCGCCGGCGCTTGAGCGCGGCCTTGAAGGTCGGCTTGGTCTCCAGCGTTTCGCCGCGGGCGTTGATGACGAGGGGAAAGTCCTTCGGGTCCTTCACCCAGGACGGCAGGAAGCCCCAGCGCACCAGCATGAAATGCCGCTCGCCGCGATCCTCCAGCACGATCGGCACCGGCTGCGTGGGAGCCACGTTGTAGCGTGGAGGGAAGTTCGGCTGCTCGGAATAGCCGAAGAAATCCCGATAGGCCTCGGGTGGAAGCGTGATCGCATAGCGCCCGCACATGTTCTTATCCTCTCGCTTGTCTCGCCCGCCACCTGTCATTCCGGGGTGAGAACCCGGAACCCATCAACGCGAAGGCTCAAGAATGTGCGGTCACGGTCGCACCTCTTCTTGCATTGTCAGCGACTATGGGTTCCGGGTTCCGCTGCGCGGCCCAGGAATGACGGTGTCGTTGTTCAAAGCCACCGCTTCCAGCGGAAGTAGAGATAAGGCAGCACGGCGGCGAGCACCATCAGCATGATGGCCCAGGGATAGCCGAACTCCCAGTCAAGTTCCGGCATGATTTTGAAGTTCATGCCGTAGAGCGATGAGACCAGGGTCGGCGGCAGGAAGATCACCGACATGACCGAGAAGATCTTGATGATGTCGTTCTGCTCGATGGTGACGAGGCCGAGGGTGGCGTCGAGCAGGAACTGGATCTTGTTGGACAGGAACGTGGCATGCTCCTCGATGGACTGCACGTCGCGCAAGGCGGTGCGCCATTCCGTCTTGTAGCCCGCCGTCTTCTGCGGACGCGGCATGCTGGCCGAAAGGAACAGCAGCATGCGCTCCACCGACACCATGCTCTCGCGCACGTTCGAGATGACGTCGCCCTTGCGCCCGATGGATTTCAGCGCCACCCGGTAGGAGGCGGCCCGGCGGGCACCCTGCTTCTCGTTCTCGAAGATCGACTGAGACAGGCGGTCGATGCGCGTCCCGACGGTTCCCAGGATCTCGGCCGCGCGGTCGATGATGGTCTCGAGCAACCCGTCGAGCACCGCCTCGGGCTGGTGCCGGCAGCCGCCCGGCTTGACGGCGCGCGCCATGAACATGCTGAAGGAACGCGGCTCACCATAGCGCACCGTCACGAGAGCCCGCTCGGTCAGGATGAACGAGACGTCGATCAGCTTCGGATTGTCCGTGTCGGAACTGCACAGGACGCGCGCCGTCATGTAGCGCGCATTGTTCTCGTGGTAGAGGATCTCGGAGGGCTCGATATCGGCCATCTCTTCCTTGGTCGGGATCTCGATGCTGAGATGGGCCTCCACGAGTCTGTCGTCGTCCTTGGTAGGATCGATCAGGTCGATCCACAGGGCGTCCTGAGGGATCGGATCGCCCGGCGGGAGCACCTGTCGGTCGAGAGACTCGCCCATAGGGCCCTTCACCTGTGCCGGCCTGTGGATCACAATCATACGCGCACTTGCCCTCTCGAAGTCATATCATCTCCGGTCGACGCAGGCTTTCTACTCCTGCGAGAACGACCTGTCATTCCCGACCCTTCGTCGCGGGAATGACACTCACCACGCCATAGCCGGGGAACGACACCCTCAACGTCATGGCCGGCCTTGTGCCGACCATCCCGATCGGAAGAGCACGCCGCTTCAGGCGATCAAGATCGCCGGGACAAGCCCGGCGATGACGTGGGGAGGACTTTCCGACCGGAGTAAAGCGGATCAACCTAACCCAAAGATGACAGCGGCGGCGTGTCGTCCGGCACGAAGAAGTCGGGTGCAAGGGGCTGGCTTGGATCGACCCGGTACTTCTCGAAATCGGTTACGCCCTCCCCGTGCAGGAAGACGTCGTCGATGAGGAACTGGCCCGAGAAGCTGCGCGAGGGCTTCAGGAAGATCGCATGGGCCGCGTCGGCCAGGATCTCCGGGGTGCGGCTCGCCTGCACGAGGGCATCGCCTCCGAGCAGGTTCCTGATGGCGCTCGTGGCGATGGTCGTGCGCGGCCAGAGCGCGTTGACGGCGATCCCTCTGGCCCGCAACTCTCCCGCCAGCCCGAGCACGCAGAGGCTCATGCCGTATTTGGCGAGCGAATAGGCCAGGTGCGGCGCGAACCATTTCTCGCTCATGTCGAGGGGCGGCGAGAGCATGAGGATGTGCGGGTTCTCGGCCTTCTCCAGATGCGGGATGGCGTATTTCGACACCATGTAGGTGCCGCGCGTGTTGATCTGGTGCATCAGATCGAAGCGCTTCATGTCAGTCTGGGGCGTCGGCGTGAGGCTGATGGCGCTCGCGTTGTTGACCACGATGTCGAGGCCGCCGAAGGTCTCGACCGTTGCCGCGATGGCGCCTTTCACGGCCTCCTCGTCGCGCACGTCGACCACGAGCGGCAGGGGCTTGCCGCCCGCCGCCTCGATCTCCTCCGCGGCCGTGAAGATGGTGCCGGGAAGTTTCGGGTGCGGCTCGGCCGTCTTGGCCGCGATGACCACGTTCGCGCCGTCCCGGGCGGCGCGAAGGCCGATGGCGAGACCGATGCCGCGCGAGGCGCCGGTGATGAACAGGGTTTTTCCGTTGAGGTTCATGGGATCAGACCGCCAGCGCGAGGTTTGCATCCTGCAGGAAGCCGGCGCCGCTCATCACGGTTTCCTCCAGCCCCCTCGCTCCGATGGCGATGTTCTCGGCGAAGAAGCGGCAGAGCGCAATGCGGCCCGCATGGGCCGGGTCCGTGTCGCCGGCCTTCGCCCGCGCCTGCGCGGCGAGCGCCATATCGGCCAAAGCCGTGCCGCCCTGCGCCAGGGCGAAGAGACGTAAATACGGCGTCGCCCCGGCCAGAGCCTCGCCCTGCGCATTCGACGAGACCGCCTGCAGCAGGTAGCCCGTGGCCCGGTCCAGGCTTTCGACCGCATCGCGCAGGCGCGGCGCGGTCGCCCCGAAGGCGGGCGTGCTTTCCTTCAGCAGCCGCGCGACCGTGGCGCGCATGGAGGCGATCTGCCCCCGCACCGTCTCTCCGCCGGCGAGCGGCAGCTTGCGGGTCACCAGGTCGATGGCCTGGATGCCGTTGGTGCCCTCGTAGATCGGCGCGATGCGCGCGTCGCGGAAATGCTGCGCGGCGCCCATTTCCTCGATGAAGCCCATGCCGCCATGCACCTGCACGCCGAGCGAGGACACCTCCACGCCGATATCGGTCGAGAAGGCCTTCGCCACCGGCGTGAGCAGCGAGGCGCGCTCGTTCGCCTTTTTCCGGCGCGCCGGATTCTCTTCGAGATGCGCGCGGTCGATGGCTTCCGCCGTCATATAGCAGATGGCGCGCGCCGCCGTGGTGAGCGCCTTCATGGTGAGCAGATTGCGCTGCACGTCCGGATGCACGGCGATCGGGCTCATGCCCTCCACGGCCCCGATGGCGCGGCCCTGCTTGCGCTCTTTCGCATAGCCCAGCGCCTGCTGATACGCGCGTTCGGCAATGGCGACGCCCTGCAGGCCCACGGCGAGGCGCGCATTGTTCATCATCGTGAACATGCAGGCCAGACCCTTGTTCTCCTCGCCGATGAGCCAGCCGACCGCACCGGCCTCGTCGCCGAAGATCATCGTGCAGGTGGGCGAGGCATGGATGCCGAGCTTGTGCTCGATGGAATGGCAGCGCACGTCGTTGCGCCTGCCGTCCGCTAAGAACTTCGGCACCAGGAAGAGCGAAATGCCGCGCGTGCCGGCCGGGGCGTCGGGCAGGCGCGCGAGCACGAGATGGACGATGTTGTCGGTGAGATCGTGCTCGCCGTAGGTGATGAAGATCTTCTGGCCGGTGATGCGATAGGTGCCGTCGCCCGCAGATTCCGCACGGGAACGCAGGGCCGCGAGATCGGAGCCGGCCTGGGGCTCCGTGAGGTTCATGGTCGCCGTCCATGCGCCGGAGACGAGCTTGTCGAGATAACGGGACTTCAGGTCGTCGGAGGCGTGGGCGGAAAGCGCCTCGATCGCCCCCATGGTCAGGATGGGGCCGATGCCGAAGGCCATGGAGGCGGCGTTCCACATCTCGACGCAAGCCGAATTGAGCAGGGTCGGCAGGCCCTGCCCACCATATTCCACCGGACCTGGCAGCGCATTCCAACCGGCTTCCGTCCAAGCCGCATAGGCCTGCTTCCAGCCTGGAGCCGTCGTCACGGCGCCGTCCTTGAAGGTCGCGCCGACCCTGTCGCCCTCCCGGTTGAGGGGAGCGATCACGTCGTTGGCGAAGCGGCCGGCCTCGTCCAGGATGGTCTCGGCCAGGTCGGCGGACAGGTCGCCGTAGACCCCGTCGGCCACGGCCCGGTCGAAACCCGCCACATGCCGCAGGGTGAAGACGATATCCGGAACAGGCGCGCGGTAGGTCATCAAGGTTTCCTCTCAAGCACGGGGCTTTTCATATTGACGCGTGTTCTCGCGCCGTTAAACCCGCCCGGCAAGGGCAAAAGCCCTGTCGGAAAAGGATAGTTTAGACGTGAACGATCGCGGGTCAATGCGCCAAACGGAGCGTCTGGCGGCCGATGCGGCGGGGCTGGACCGGGCGGCGGACGTCCTGAGGGGCGGCGGCCTCTTGGCCTTCCCGACCGAAACGGTCTACGGCCTGGGCGCCGACGCGACCGACGCGGAAGCAGTTGCTGGCATTTACGCCGCCAAGGAGCGCCCGAGTTTCAACCCGCTGATCTCTCATCTGGCCAGCTTCGAATCCGCCAGGGTCCAGGGCCTGTTCGACGAGACGGCCACTCGGCTGGCGGAGACCTTCTGGCCGGGCCCCCTGACCCTGGTGGTGCCGGTCGCTCCCACCTGCACAGTCTCGGATCTCGCCCGCGCCGGCCTCGACAGCGTCGGCTTAAGGGTGCCGGCCCATCCCCTCGCCCATGCGCTTCTGGAACGGACCGGCCGCCCGGTGGCCGCACCCTCGGCCAACCGTTCGGGCCGGGTGAGTCCGACCGATGCGGATCATGTACTGGGGGATCTCGACGGGCGGATCGACGCGGTGCTCGACGGCGGCGCCGCACAGGTCGGGGTCGAGTCGACCATCGTCTCGTGCCTCGGCGGTACCCCGCGCCTGCTCCGCCCGGGCGGCGTTCCCCGCGAGGCCATCGAGGCGCTGGTCGGCGAGAAACTGGAGACGGGCGGCGAGGCAGGCTCCAGTCCGCTCGCGCCGGGCATGCTGGCCTCCCACTATGCCCCGAGGGCGCAGGTGCGCCTGAACGCCACGGATATCCGGCCGGGAGAGGCGGCCCTGCTCTTCGGCCCCGGCGTTCCTCACGGCACCGAGACGGCCCAGGCAACCTTGAACCTCAGCAAAAACGGCGACCTCGTGGAGGCCGCCGCTCGTCTGTTTTCCTATCTCAGGCAGCTCGACGCTTCCGGCGCCGCCACCATTGCGGTGAGCCCCGTTCCCGAAACCGGTCTGGGCGAAGCCATCAACGATCGCTTGAGACGCGCCGCAGCGGAGCGTTAGGCGCTCCGAACCGCACCACGTCATCACCGGCCCTGGGCCGGTGATCTCGATGGCATGAAGCGCCGGGTCTCTCAGTATTCGCGATGGCCGGCTCACGGCCGGCCATGACGTAAAAGGTTGTTACTTCGCAGCGAGCTTGGCGGCGATCTGAGCGACGTGACGGCCCTGGAAACGGGCACCGTCGAGATCGATCTCGGTCGGCTGGCGCGAGCCGTCGGCGCCCGCGATGGTGGATGCGCCATAGGGCGAACCGCCACGGATCTGATCGACGCCCGACTGGCCCTGGAAGGAATAGGGCAGACCGACGATCACCATGCCGTGGTGCAGGAGAACCGGCAGAGTGGTGAGAATCGTGGCTTCCTGGCCGCCGTGCTGGGTGGCCGTCGACGTAAAGACGGAACCCACCTTTCCGATGAGCTTGCCTTGCGCCCACAATCCGCCGGTCTGGTCGAGGAAGTTCTTCATCTGCGCCGTCATGGTGCCGTAGCGGGTGGGCGTGCCGATGATGATGGCGTCGTACTCGGGCAGCTCCTCGACGGTGGCGACGGGAGCCTTCTGGTCGGTCTTGTAATGGGCGGCTTGAGCCACCTCGGCGGGGACGAGTTCCGGCACGCGCTTGACCACGACCTCGGCGCCGGCCTCGCGGGCACCTTCGGCGGCGGCATAAGCCATCTGCTCGATATGCCCCCAGGACGAATAATACAGAACCAGGACCTTGGTCATGTGAACTCCGATGGTTTGAGATTGGTGTACAGGCGACCCGGCCTCCGCCGCGCGGGTTCGGGCTGGAAGCGGATCGCCATCTGTTATTGACGCAAGGGAGGATAATCTTTCCCTGCTGCAAAACCAGTGTTACATTTGCAGGAACTCTCTTGCGGGAATGCAAACCAATGACGAAGCAGCAGCATCTCGACTGGGACGATTTCAAGCTCGTGAAGATCATCGCCGAGGCCAGCGGATTGGCCGGTGCGGCCGAACGGCTCGGGGTCAACCATTCGACTGTTTTCCGCAGGCTCGGTCAGATGGAGGAGAATCTCGGGGTCAAGCTCTTCGAGCGCCACCGCACGGGCTACGTCCTCACTCCGGCCGGGGAAGAGATGTCGGCGCTGGCCGAACAGATGGACGAGAACGTCACCGCCTTCACGCGCAAGCTCGCGGGCCAGGCCGTGGCTCCGACGGGTGAGTTGCGGGTCACGACCAACGACACGCTCCTCGTCCACCTTCTGACCCCGATCTTCGCCCGCTTCATCACCGCCTGCCCTGAGATGCGGCTCGATGTGGTGCTCGCCAACCAGGCTCTCAACCTGTCGAAGCGCGATGCGGACGTGGCGATCCGCGCGACCGACGATCCGCCTGAGACCTTGGTGGGGCGCCGCGTCGCGACGATTGGCTGGGCGATCTACGGCCGGGCTGTGGATTTCCCTGACGTTCAGGGCCCGGACGACGTCAACCTCGCCGATCTGTTCGATCGTCACTGGGTCGCGCTCGGCGACAACCTGGCGGCCTTGAAGGCCGCCCGTTTCGTGCGCGACCACGTGGCGCCGGAGAACATCGTCTACAAGGTCAACACGGTGCTCGGCCTCGCGGAGTCGGTCCAGGCCGGAACGGGCATCGGTCCCCTGCCCTGCTTCATCGCGAATGCGAAACCCGAACTCGTCCGCCTGTCCGAGATCAAGCCGGAATTCTCCGCGGGCCTGTGGCTCCTGACCCATCCCGACCTGCGCCAATCGGCCCGCGTGCGCGCCTTCATGGATTTCATGGCGGCCGAGATCACCAAGCAGAAGAAGTGGATCGAAGGGGCCATGAGGAAGACGCCGGCTCCCGTCCCGGCGGCTTAGAGCATTTTTCGGCGAATTGAACCCGGTTCGCCGTGAGAAAATGCGGCTCAGCAAAGAAGGGAGCTGTTTCCACGGGCATGGGAACAACTCTAGCCGATCTCCACCACCACGCGCCCCTTGATCCTGCCTTCGACGATTTTTCCGGCCGCATCCGGCACCTGATCGAGCGGGATCGTCGAGGTCATGGCCGCGAGCTTGCCGTGGTCGAGTTCGCGGGCGATCCGGTTCCAGGCCTCGATCCGCAGCGCCTTCGGGGCGATCACCGAATCGACCCCCAGCAGCGCCACGTTTCGTAGAATGAACGGTGCGACGGTCGTGGGCAGATCCATCCCGCCCGCGAGACCGCAGGCGGCAATCGCGCCGCCGTATCTGGTCATGGACAGGACATTGGCGAGCGTCGTCGAACCGACCGTGTCGATTCCCGCCGCCCAGCGCTCCTTGGCGAGCGGACGGGCGGGGCCGGAAAGCTCGCTGCGGTCGAGGATCTCGGCCGCGCCGAGACCTTTCAGGTAGTCAGCCTCCTCGGGCCGTCCGGTGGAGGCGATCACGTGCCATCCGGCTTTCGCAAGCAGCGCCACGGCCACCGAGCCGACACCGCCGACCGCGCCCGTCACGATGGCCGACCCGCGATCCGGGCTCAGGCCATGACGCTCCAGGGCCATCAGGCAGAGCATCGCCGTATAGCCCGCAGTGCCGACCGCCATGGCCTGAAGGGGTGAGAGCCCGTCCGGAAGCGGGATCAGCCATTCGCCCTTGACGCGGACCTTCTCGGCATAGGCGCCGAGATGGGTCTCGCCCAAGCCCCAGCCGTTGAGCACCACCGGGTCGCCGGGCTTGAAATCGGGATTTGAGGAAGTCTCCACCGTGCCGACGAGATCGACCCCGGGGATCATGGGAAAGCGGCGCACCACCGGCGCCTTGCCGGTGATCGCGAGACCGTCCTTGTAGTTCAACGTCGAGTGCGACACGCGCACGGTGACGTCGCCATCCATGAGATCCGCCTCGTCGAAGGCTCGGATCTCGACTCTCTGACCGGCTTCGCTCTTGTCGATGACGATGGCTTTGAACGTGCTCATGGCATTTCCTCCCCGGTTCATTTGTGGCGCGGCGGAGGATCCGGGCAAGCGGAAAGGGCTTGGAGCTGCTTCCACTTTCGTGAAATCATCTCTCTTCTTTGCTTGGCCGCATTTTTTGACGGTGAACTGGACCCACTTCACCGAAAAATGCTCTGGCCCTTCGGAGCAGTCCGATGCTTACTCCGCCGGCTGCAGGGCCGGCCCGCGCTGCACCGGCTGCTCCTTGATCGGCAGGTTGATCAGGGCGGACGCAAGACCGAGCAGAACCGAGAGCCACCAGACCGCGCTGTAATTGCCGTTGATCTCGTAGAGCAGGCCGCCGAGCCAGACCCCGAGGAAGCCGCCGACCTGGTGCGAGAAGAACGCGAAGCCGTAGAGCATGGCCATGTAGCGCGTGCCGAACATCAGCATCACGAGGGACGATGTGGGCGGCACGGTGGACAGCCAGAGAAGGCCGATGGAGATGCCGAACAGGATCGACGTGACCGGCGTGGCCGGGACCAGGATGAAGGCGGCAATGGCCACCGAACGGCCGAGATAAATCCAGGCCAGCAGCCATCGCTTGGACATGCGGGTGGAAAGCCAACCCGACCCGAGGGAGCCGACCGCGTTGGCGAGGCCGATCACCGCCAGCGTCCATCCGCCGACCGTGGCGGACAGGCCTGCATCCTTGAGATAGGCCGGCAGGTGGACGGTGATGAAGGCGAGCTGGAAGCCGCAGGTGAAGAAGCCGAGCACCAGCAGCACGTAGGAGCGGTGCCGGAAGGCCTCCGTCAGGGCCTGCTTGATGGACTGGTTCGGCAGAGCGGCCGCTCCGGCCTGGCCACCAGCATCGGCGGTCGGGCGCGTGGCGAGCGCGAGCGCCAGGGGCATGACGAGCAGCACGCTCGCGGCGAAGACGAGCAGGGCCTGGTGCCAGCCGAAGGAATCGATCAGCACGTTGCCGATGGGCGGGAACAGGAACTGGCCGAAGGAACCCGCCGCCGTGCCGGCGCCGAAGGCCATGGGCCGCCATTGCTCCGGCAGGAGTTTGCCGAAGGCGCCGAGCACCAGATTGAACGAGCAGCCCGACAGGCCGAAGCCGATGAGAACGCCGGCGCCGAGATGCAGCACGCCGGGCGTGGTCGCATAGGCCATCACGACGAGGCCCAGGGCATAGAGCAGCGCGCCCACGCAGAGCACGCGGAGCGCCCCGAACCGATCCGCCACCGCTCCGGCGAAGGGCTGACCGACGCCCCAGAGCAGGTTCTGCACCGCGATGGCGAAGCCGAAGGTATCGCGTCCCCAGCCGTATTCCGTGATCATGGGGAGCTGGAACAGGCCGGATGATGCCCGCGGCCCGAAGGTGATCAGGGCGATCAGGCAGCCGCAGACGACGATGAGTTCCGGCGAAATACGGGATCGAGCGGGAGTTGCGGACATGCTCACGGTCCTCGGGAGAGGCAACAAGGGTGCGCAGACTATCTCAACTCGCGCATCAGCAATATTGAAAGTTTGTAGGCTTTGGTATGAGAATGCGTGATGCGTGTCGGGCAGGAGATCGGAAACCCGATTGTCTCCTGCCCTGTCAGATCACGAAGAAATCCTGATGCCCGAGCTTCAGGTTCTTTCCAAGGGTGGCGACCTTCACCTGAGCAGCCGCACCGGTCCCGTCCGAATCGTAGAAGAGTACGCCGTTCTTCCTGTCGTAGATGATCCGATCCTCGCGGTCCTGCGCCTTCGCGGCCCGGACGAACATGTCCGCGTCGAACATCTTCGGACTGGACGGGCTTCCGGCGCCGAGCTTGGTGAAGATCTTGTTGTCGAGCAGAATCGAATCATAGGTCGGGTTGAAGTCGTAGATCCGGTCGACATTCGCACCCTTGCCGACCTTGCTCTCGAACACGAAGCTGTCCCGTCCCGCGCCGCCATAGAGCTTGTCGTCCCCGGCCCCTCCGTGAAGGGTGTCGTTGCCGGAACCACCGAAGAGCGTGTCGGCGCCGTCGTTGCCCTTCAGCAGATTCGCGGCCGCATTGCCCTGGAGCGTGTCGGCGAAGCGTCCGCCGATGGCGTTCTCGATCGTCACGCCATTGGCGATCGTATAACCGCCGGCGAACTTGTCCTCGCGGGAGACGAAGCCTCCCGCGTTGGGATCGCCGCCCCGCAGCGTCGCGGCGCGAAGATCGATGGCGACGCCGGCCTGGGCCTGCGCCGCGGTGATCGTGTCCTGTCCGTCCGAATCCCAGAGGCACAACCATCCCCGGTTGCCGGCACCCGAATTCGAGGCCGGCAATGTGTAGACGTCGTTCCCCTGGCCGGTTTCCGTGTTCTTTCCGTAGAGAGCCTGCAAGGCGGCAATGTCGAAAGCGCCAAGTCCCGCCTGGTTGCCGTAGGTCCTGTCGTAGCCGGCGCGATCCCATCCGGGATTGTAGGACATGACCGTCCAGATGCCTTGGTTCAAACCGTGTTGACCGGTCGAGAAGGCGTCCGTGACGCCCTGGAAGGCCGTGGCATCCGGGCCTGTCCCCCCGTCATGCGGATGGGCGAGCCCCATGCCGTGACCCAATTCATGCAGCACGGTGTTGAGCGCATCGCTGCCGAATTGGAACCCGCCCGAGGTCCACGCCGTGGAATTGAAGTATCCCCAGCTCTGCCCTTCATGCGGCAGCTCGTGAATCCCGAGCGTGCCGCCGGTCAAGTCGGTCTTCCACCAGACGATGTTGGCTTCCGCAACAGAAGTGGCACGTGCGAATGTCAGCCCGCAGACGCTTTCGTAGACCCGAATCGCATAATCGAAGGCAGCCTTCTCGGTCTCGTTCCAATTCCGGGCCGACGCGGTGCTCATCAGAATATCGCTGGGACCGTGAACGGTGCTGGCTGAGCTAAAATCCCTGCTTTGGCCGAACCAGACCTTGATAGGGCCGCTCGCGGCATTCCAGGCCTTCTCACCCCAGATCAGAGAATCCACATAGGGATTGCCATAGCCCGCCCCGGGAACAGAACTTCGGATGCTCGCCACAATTTCCTCGCCTGGATGTCACACCCGAAAGTTATACTGATGCGTTTCGCCTTTTTGAAGTGTCGAAGCGCACGGCGGAGGAGTTCCCGAAGGTAGATGGTGAAGGGCGGGCCTGCGCGATGCTCTAGGTCTGCCCCGGCTTCAGCTTGTAGAAGATGTGGCGGCCGATCACGTCCATCTTCTTCAGGCGGCGGGCCCAATAGGGCTTCACATAGTCCGCATGGTAATGGGTCGCGCCGCCCACATCGGCCAGATACGTCTTGCCTTCGAGCACGGCGCTCGCGACGCTCTTGGCTCGCTCCCAGGATTCCGTGTCGCGGATGCGCAGAGCCTTGCCTTCGCACGCGAAGGTGAACTGGCAGGCGAGATGGCGGTGGCGGTTCTGGTAGACGACGCCGCAGATGCTGGACGGATAGAGCCCGCTCTTCACCCGGTTGAGCACCACCTGGGCGACCGCCGCCTGCCCTTCGAGGGGTTCGCTGCGGGCCTCGAAATAGACGGCCTCGGCAAGGCAGCGCTGCTCCTTGCTCATGTTGTCCGGGTCGATCAGGTCGGCATAGCGCGGACGTTCGGTATCATCGCCCTTCGGCAGGATCGTCACGGCGCCGTAGCCGCCTCGGTCAAGGCGCGGCGATTGCAGGGACACGGGCGCGGCCGCGATCTCGATGGGCGTCGCCTCCATGGGAGCCGGCGTTGCCGAAGACAGCGCGATGGCGCGCTTCACCATGGGCGTCGTCGGGCTCGCCGCGGCACCGGTGGAGCCAGCCGCGGCAGCCGCCGGCGACTGAACCGACGTGGTCTGGCGCGTCGTGGTGTATTCGGGCGTTTCCCAAGGCTCGAAGACCTGTTCGCTCTCCGGCGCTTCGAGCTGGCCCTCCATGAGGACGGTGGGCGGCAGGAGCCGCTCGTCGTGACTGTAGAGGAGTTGCGCGCCCGTCACCTGCTCGAGCGTGGGACGCAGTTGCCTGGCCCGGCGGGACAGGGTGGCATGCGGCGCCACCAGCGGGCTTCCCTTGAGCGCACGGTCCACGACGGGATCGGGACCCGCATCGGCCTTCCTGTCGGCCTTGAGAGGCTCGGAATCGGCCGTTTCATCCGGCAGGTCGTAGCGCGGCATGGATCGCAGGATGTCGCGATCGATTCCAAGCTTCCCCCCGGCGATGGAAGCACCGGTCGGTGGGATAAGCGCGGTCTCGACGAGACGAGCCGTCGCGCTGCGCGGCGTGAAGCTGACGCCGGAATGCAGGTCATTGCTGGCCGAGGCCGTGAACGAGATCAGGAGGCCGGTCGCCAGCGCCCAGGGAGCCGTCGTGGCGCAGATCCATTTCACTCGAGAACGACGATACGGAAGACGCACGCGCAACACCCTGCAAAAACTCATGAACATCACGGAGCATCCAGCAGGAGGGCTCCGATGAGTTAAAGTTATCGCGGGTTAAGGTTGATGGGTGGTTAAGGCTCGCCGTCCCTCATCCGGCCATTGCTGCGGCAGCCTGACGCTTCTCGGCAAGACGCCGCAGCGCCGAACCCGTTTCAGGATCGGCCGGAAAGAAGGCCTCGATGGCGAGTTCCGAGAGGGTCACGTCCACGGGCGTTCCGAAAATCGTCGTGGTGCTGAAGAGCGTCAGCACGCCCTCCTCCGTGTGGAGCTGGAGCGGCACGACGATGCCGGCATGATCGTGGTTCGTCTTCGGCGCCCGCGCAGCCGCATCAGGTGTCGGATAGGATCGCAGCTCCTCAATCAGAGCGGCGAGAACCGCATCGCCGGTCGCATCCACCTGGCGGTGCAGACGGTGGACCAGATGGTTGCGCCATTCGGTGAAGTTCACGATGCGTCGCGCGAGACCCGCCGGATGGATGCTCAGGCGCAACACGTTGACGGGCGGCTTCATCAGCACCGGATCCACGTCGCCGATCAGCGACACGAGAGCCTCGTTCGCCGATACGAGCGACCAGTGCCGGTCGACCGCGAGCGCCGGGTAAGGATCATGGCCCTTCAGCACGAGATCGACTGCCTGGCGCATGCTGACAAGGGCCGGATCGTCCAGGGAACGCTGCGAATAGACCGGCGCGAAGCCCGCCGAGACCAGCATGATGTTGCGCTCGCGCAGGGGCATGTCGAGTTTCTCCGCAAGCAGCAGCACCATCTCCCGGCTCGGCTGCGAGCGGCCGGTTTCGAGAAAGCTCAGATGCCGCGTGGAGATCTCGGCTTCGAGCGCGAGATCCATCTGGCTGAGGCGACGGCGCTGGCGCCATTCACGCAGGTAGTCGCCTACATGTCGGTCGGTGGTCACGGGTCGGGTGCTCGCTGTTGTCATGAGCGGACCATAACGTGGGGCGCGTTCATCTTCCATGACCTCGGAGGTAATCGACTGCGCTCGGTCCTTACGAAATCCTGCATTCACGGTTGAGGCCCTCAGCCGATCGATGACAGGAGACAACCATGATGACGATCCAATCCTCCCCGCTTCTGCGCCAGGCCCTCGTGGCCGATGCCACCACCAGCGCGGCCTTCGGCCTCATGCTGCTGATCGGCGCCGGAGCCCTGAGCGGCATCTTCGGCCTGCCGGAAACGCTCCTGCGCGTCGCAGGCTTGGTGCTCCTGCCCTATGCGGCCTTCATCGGCTGGCTCGGCCTGCGGGAGCAGATTCAGAAGCCCGTCGCCTGGGCCGTTGTGCTCGGCAATGCCCTCTGGGTCCTCGACAGCGCCCTGCTGCTGATGAGCGGCTGGGTGTCGCCGACGAGCGCAGGCTATGCCTTCGTGATCGCGCAGGCGCTCGTCGTGCTGATGTATGCGGAGTTCCAGTATGTCGGGCTGCGGCGCTCGACGGAGGCGATGGCGTGATCGTCGAGGCATCGCGCCATCCCGGATGAGGTGCGCAGATCCTGCACCGAATCCGATCCGCAAGCCGCCTTCACATGTCATCACCGGCCTCGTGCCGGTGATCTCACTTCATTGAGAGCAAGCGCTTCGAACAAGCGGAATGGCCGGCACGAGGCGGGCCATGAGGTGGAAGGGCTAGCCCCTTGCGTCCCGCCCGTTGAACGGGAGCGGCTTGATCTCCGCCAGATCCACCGTTTCAAGGCAGCGCACATTGATGGCGGCCATGGCTTCCCCCGTCGGCTGCCTGCCTTCGCCGAAGGTCGCCGAGCCGCAGGTGGAGCAGAAGCGGTGCTGGATGGTGTGCGTGTTGAACGTGTAGGTGGCGAGATCCTCCTCGCCGCGGATCACGTTCAAGGCACCGCGCGGCACGAAGGTGAGCAGATAGCCCTTCCGGCTGCAGATGGAGCAGTTGCACTCGATGACCTGATCGAGATCCGTCTCGACCTCGTAGGCCACCTTGCCGCAATGGCATGAACCCTTGTGCAGCGTCATCTCTGTCCCCTGTTTGATGTTGTCAGCCGAAGGCTATCATCAGGGTCACGATCAAACCAGCGCCGATCACGGCCACGAAGCGATCGCCCATGGTGAGCGGCTCCGCCTTGCCCTGAGACGCGAGCTGGCCGATCGCGAGATCCAGGATCAACGACACGGCGAAGGGCCAGGCGGCCGGCGGCACGGCCGTCTGCTGCCATGCCGGATTGAGACGCGCGGCATAACCGAGGACGATGCCGGAAACCAGCACCGTCCCGATATAGAGAAGACGCGAACGAGACAGGACCATTTAAGCCTGGCTCGCTGCCTTGTTGCCGAGCGCCGCCTGCGCGGCGGCGAGGCGCGCGATCGGCACGCGGTAGGGCGAGCAGGACACGTAGTCGAGCCCGACCGACTGGCAGAAGTGGATCGACGCCGGATCGCCGCCATGCTCGCCGCAGATCCCGAGCTTGATGTTGCCACGGGTCCGCTTGCCGCGCTCGACCGCGAGCTTCACCAGTTCGCCCACGCCTTCCTGGTCGATGGTCACGAACGGATCCGCCGGTAAAAGCCCCTTCTGCGTGTAGGGACCGAGGAACGAGGCCGCGTCGTCGCGCGAGATGCCGAGCGTCGTCTGCGTGAGATCGTTGGTGCCGAAGGAGAAGAACTCCGCCGATTCCGCAATCTCGCCGGCGCGCAAAGCGGCTCGCGGCAGCTCGATCATCGTGCCGACCTGATACTCGACCTTGACGCCGCTCTCCTTCGCCACCGCCTCAGCCATGGCGACGATGCGTGCCTTCACGAGATCGAGCTCCGCCTTCGTCATCACGAGCGGCACCATGACCTCCGGCACGACCGGCCGGCCCGTCTGCTTACCGGCCTCCACGGCCGCCTCGAAGATGGCGCGCGCCTGCATCTCGGCGATCTCCGGATAGGCCACCGCCAGACGGCAGCCGCGGAAACCGAGCATCGGGTTGAACTCGTGCAGCTCGATGGCGCGGCGCTTGAGCTTGTCGACGGAGGCGTTCATGGCCTTGGCGACCTCCTGCATCTCCTCTTCCGAGTGCGGCAGGAACTCGTGCAGCGGCGGATCGAGCAGGCGGATCGTGACGGGCAAGCCGCTCATGATGGTGAACAGCGCGACGAAATCCTGGCGCTGCATCGGCAGCAGCTTGGCGAGCGCGGCACGGCGTCCCGCCTCGTCGTCGGACAGGATCATCTCGCGCACCGCCACGATGCGGTCGCCCTCGAAGAACATGTGCTCCGTGCGGCACAGGCCGATGCCCTCCGCCCCGAAGGTGCGGGCGGTCTTGGCGTCGAGCGGCGTTTCCGCATTGGCGCGCACCTTCATCTGCCGCACCTTGTCGGCCCAGCCCATCAGCGTGGCGAACTCGCCGGAGAGCTCCGGCTCCAGCATCTTCACCTGGCCCAGCAGCACCTGGCCGTTGGAACCGTCGATGGTCAGCACGTCGCCCTTCTTGAGCGTTTGTCCGGCGACGGTGAGCGTCTGTGCCGCGTAGTCCACGCGGATCGAGCCCGCACCCGAAACGCAGGGCTTGCCCATGCCGCGCGCGACCACCGCCGCGTGCGAGGTCATGCCGCCGCGGGTGGTGAGAATGCCTTCCGCCGCATGCATGCCGTGGATGTCCTCCGGCGAGGTTTCGACACGCACGAGGATGACCTTGTGGCCGGCCTTCTTGGCTGCTTCCGCATCATCGGAGTTGAACACGATCTCGCCGGACGCGGCACCGGGAGAGGCTGGCAGGCCGGAGGCCAGGATCTTGCGCTCGGCCTTCGGGTCGATGGTCGGATGGAGCAGCTGGTCGAGAGCTGCCGGCTCGACGCGGGTGATCGCCTCTTCCTGCGTGATCAGGCCCTCGGAAGCGAGCTCCACGGCGATGCGCAGCGCCGCCTTCGCGGTGCGCTTGCCGTTGCGGGTCTGGAGCATCCAGAGCTTGCCGGTCTCGACCGTGAATTCCATGTCCTGCATGTCACGGTAGTGCTTTTCGAGAATGCCGTAGATGCGCACCAGCTCGTTGTAAGCGTCGGGCATCGCCTGCTCCATGGACGGCTTGTCGGAGCCGGACGCGACGCGGGCCTTTTCGGTGATGTCCTGCGGCGTGCGGATGCCCGCCACCACGTCCTCGCCCTGGGCGTTGATCAGGAACTCGCCGTAGAGCTCCTTCTCGCCCGTGGAGGGATTGCGGGTGAAGGCGACGCCCGTGGCCGAGGTCTCGCCCATGTTGCCGAACACCATGGCCTGCACGTTGACCGCCGTGCCCCAGCTCGCCGGGATGGCGTGCAGCTCGCGGTACTTGATGGCGCGGTTGTTCATCCAGGAGCCGAACACGGCCCCGATGGCGCCCCAGAGCTGCTCCTCCGGCTCCTGCGGGAAGGGCTTACCCAGCTCCTTCTCGACCAGCGCCTTGTAGCGCGGGAGGATGGCCTGCCAGTCCGCGGCGGTCATGTCCGTGTCGAGCGTATAGCCCTTGCGGTCCTTGTACTCGTCCAGGATCTCTTCGAAATGGTGGTGCTCGAGGCCGAGCACCACGTTGGAATACATGGTGATGAAGCGGCGATAGCTGTCATAGGCGAAGCGCTCGTCGCCCGCGCCCTTGGCGAGCGCCCCGACCGTGACGTCGTTGAGGCCGAGATTGAGCACCGTGTCCATCATGCCCGGCATCGACGCGCGGGCGCCGGAGCGGACGGAGACGAGAAGCGGGTTGTCGGCATCGCCGAAGGTGCGCCCGGTGAGCGTGCCGACATAAGCAAGAGCGCTCTCGACCTGGGCCTTCAGCTCCGGCGGATAGGAACGGCCATGGTCGTAGTAATAGGTGCAGACTTCCGTCGTGATGGTGAAGCCCGGAGGCACCGGCAGGCCCAGATTGGACATCTCGGCCAGATTGGCCCCCTTGCCGCCCAGCAGGTTCTTCATCCCCGCCTGGCCCTCGGCCTTGCCGTCCCCGAAGGTATAGACCCACTGCGTCATCGCTCGATTCCCTGGCTCTGAATACGCCCTGCTGCAGCGCAGATGTTGGCTTGAAGCATGTAGAGCCCAAACGCAAGCTGAACAGCCAAGGTCCTCTCCGGCAAGACAGCGTGGACAGGCGAGAACATCCGCTGGTCCAGCTCGCTGACGGCACAACCGTTTCCAGCGCCATTCAACCATAAGTTCATTTCGTATATTATAGTTATGAAGTAACGTGTCATCTTAATATCGAGGCCGGATTTTGCCTTCGCCAGTCATCATCGCACAAGATCAGAACAGTTCGGTCGTCCTCACGGCCGATGCTTCCTCGTTGACCATCAATCCGGTCACGGTCACCGCGCCCGTAGGCTGGCACGGAGTGGACGCGACGGCGGGCACAGGCGGCGACATAGCGGTCTATGGAAGCGTCGAGGGCGATTGGGGCATTGTAGACGGCTCGACCGCAAGGCCGAGCTATCGCATCACCGTCCATAGCGGCGCATCAGTGACGGCTCGGATGGGAAACGGCATCGGTGTCGCACTCGGTGGTGCCTCCATCATCAATCATGGGGCGATCGCGGCCGATAATCCCGTGAACGCAAATGCGACGATCGGGATCAGCATTGGCGGCACGAACAACAACACCGTTCTCAATACCGGTACGATCACGTCTCCAACCGCGATGGAAATCCACGGCTCGAATCTCGTGATCACCAATACCGGTTCGATCGATGCCGGCAATGGCATCCTGACCTATGGGCAGAACACGACAATCACCAATTCGGGGGTGATCGAATGCGACGGTCATGGGGTCATCATGCGGCAGATGGCACCGTCCCTCGGTCTGAACGTTCTCACCAATACAGGATCCATCATCGCTCGCCTCAACTCGGTCGCGAGTGCCGGTGCGAGCATCGACCGGATCGTGAACAGCGGACTTATCGTCGGAGATATCGAACTCCTTGCCGGAAATGACCTGGTCGACAATCGTCAGGGCATCATCCGTGGGATCGTCCAAATGGGAGACGACAACGATACGTTCTACGGCGGGGCGAGCGACGAGTTCATTCGACAATGGTTCGGCGATGACTATATCGATGGCGGGGAAGGCATCGACACGGTCACCTTCGAGGGCAGCAACATCGCTGCCGTCGTTGATCTCGGCATCACCACAGCGCAGTCGAGCGCGTGGGGGAATGACGTCTACCTCAATATCGAGAACGTCACCGGCAGTATTCAGGCAGACCAGATCAAGGGCAACGACGGCGCGAACCTGCTTACCGGCGACAAGGGCGATGACACGCTCGCAGGAGGCCGCGGCCACGATACGCTGATCGGAGGCCTCGACAATGACCTGTTGGACGGCGGCGACGGCGAGGACACGGCCGATTTCGATGGCACGATCGCCACGACCGTCGATCTCAGACTGGCCACGGCCCAGAATACGGGTCACGGCAACGACACCCTGAAATCCATCGAGAATATCGTCTCAGGCTCAGCCTCCGATCGTCTGACCGGCAATTCGGATGCCAACAGACTCGTCGGCGGCGCGGGCTTCGACACCCTGTCCGGCGGCGACGGCAACGATGTGCTCGACGGAGGTGCCGATAACGACGTCCTCGACGGTGGCCCGGATCGGGATCAGCTGATCGGCGGAGGCGGCTCCGACACCCTAATGGGCGGCGGAGGCAACGATACGCTCGATGGCGGCGACGGCGACGATCGGGCCGTGTTCTCCGGTGGGCGCAACGATTACGTCATCACCACTCTGGCCGACGGCAGCGTGATGGTGACCGACAAGGTCGCGGGGCGGGATGGGGGCGACCTTCTGCGCAACATCGAGCTCATTCAGTTCGGAGACCAGACGCTCGTCCTGCCCTTGCCGACGGAGCCGAACCCACCTTCGCCGACTCATCTGACCCTGATCGGCACGCGGAATGTCGACCATCTCACAGGCGGCGACGGGAACGATTGGCTTTCCGGGGCCGGCGGGAACGATGTCCTCGTCGGCGGATCGGGGAACGACACCCTCCGGGGCGGCACCGGCCTCGACACGCTCACGGGATACTCCGGCAAGGACGTCTTCGTATTCGACACCAGACTGAACAGTCGTAGCAACCCGGACAAGCTGACAGATTTCCGAGTGAACGAGGATGTCATCTGGCTCGATGACGCGTTCTTCAAGGGAATCGGCAAGGGATCCCTCGACAAACCCGGAAAGCTATCGAAAGCGGCATTCTGGAAGGGGGCGAAGGCGCACGATGCTTCCGACAGGATCGTCTACGACAGCAGCAAGGGCATGCTCTATTACGATCCCGATGGGACAGGCGCCGCCGCACAAATCAAGATCGCTAAGCTTCCCAACAAGCTGCCGCTGAGTCATGCGGCCTTCTTCGTGATCTAAAGCATCGAACCGGCCGGTCGCGTCAGGTGACACGGAGGCCGGTTACGTCGCTGACAGCTCACACCCGGTAGCGGCCGTTACGCTTCACATAGACCGTGGCGCCGACGGGGACACGCTCGTAAAGGTCCGCCACGTCCTCGTTGAGCATGCGCACGCAGCCCGAGGAGACCTGCTCGCCGATGCTCCAGGGCTCGTTGGTGCCGTGGATGCGGAAGAGGATGTCGCGGCCGTCCTGGTAGAGATAGAGGGCGCGGGCGCCGAGCGGATTGTCGAGGCCGGCTTCCATGTAGCGCGGCAGATCCGGCTTGATGCCGACCATGGTCTTGGTGGGCGACCAGTTGGGCCACACGCCCTTGCGGCCCACGGACGCGATGCCCTTCCAGGAGAAACCCTGCTTGCCGACGCCGACGCCGTAGCGGACCGCTTTGCCCTCGGGCTGGACGAGGTAGAGCATGCGCTCGTCGATATCGACAACGATGGAACCCGGCTTCTCGGGGCCCTTGTAGTCCACGGTCTGGCGGGCGTATTTCGCGTCCATCCTGCGGCGGTCGACCAGCGGGATGTCGTGCGGCTTGTCCGGCATGGTGCCGATATACCAAGCGGAATCATCCGTTGCGGCAACCTCGTTCGGTTGCTGCTGGGCGGTCTGGCAGGCAGCGAGGGGCGCGCTCAGGAGAGCAGCGATCATTAGGCGTCGAATCATGGCCATCAACCGGGTGAATTCAGTTGTCGTCTACCTAGGGCCTAGGTGACGGCTTGGCTGTGCCCCTCGCGCAACACTTTAACATGAATTAACCCGCCCGGCCCCTTGGAGGGCTGTCTCCAAAGGAGTGAAGACAGGTCTCTTCAGAGGCAGGCAAAGGATTTGCGGCACCCGGCGCCGCTGGAGCCACTCCCACTGGCGTGGGAGGAGCTCTGTTCTTTGGGGAGACGAATTCTTTGACGGCGAACCGGATCCAATTCGCCGAAAAAGGCTCTATCCCTCGATACGGGAGAAATCCGCCACCGTGCGGGTTGCTTCGCGGATGTCGTTGAGGAGACGCAGGCGATTCGCCCGGAGGCCCGGGTCCTCCGCGTTCACGGTGACCTTGTCGAAGAACGCATCGACGGGCTGGCGCAGCCGCGACAGGGCGCGCATCGCCCCTTCGAAGTCTTCCGCTTCGACGGCTGTCTTGGCCTCTTCCTTGGCCCCGTGCAGCACGACGGCGAGCGCCTTCTCCTCGATCTGCCCCTGATCGTTCACGATCTGGAGGTCCGGCACCTCGTTGTAGGCGCGCCCGTCCTTCTTCTCCTCGATGCGCAGGATGTTGGCCGCGCGGCGATAGCCGGCGAGCAGGTTCCTGCCATCCTCCGTATCGAGGAAGCGGCCGAGCGCCTCGACACGGCGGACGATCATGAGAAGGTCGTCCTGGCCGTCGAGGGAGAACACCGCATCGATGAGATCGTGCCGCGCGCCCTGGTCGCGGAGATAGACCTTCAGGCGGTCGGCGAAGAACGAGAGGAGGTCGAGCGCGCGCACATACATGATGCGTGCAAGGCTCTCGGAATGCCCCAGCTGCCGCTGCCGGAAGATGGATTCGAGGTCCGGAAGAGTCGGATGATTGAGCAATCCGGCGATGGCGCTGTCGTCGATGGCTTCGACGAGCTTCTTGGCCTGCATGAACTCTTCGAAGAGCACGTCCTTCGCATCGCGGGCGAAAGGCTTCGCGAGCAGAGAGATCAGCGGCAGCTTGAGATTGTTCTCGAGCACCAGCCGGATCACGCCGAGCGCCGCGCGGCGCAGCGCGTAAGGATCCTTCGAGCCAGTCGGCTTCTCGTCGATGGCCCAGAAACCCACGAGCGTGTCGATCTTATCGGCGAGCGCCACGGCCACGGACACTGGATCGGTCGGCACCCGGTCGGACGGGCCGAGCGGCTTGTAGTGCTCTTCGATGGCGGCGGCGACGGAGGGATGCTCGCCCTGCAGGGTCGCATAATAACGCCCCATGAGGCCCTGCAATTCAGGGAATTCGCCCACCATCTCAGTGACGAGATCGGCCTTGGCGAGATGCGCGGCCCGTTCCGCCAGCGCCGGATCGGCACCGACGATGGGCGCAAGCTCCTTGGCGAGCGCCGCGATGCGTTCCACGCGCTCGTATTGCGTACCGAGCTTTTCGTGGAACACGATGCTCTTGAGCTTCTCCAGCCGGTCTTCCAGCTTCATGCGCTGGTCCGTCTCCCAGAAGAATTTCGCGTCGGACAGGCGTGCACGCACGACGCGCTCGTTGCCGCCCACGATGGTCTTGCCGCCGTCGGCAGCGATGAGGTTCGAGGTGAGCAGGAACTTGTTGGCGAGCGTGCCGGTCGCAGGATTGCGCAGCACGAAGCATTTCTGGTTCGCGCGGATCGTGGTGCGGATCACCTCCGGCGGAATGTCGAGGAACGCTTCGTCGAACGAGCCCATGAGCACCACGGGCCATTCCACGAGACCCGCGACCTCCTCGAGCAGGCCTTCGTCCTCGACGAGCTCGAGGCCCTGTGCAAAGGCGAGGTCCTTCGCGTCATGCAGAATCATGTCCTTGCGGCGGTCCGTGTCGATCACGACCTTGGCGCGTTCCAGCGCCGGCGCGTAATCATCGAAGCGCTTCACGCGGATCTCGCCCGGAGCGAGGAACCGATGGCCCTTCGTGACATCGCCCGATGCGATGCCGTCGATCTCGAAACGCACGACTTCGGGGTCCTCGGTCTCGGGCCCGAAGGTGCAGATGACGGAATGGAGCGGACGCACCCAGCGCAGGCTTCCGGGCTCGCGCGACGCGGCGCCCCAGCGCATGGATTTCGGCCAGGGGAAGCTTTTCACGATGCCGGGCAGGATCTCCGCCAGCACGTCCGGGGTCGAGCGGCCGGGCTTCTCGATGACGGCGACGTAGAACTCGCCCTTCTTCGGATCGCTCTCGATCTTCGCCTGGTCGATGGAGGACAGCCCCGCCCCCTTCAGGAAGCCCTGGATCGCCGCATCGGGCGAGCCGACGCGCGGACCTTTGCGCTCCTCGCGCACGTCCTGCCCCTTCACCGGCAGGCCCGCCACATGAAGTGCCAGCCGCCGCGGCGTGGCGAAGGCCTTCGCGCCTTCATAGAGGAAGCCGCGCTCCACGAGCGCATCGGTCACAAGCTTCTTCAGATCCTCCGCCGCGCGGCGCTGCATGCGGGCGGGAATTTCTTCGGAAAAGAGTTCGAGGAGAAGATCGGGCATCGGAGAACTTTATGTCTGAGGGAAGTCAACGGATGGGAACGGCACTCACGCCGCCACGCCTCCGCCCTCGGTCTTCAGCCATGCCGCGCCGCAGGCCTTCGCCAGTTCACGGACGCGCAGGATGTAGCTCTGGCGCTCGGTGACGGAGATCACCCCGCGGGCATCGAGCAGGTTGAACATGTGGCTGGCCTTGATGCACTGGTCGTAGGCCGGCAGCGCCATGAGATGGCGGTTGTCGTTGGAGCCCGGCTTCGGCTCGCCGTCTTCGAGATACTTGCGGCAAGCAGCCTCAGCATCGCGGAAATGCCGGAACAGCATCTCGGTGTCGGCATATTCGAAGTTATGGCGCGAATATTCCTGCTCGGCCTGAAGGAAGACATCGCCATAGGAGACCTTCCGGTCACCCTCGAGGCCGTTGAAGTTGAGATCGTAAATCGACTCCACGCCCTGAAGATACATGGCGAGGCGCTCGAGACCGTAGGTCAGTTCGCCCGCGACCGGCGAGCACTCGAAGCCGGCCACCTGCTGAAAGTAGGTGAACTGGGACACTTCCATGCCGTCGCACCAGCATTCCCAGCCGAGCCCCCAGGCGCCGAGGGTCGGGCTTTCCCAGTCGTCCTCGACGAAGCGGATGTCGTGGACGCTCGTGTCGATGCCGATGGCCTTGAGCGAGCCGAGATAGAGATCCTGCAGATTCGGCGGGTTCGGCTTCAGGATCACCTGGAACTGGTAGTAGTGCTGGAGCCGGTTCGGGTTCTCGCCGTAGCGCCCGTCTTTCGGACGGCGGGAGGGCTGCACGTAGGCGGCCCGCCAGGGCCTGGGGCCCAGAGCCCTCAAGGTGGTCGCCGGATGGAAGGTGCCCGCGCCGACCTCCATGTCGTAGGGCTGGAGAATGACGCAGCCCTGTTCGGCCCAGTAGCGCTGGAGGGTGAGGATCAGGCCCTGGAAAGAGCGCGCAGGGTTCATATGCGCGGGTTCGCTCGTCATGTCGGCGTCCGGTTCGTCTCGAAAATGTCAGGCGAACCCTTGGGATGACGGGCCGCCCAAGTCAAGCGCCGGGGGCTTTCCCCCCGGTCATCACCGGCCTCACAGCCCCAGCCGTGCCCAGGCGGCGCGCTCTTCCAGGGCGCCAACGATCTCGCCCGGGTCGATCAGGCTGCTCTGCCCGAGGGAGCGACGGCCGAAGAGGCGCCCCAGCAGCGGCGGGCGGGCAGGTTCGATCATGCGGAACTGCACCTTCTCGCCGAAGCGCTGCCGCAGGATGGTCCGGATGTCGCCGAGCCCGTCGATGAGGCCGAGATCGAGCGCCTCCGACCCGACCCAGAAGGCGCCGGAGAAGAGATCGTCATAGGAATCGTTGAGCTTTTCGCCCCGGCGGTCGCGGACGAGATCCTCGAACACCTGATGGATCTGGCGCTGAAGCCCCTTCAGGCGCACCACGTCGTCCGGGTTCTCGGGCCGGAACGGGTCGAGCATCGCCTTGCTCTTGCCGGCGGTATGAACCCGCCGCTCGATCCCGATGCGCTCGATCAGCTCATGGAAGCCGAAGCTCGCGGAGACGACCCCGATGGAGCCCACGATGGAGGCCGGGTCGGCATAGATCTCATCGGCCGCGCAGGCGATCATGTAGCCGCCGGAGGCCGCCGCATCCTCCACGAACGCGATCACCGGCAGTTTTTTCTCCTCGGCGAAGGCACGGATGCGCTTGAAGATCAGATGAGACTGCGCGGCGGACCCGCCCGGCGAGTTGATGACCAGCGCCACCGCCTTCGCGCCTCGGACCGAGAAGGCGCGCTCCAGAAGCGGCGCCACGTTGGCCATGGCGAGTCCGGACCGCAGGGGCATCACGGCCCCGATGGGGCCGGAGAGGCGGACCACGGGTACGACGGGGTCGGAATAGGTGCGATATTTGCTCGGGAGGAGAAATTGAAGACGTGCCGGGACCATGGAGGAGAACGATGTTTGAGCCATGGCAGTTATGTAGGGTGCACGGCACGGCTTCCCAAGATGAACATACCGTTAGGGAAATTGTCGGGCTGCGTTCAGTTAGGATCGTTTAATTCTTCATCATGGACAACAGCCCGGTCGTGACACCGTTTCACTCCGGTGTGCGGGCGAGGTGAGGAGAGGATAAAATGCGTAAGCTGATGTTCGGCTTTCTTGGTGTTGCAGCCCTGGGCTTCGGAGCCCTGTCGGTCCAGCCGGCAGAGGCGCAGCCCTATTATCCCGGCTATGGCTATCGGGGACCTGCGGTGACGGTCCAGTACGGGGGCCCTCCCTACGGCCGTCCCTATTATGGCCGTCCCTATTACGGTCGTCCTTATGGAGCCTACGGCCCGGCTCGCGCCGCCCGCCGCTGCTGGGTCGAGCCGCGCCGGGTCTGGAACGGCTACCGCTGGGTGCGCCGTCCCATCGAGGTCTGCCGCACGGTGGGGCGCCCCGGTTATCGCTACTAACTTTGGGAAAGGGCGCCGAAAGGCGCCCTTTTTCATGCAAGCGTGCCCTCCCCCCGATGCAGAGCCTCGGCCTGAGGGGTGAAGTGCCCATCGGACCCGTTCAGGATCAGCGGCGGGAGAATGCTCGAGGGGGCCCGGCTCCCCTTGATTCCGGACAGCAGGAGGCGAATCGCCGGCCTATCGGCGGTCGAATGAACGAAGCGCAATTCCAGGCCGCCGAACCATTTGTCCAGGATCCGGAGGCATTCGACGGTGCGGTCCGCCCGGTGGATGAGAACGAGCCGCCCCTTCGGCTTGAGCAGCCCCGCGCAGGCCTTGAGCCACGTCTCCAGCCCCCCCGACGGCAAGGCATGGGCCGCCGCCCGACGTTGGTCGGGCGAGATCCGGGCCTGCCCCTCCTCCAGGAACGGCGGATTGGTGAGGACGAGATCGGCGCTTTCGGAGGCCAGCCCGGCCGCGAGACGCGAATCCCTGTCCAGCACATCCGCGACCGCAACCTGCCCGTCCACGCCGTTGTCGCGACAATTGCGGCGGCACAATTCGGCCAGATGGGGATCGCGCTCCACGAAGACGAAGCGCGCGTCCTTCTGGCGGGCCGCCGCCATGAGACCGACCGCCCCCGTCGCAGCCCCCACATCCAGCACTACATCGCCGGGCCGCAACGGCGCCGACGCCGCGAGCAGCACGGCATCGGTGCCGGCCCGATGCCCCCTTTCCGGCTGGACAAGGTGGACGCGCCCGCCGAGCAATAAATCTTCCGTGATATCAATCATGGCGCAGTTCGCCTTCGAGACCGGCCTCGGAGATCAGCCGGCGGGCTTGGCGTAGATGATCTTCGGGCACCAGGATCCGGCGCGGAAAGGCGCCCGTCATGCCCTCCAGGGCACTCATATGCGCGTCCGCGACGAGCACGGGGATATTGGCGTTTTGCAGCAGGGATTGTAGGAAGCCGATCAGAACGAGATCGTTGGTGCGGACGATTTCGACCATCGGCGTGAGATCCTTCCCTTGCGGTAAGCGTTTGCATTGCAGCATGGAAAGTGCCATGCCAATTCATATTCCTATCGGCCATCCCGGCCGGCAACCCGGGTAGTGACAGTGGGCGTCGTCGTTCCGTTCGAAGACAAGCATCCCGAGAAGAATGCGAGCATCGAGAAGCTCGTTTCCCTTGTGGCCTCCGACATGGAACGGGTCAATGCGATGATCCTGTCGCGCACGGGCTCCGAGGTCACGATGATCCCGGAGGTGGCGAACCACCTCATTTCCTCGGGCGGCAAGCGTCTGCGGCCCATGCTCACGCTGGCGACCGCCGGCCTCTCCGGCTACCAGGGCGACGGGCACGTGAAGCTTGCGGCCTCCGTGGAGTTCATGCACACGGCCACCCTCCTCCACGACGACGTGGTGGACGAGAGCGATATGCGCCGGGGCAAGATCGCCGCCCGAATCAAGTGGGGCAACGAGGCGAGCGTCCTGGTCGGAGACTTCCTGCTCGGCCAGGCCTTCCGCATGATGGTGGAGGTAGGGTCCTTGCGCGCCCTCGACATCCTCTCCGCCGCCGCGACCGTGATCGCCGAGGGCGAGGTGATGCAGCTCGCCGCCGCCAAGAACACCGAGACCACCGAGGACGAATACCTTGCCGTGATCCGCGGCAAGACGGCGGAACTCTTCGCCGCCGCCTGCGAGGTCGGGCCCGTGATCGCCGGCCGCCCCAAGGCCGAGCAGGCCGCCTGCCGCTCCTACGGCATGAATCTCGGCATCGCCTTCCAGCTCGTGGACGACGCACTCGATTATGGCGGCAAGGCCGCGACGCTCGGCAAGAACGTGGGCGACGATTTCCGCGAAGGGAAGATCACCCTGCCCGTCGTCCTTTCCTTCCGCCGCGGCACGGACGAGGAGCGCGCCTTCTGGAAGCGCGTGCTCGAGCAGGGTGAGATCGAGGATGCGGACCTCGAACAGGCCATCGCCATCATGCGCCGTCACCGGGCCTTGGAAGACACGGTCGAACGGGCCCGCCATTACGGCGCCATGGCCCGCGACGCGCTCGCCCTCTTCCCGTCGGGCCCGATGAAGCAGGCCCTCCTCGACACGGTCGATTTCTGCATCGCCCGCGCCTATTGAGCGACGGCTCGATCATTCGCCGACAAGATCTGGCTCACCACGCATCCTGAGGGTCGCCGAAGCGGCATCTCGAGCTTCCGGACACCGTTCGGCACGATGGCGAGCCTGTTCCACGTCATGGCCGGGCCTGTCCCGTCCATCTCGGTCCGTCAAGCGAAGCGCTTCAATTCATCGGGATCGCCGGCACGAGGCCGGAGATGACGGTGGAGTCACTTCCCACGTCCCGTCAGATGATGAAGAAATCCTTGTACGTCATCTTCAGCTTCGGAGAGAGCGTGGCGACCTTGATCTGCGCCGCGCTGCCGGTGCCGTCGGGGTCGTAATAGAGCACGCCCTTCTTGCTGTCGTAGACGATCCGGTCGTCCGCATCGTGCGCCTTTGCACCCTTGAAGAAGTACTTGCTCGCCATCTGCTTGGGCTTCGAAGGCGTGCCGGAACCGACCTTGAAGTACTTGTTCTCGAGGTAGATCGTGTCGTCCGCGACATTGAAGTCGACGATCCTGTCGACATTCGTTTTCGCATTCGGCTTGCTGTCGAAGACGAAGATGTCCTGACCTGTACCGCCTGTCAGAACATCCTTTCCAAGCCTGCCGTAGAGCATGTCGTTTCCGGCCCCGCCGACCAGCTTGTCGGCCTTCTTGGTGCCGATCAGGACCAGGCCGTTCGTTCCGGTGCCGCCGTCCGGCAACGGGTTGGCCGGACCATCAGGAGGCGGCAGAGTTCCGCCTGGGTCATTGGGAGGCGCCATAGTCCCATCCGAGAACTGCAACATTTCTATCCCAAAGAGAATGTCGCGTCCGTCACCATTGGCCCGGCTGTCCAAGATCGTGAAAGAACCATCCTGGTTCTTGCTTACGATATAATCCGAGCGGCGGCCGCTGAAGACGGCCTTGTCCTGGTCGCCCGTCCCGCCGTCGAGCACATCGTCGCCGATCCCGCCCGCCAGAACGTCGCTTCCGTCGCCACCGTTGAGCCGGTCATGCCCGGCCCCGCCCCACAGCAGGTCATTGCCGCCGGCGCCGTTGAGCGTATCGTTGTGGTAACCGCCATCGAGCTTGTCGGCATTGGCCGTGCCGTTCCACACGAGACCCGTCTGATAGGCCGGGCCCGAGTAGTGGTAGGTCACGACGTCATTGGCGGGCTTGTGCTGCGTCGTGTAGTCCGTCCACGGGACGTTTGCCCCTCCTTCGCTTTGAGGATCCATCGGGTTCGCGAAGGAGTAGTAGCTCCAGAGGAACGACCCGGCGAGCCATTGGCCGCCGTAATTCTCCATCACCTTGAACAGGGCATTGTAGCAGTCGACCTGCTCTTGAGGATCGTATGTCCCGCTGCCGCCGAACACGCCGGGATCCTTGTTAGCCCCGTCCATGCTCTTGTAGCCGACCTCGGTGAAGATCACCTTCTTGCCGTATTGCTCGGACAGCGTCCTATAATATTCGATGACGGACTTTCCTCCGTGCAGGGTATCCCTGATCCACGGATTGAAATGAGGCTTGACCCAGGCGTCCACGATCTGATCGACTGTCGGGTCGTTGACCGTCGAGGAGGGAATGTAAGCGTCGACGCCGATATAATCGACCTTGTCCCAGAAGCCGACTTTCTGCACCGTGTCGTAGGTGGCCGCGTAGGTGACCTTGCCCGAATAGACGGCGCGGACGGCGGCGATGATCTCTTCCCAGTTTTGAGTGTAGCTCTTGCCGTCGCTGCAGAACTTCGTCGGATCGATCATGCTGTTCATTTCGGTGCCGACGCAGAGCATCTCCGCGCCCGCCTGCTGCGCCACCTTGGCGTACTCGACCATCATGGCCTTGTAGCTGGCGAACCAGGCCTTGGGATCGCTGGGAGCGAGTTCGGCGCGCCAGACCCGGTTCACGGTTTCCAGATGCGGCTTGAGCACGACCTTGAGGCCCTTCTCCTTGGCCGAAAGGATCGACAGCTTCACCCGCTCGAAGGTATCGCTCTCGTCGTCCCAGGGATTGGCTGGGTCGCCGAGCCTCAAGCCCGTCGAGTTGCTGAACTTATCCGTCTGAAAAAAGTTCGGGATGATCGTAACCGTGTTGGCGCCGGTGGCCACGATCTGGGACATGGCCGCTTGCCCATTGGGCGCGAGGATCTGATTACCCCAATAGGACGGTTGAGTGATGCCTTCCCACTCGAAGATCTCGGGCATGATGTATCCTTTTCCCTCGGCTGTTCATGGACAGCAAGCCTGTCGGCCGAATCCTGTTTTATTTTATAATGTTTCGTTTTTGATCCGCCATTAGACCGAACGGCCGAGGGTTTCCAGGATCGCGTGACAGCGGCCAGCCGACCGCCCCTTCCGCGCATGACAGCTCTGTTCTTTTTACAGAACAATTCGATTGACATAAAATTCGGCAGCGGTAGAACGATCTCGTCTCGAGGCGGTCGCAACCCCTCGCGGCCGCGGTGATTTGAGACGAGCAGCTTGCCCCGCGTGATCAAAGGCTAAAGCGCCACGAGCGGCTTCCGCCTCGTGGTTCACGAGGATCGAACGGCCATGACGCGCCTGACTTCCATGACGGTATCCATGTCCCAGCCCTGGCTGGCTGAGCGTTGTTGTCGCCTCGCGGCCTGATCCTCTCTTCCTTCCGAACCACATGTCCGGCTTCGAGTTGAAGCCCGATACACTTTGCCTGAAAGGTCATCCCATGTCCGTTTTCACCCGTCGCAGCCTCCTGTCCGCGACCTTCGCGCTCGGTGCCGTCGTAGCCGCCGCGCTGCCGGCCGCTGCCCAGCAGAAGAGCATCAAGGTCGGCGTCATGTCCGGCGCCGAGGAAGAGGTCGCGCAGGTCGTCAAGAAGGTGGCGGCCGGCAAGGGCCTCAATGTCGAGCTCGTGCCCTTCTCGGATTACGCCCTCGTCAACGAGGCGCTGGAGCGCAAGGACCTCGATGCCAACGCCTTCCAGCACAAGCCCTATCTCGATGCCCAGATCGCCGCCCGCGGCTACAAGATCGTCCCCGTGGGCTTCACCTTCGTCCAGCCCATCGGCCTGTACTCCACCAAGGTGAAAACCGTCGCCGACCTTCCGAAGGGCGCCAAGATCGGCATCCCGAACGACCCGAGCAACGGCGGCCGCGCGCTCAACCTGCTTGCCGCCCAGGGCGTGATCAAGATCAAGGAGGGCCAGGGCCTGTCGCCGAGCCTGCTCGACATCGCCGAGAACCCGAAGGACGTCCGGTTCTCGGAACTCGACGCCGCGCAGCTCCCCCGCGCCCTGCCCGATCTGGACGCGGCCGTGATCAACACCGACCACGCCATCAATGCCGGCCTCGACATCCGCAAGGACACGATCGCGGTCGAGAAGCGCGAGGGCAATCCTTACGCCAACTTCGTCGCGGCCCGTCAGGGCGACGAGAACCGCCCGGAGATCAAGACCTTCGTGGAATCCTACCAGTCCCCGGAAGTCGCCAAGTTCCTGGAAGAGCGCTTCAAGGGCGCCATCATTCCGGCGTGGTAAGCTGCCGAATCGATTACCTTGTAGATTGGTCCAGAGGCGGCTGCCGGTTGCGGCCGCCTCTATGTTCTGCATCGTCAGATCACGAAGAAGTCCGCTGCCGTCATCTTCAGTTTCTGTGACAGAGAGGCGATCTTGACGGCCGCCCCAGCGCCGTTTCCATCCGCGTCGTAGTACAGCACACCCTTCTTGGGGTCATAGATGATGCGGTCGTCCGAGTCGTGCGCCGCCGCCCCCTTGTAGAATGCGTTCTTGCTGAGCTTGCCGGGCTTCGAGAGCGTGCCTTTGCCGACCTTGAACACTTTGTTATCGAGCCAGATCGAATCGTCCTTCACGTTGAAGTCGGCAATCTTGTCGAGGTTGGAAGTCCTGTGCGGCTTCAGATCGAACACGAACACGTCCTGGCCCGTGCCTCCCGTCAGGGTATCGTTACCGGCGCCGCCCCAAAGGGTGTCGTTGCCTGCATCACCCAAGAGTCTGTCCTTGCCGCCATTGCCCTTTATGATGCTGGCGAAGGCATCGCCGACGAGGATGTCAGCCGCCGAGCCGCCGGTCAGGCTATCGGCCGTACCGGCCGCACTCATCTGTCCCGTCGCGAGTTCCACGGTGTAAGACCGAACCCAGGTGAGGGAACCTTCGCTCACGGTGACGACGGCATTCTTCAGTCCGACCGAGGCGTAGGCGTGCCCGAAAGATACCACCCCTCCCGTGGGTGTCAGAATATCGGCCGTGCCGTCGCCCCAGGCGATGCTGACCTTCGAGGCCGTGCCGACCTGGAACCTACCCTCGATATAACGCCCTTCGAGAATCGCCTGTCGATGCGGGATGAGCGCGGTGTCGACGACGAAGGTGTCGAAGACTCCGTTGGTATCGCCGGCAACGAGATTCGTCGCAGCACTGGTGAATGTGATGTAGCGGCCATCGGCGCTGAAGCTGCCATAGCCACTATCGCCAGCAATCGCCTCCTGACCTTGCGCCGTGACGGAGAGGCGAACGATCTCACCCGTTACGAGGTCCTTGCGGAAGCAGTCGGTTTTGCCGTTCGTATCGCCGGCAACGAGATCGGAAGCACTGCTTGCAAACGTGACATAGCGCCCGTCCGGACTGATGGCTGCATTAGTGCTTACTCCATGGGCATCTGTGCCATCCGCCTTCGTCGAGACACGGATGATCGCGCCGGTCAGCAGGTCCTTCCGGAAAATGTCCCTTGTGCCGTTGTTGTCACCGGACACCAAGTTGGCTCCGGTACTTTCAAAAACGATGTAGCGTCCATTGGCGCTGAAACTTGCGTTGATGCTCTGCCCGCCATCGCTTCCGTCCAGCCGGGAGTCGATCCGCGTCGTTGCACCCGTCTGGAGATCCTTCAGAAAGAGATAGCGACCGCCATCCGTGCCTCCGGCGACAAGGTCAGTGGAATTGCTTTCGAAAGCCACGTAGCGCCCATCGGCGCTAATGGTCGCGTTTTCGCCTCGTGAGTCCGCTTGCGCTCCGGCGGAGTTGGTCGACACACGGTGGATGGCGCCCGTCTGAAGATCCTTCAAGAACACATCTTGGGATGAGTTCGTGTCAGATCCGACCAGGTTTGTTCCTCTGCTAGAGAAGACCAAGAAATGGCCATCCGCAGTCAGAGATCGCCCCAATCCCACACTGCCGCCCTGAGCGATCTGCGAGCCGTCAGCGGCGACCGAGACCCGTGTGACGGCATTCGTCACAAGGTCCTTTATGAAGACGTCGATCTGGCCATTGGTATCGCCTGAGACCAGGTTGGTTGCGTTACTGAGAAGAACAAGAAAACGCCCGTTGTCACTGAATTGGGCGGCGTATGTAGCACCGTCTCCCAAGCCTCCTCCTTCGTTCGCGGAGACCGATCGCGTGAAGCCAGTCTGCAGATCCTTGATGAAAACCTGATAATTGCTTGCGGCATCAATGTTCAGGAATGCGATGGAACGCCCATCCGGACTCCAGAGGGAGATGAGACTATCCCTCGTCAGCTGCCCACCATCCGATCCGGTCGAGACGCGGGAAATCAGATTCGCGCTTGTGAAGAGCGTCAGGGACTGGAGATTGAAGGACAGTGTCACGAGAAGCCTCCGCATTTTCAAAAAAATATAACGTTACATATGCGATGCGGGGGATCAGAGCAACGTCGTCTCGCTTCTTTGGGACGACAGAGACATATTTATCGCAATAGAGTATCCTTCACCCACCAGCCTGGCCGTGCGCGCCTGATGTCCTTCGCCGCCTCGGCGGCCGCCGCGCAATCGACGTAGAGCCCGAACACCGTCGCGCCCGATCCTGACATCCGCGCCAGGCGGCAGCCTGCAGTCTGCCGGAGCAGGCCGAGCGCTTCGCCGATCAGGGGCTGAATGCGCAGCGCGGGCGGTTCGAGATCGTTGCGCGCGGCCTTGAGCGTATCGAGGAGCGAACCTCGCTCGACGATCGGGTGTTCCGCACCCGGGAGACGCTGCCCGGGCTGCAGCCCGAGCGCCTTGAACACCGCCGGCGTCTCGACCGGCACGCGCGGGTTCACCAGCACGGCGAACAGGCGCGGCAGGTTCAGCGGTTCCCCGAGCTCCTCGCCCACTCCGCGCATCATGCGCGCCTTGGGCTCCAGGCAGACCGGCACGTCGGCGCCGGTCAGACGGGCGGCCTCGCGCAAAGCCGGATCGGAGAGCGGCAATCCGTTGAGGCGGGCCAGGAGCCGCAGGGCGGCGGCGGCATCGGAAGAACCGCCACCGATGCCGGCGGCCACCGGCAGACGCTTCGTCAAATGGAAGGTGCCGAGCCGCAGGCCCTCCACGTGGTCCGCCAGAAGGCGCGCAGCCTTCAGGACGAGATTGTCGGCATCGTTGCCGGCGAGAGAGGCCGTCGGACCGCCGACTTCGAGCGCCAGATCCGCCGCGGGCTCCAATCGCAGATCGTCGCCCGTGCCGGCAAAGGCCACGAGGCTCTCCAGCTCATGATAACCATCGGCGCGCCGCCCGAGCACGTGGAGCGTCAGGTTGATCTTGGCGGGAGCACGGGTGGCGAGCGGCTGGGGCATGGCGTCTCCATGCCCGAGAGCGGGGCCCTTGGGAAGGGGACTTCACCGAGCCCATGAAAGCCAAATGGCCGGCACAGGGCCGGCCATAACAGAACGAAAGGATGTTGGAAGGCCTTAGCCGCCGTTCTGCTTCGGCGCTTCCGGCTGCGGCGGAGGCGCGTTCTCGGCGGCGGCCGGCTTAGGGTCCTCTTCGAGGCCGTTGTCGATCTTCTTGAGGATCTTCACCAGGTCCTCATGCTCGGGATCCGAGTTCTTGGCGTGGTCCCACTGGAACTTCGCCTCGAGCTTGCGGCCGACCCTCCAATAGGCATCGCCCAGGTGATCGTTGATGGTCGGATCGCCGGGCTTCAGCTCGACGGCCTTCTCCAGCTCCCGCACGGCGTCGTCGTAGCGGCCCATGCGGTAATAGGCCCAGCCGAGCGAGTCGATGATCATGCCGTCGCGGGGGGCGAGCTCGACGGCCTTCGTGAGCATCTTGAAGGCCTCGTCGATGTTCATGTTCTGGTCGACCCAGGAATAGGCGAGATAGTTCATCACCTGGGCCTTGCCGGCCGGGAGCCCATCGGGGACGAGGTCCAGGCTCTTCTTCAGATCGGCCTCCGCCTTGTCCCACTGCTTCGCGCGCTCGTAGGACGTGCCGCGGTAGAAGTAGAGGATCCAGTGGCCGCGCTCCGGCTGGCCGATCAGCTTGATGGCCTTGTCGTAGGTCTCGGCGGCTTCCGCGAACTTCTTGCGCGAGCGCTGCACGTTGCCCAGCGCCATGACGACTTCCACGTCGTCCGGGCGCTCCTTCATGAGCTTTTCGAGATGGGCGATCGCGTCGTCGCCGCGCCCCATCAGCTCGAAATTATGCCCGATGGAGATATCGGCGCTCGGCCGGACGGGCGAATCCTTGGGAATGCGCTCGAAGATCACGTTGGCCTTGTCGTATTGCTTCAGGCGCTCATAGACGTCGCCGAGGGTCACGAGGGCCAGCGGATGATCGGGCTTCAGGTCGAGGCCGAGCCGCAGATAGATGATGGCGGTCAGCTCGTCCCCTTGGGTGTTGCCGACGACGCCGAGGCCGTAGAGCAGCTCCGCCGCGCCGTCCTGCGCATTGGTGACGAGCGGCAGGAGAGGCTTGTCCTCCTCGAGCGCCTTCATGGCGGCGCGGACGATCGGATGGCGCGGCGCCACCTCGTCGAAGGCCTTGTAGATCTTCAGGGCCTCGTCCTTGCGGCCGCGCTTGGCCAGGAACCGGCCATAGGCGTCCACCACCTGCAGGGTGTTGCGCTCGCTCTCATAGGCCGCCTTGAAGCGCTTCTCGGCCTCCGTGGGATTGCCCACCACATCCGCGATGAGAGCCGCATGGTATTCCCTGAACTGGTCGAAGGCGCGCTCGTTCTTGAGCTTGTCGACGGTGGCGAGCGCCTGCTTGCCGTCCTTGGAGCCGGCATAGGTCCAGGCCGTGAGAAGCGTTGCGGTCAGATCAGCCTGACGCCCGCGCGTCCCCTTCGACAGGCGGGTCCGCGCATCGGCGTATTTCTGGCTCTTCATGGAGCGGACCGCGAGAGCGAACTGCGCCAGGTTGTTGGTGGCATCCTGCGCGGAAAGCTTCTCGGCCGCGCGCACGGCCTCGCTCATGGAGCCATTGGCCAAGAACGCCACGAAGGCCCGCTCCAGGAGCTCCTGGTTGCGGGGATCCTCCTGGATCGCCTCGCGGAAGAAGATGGTGGCCGCCTCGGTATCCCGCGCGGAACCCGCCACGTAGGCCGACAGGAAGTTCCCTTCGAGGCTCTGGGCCGGCGTCAGGGGCTCGTCCTGAGCCGTGTTGGCCGCGACGGCTGGGGCCGTCAGAAGACCGGCCGCCAAAAGCATCAATGCAGGCAGACCCTTACGGGCCAAAGGCAGTTTCAAAATGGGCACGAAGCGCGGCTCCAATCATCGCAGCATCTCTGGACAGCGGAGATGTGCGCCAAATCAGGCCGGAGAATGGCGTTTCCCTCCTGTGGCCGCAAGGGGAAGATTGCCGCTGGCCCCGTAAAAGCGTCGTGAGGATGGATTGCCACACCCGTCATGCCGGGCCTGTGCCTGCATACACGCCTTGGCGGCGCGGCGGCTCCCGTGACGCGGGTGGAGTCGATGCTTGTGTCAAAGAGCCAGCACCATCGGGCCCGCAGCTTGCGCTGCGAGCCGTCTGGTTCGAGGGAGGGTGCGTGGTGTCGCCCGGCTCGCTGTGACTGAGAGAGTGGAAGAGCCGGACGGCGCCTCGCACGCGGTTCTTTTAGGCGTTGAGACTTGGACCAGCACAGGGCTGCCAAGGGCCTCCGGCCGCAGGGGTGCGAAGCCCACGACCGGACCGCTTCCCGCCCCACACTGGCTGACGCCTCGCGAGCGCGCCCCTCGGCGGGCGGGAATACACAACGATATAGCCAAGCTTATCCGTCCTGTCAAGAACAAAGTGAGAACATAACGTTCGCCCAGTCATGCTCTTCATGTCATCACCTCCCCGGACTCGATCCGGGGATCAGACCGGGCCACCTACGTCTTCAACTCGCGGCAAAGACGTGGGTGGCCGCAACGAGTGCGGCCATGACGTCAGAGAGGATGGGATGCGGAGCGCTCCATTCACGCGCCCTGAGCCCTCATCCTAAGGGGATTGCGCCAGCAATCCGTCTCGAAGGACGGGGCGTTTCCAGTGCTCTCTGGAGCCTCCTTCGAGACGCAGCTGCGTCGCTCCTCAGGATGAGGCTGGAGGAAGAAAGACGGGGATGGCCGCGTCACATGTTGACGTAGTTCGGCCCGCCGCCGCCTTCCGGAGTGACCCAGGTGATGTTCTGGTTCGGGTCCTTGATATCGCAGGTCTTGCAGTGCACGCAGTTCTGCGCGTTGATCTGGTAGCGCGGACCGCCCTCGCCTTCCACCCACTCGTACACCCCTGCCGGGCAGTAGCGCTGCGAGGGACCGCCATAGACCCCGAGCTCCGAGGCCTTCTGCAGTCCCATGTCCTTGACCTTGAGGTGGGGCGGCTGGTCCTCCTCGTGGTTGGTGTTCGACAGGAACACCGAGGACAGTTTGTCGAAGGTGAGCACGCCGTCGGGGCGGTCGTACTTGATCGGTTGCACCTGATCGAGGGGCAGCAGGCATTCGTGATCCGGCTTGCCGTGCTTCATGGTGCCGAAGGGCGACCAGCCGAACAGCTCGGTCAACCACATGTCGAGCCCGCCCAAGGCCACGCCGGCGGCCGTGCCGTATTTCGACCAGAGCGGCTTGACGTTGCGCACGCGCTTGAGATCGTACCCGATCGGCGAGGCGCGCCAGGATTCCTCGTATGCGGCGACCTCGTCATGGGCCCGGCCGGCCTGCAGGGCCGCGAAGACGTGATCGGCGCAGAGCATGCCCGACAGGATCGCGTTATGGCTGCCCTTGATGCGCGGCACGTTCACGAACCCGGCGGAGTCTCCGACGAGGCAGCCGCCGGGGAAGGAGAGCCGCGGCACCGACTGCCAGCCGCCCTCCATGATGGCGCGCGCCCCGTAGCCGATGCGTTTTCCGCCCTCGAACACGTCGCGCACCATCGGGTGCGTCTTGAAGCGCTGGAACTCTTCGAAGGGCGACAGGGTCGGGTTCTTGTAGTTGAGGTGCACCACGAAGCCGACCGAGACCAGGTTGTCGTCGAAATGGTAGAGCCAGGAGCCGCCGCCGGCATTGTTGGGCAGTGGCCAGCCCATGGAATGGCGCACGAGGCCGGGCCGGAACTTGTCGGGCTGCACCTGCCAGAGTTCCTTGATGCCGATGCCGTATTTCTGGTGATCGCGGCCCTGGTTCAGGCCGAAGCGCTCGACCATTTGCTTGGTCAGCGACCCGCGCGCGCCCTCCCCGAAGATCGTGTACTTGGCGCGCAGCTCCATGCCGCGGGTGAAGTTGGCGTTGGGCTCGCCGTTGCGGCTGATGCCCATGTCGCCGGTGGCGACGCCCATCACCTTGCCGTCCTCGACCAGCACTTCGGAGGCCGGAAAGCCGGGATAGATCTCGACGCCGAGTTCCTCCGCCTTGCGGCCGAGCCAGCGGGCGACGTTGCCAAGCGAGCCGACGAAGTTGCCGTGGTTGTTCATGAGCTTGGGCATGAACAGGTTCGGCAGCGTCACGCCGCCGGCGTGTCCCAGATACATGAACTCGTCGGTGGTGACTTGCGTCTTGAGCGGGCGGTCGGGATCGGAGCGCCACTCGGGCAGGAGGGCATCGAGACCAATGGGGTCGATCACCGCGCCGGAGAGGATGTGCGCACCGACCTCGGAGCCCTTCTCGACCACGACCACCGATATGTCCGTGCCCTGCTCCAGCGCCTGCTGCTTGAGCCGGATCGCGGTGGCGAGACCGGCCGGACCCGCGCCCACGACGACAACGTCGAATTCCATCGATTCACGGGCGGGCAGATCGGACATGGGTTCCTCCTGATACGCGGCAGCAACGTTCGAAATGGCACATGGTTCACATATGAACCATCTTCGCGATTTCTCAAGTCATTCTCATCTGCCACTGTCCTAGCTTCATTGCTGCGAAGCTGAAAGTTCTCTTTCCGCATAAGGTTATGCCAAAACCCGATGAAATCCGTCTGCCTCGTGGGACGGCGAGAGCGGGGTCGGGTTGTTCAACAGCTATAGGGGGGTTACAAAAGGGCATGCGGAAACATCCGTCCGATCCCCAGGCATTCTTCACGCTCTTCGAGACCTCCATCGGGCTCTGCGGCCTCGCCTGGAATGAGCGCGGCGTGATCGGCTTCCAGCTCCCCGAAGACGATGCCTCCGGGACCCGCAGCCGCCTGGCGAAGCGCTTCCCCGGGATCGTCGAAGTCTCGCCGCCAACGGATATCCAGGGCATCGTCACTGACGTGACCGCCCTGCTCCAGGGTGAAGCGCGCGATCTGACGTCGGTCCCTCTGGACATGGACGGCCTGCCGGACTTCGACCGCCGCGTCTACGAAGTCGCTCGCGGCATCCCGCCGGGCCGCGTGCTGACCTATGGCGAGATCGCCTCGCGGCTCGGCATCAACAACGCCCGGGCCATCGGCCAGGCGCTCGGGCGCAACCCCTTCGCGGTCATCGTGCCCTGCCATCGGGTCGTCGCGGCGAACGGCGGGCTCGGCGGCTTCTCGGCGAATGGCGGCGCCACGACCAAGCGCCGCCTCCTGGCCATCGAAGGCGCCAGACGCGACGAAAACCCGACGCTGTTCGACCTGATATCGTAGGGTAAATTCCTCGGTTCTTTGCGGGCCCGAGTTGTTCCGCCGGTCCGGAATGCTTACATAGATCCCATGCAGGATCTCCCTTCCGACCGCGACGCTCTCCAGGCGCTCCTCGACTTTCACGTCGAGGCGGGCGTGGACCTCGCGCTCGACGAGACTCCGCACAACCGCTTTGCCGAGCCCAAGGCCGAGCGCGCTCCCGCCAAGGCTAGCGCCCAGGGCTCCGCCTCCAAGGCGTCGCTTGCTCCCTCCGCCCCCTCCCCCCGCGCCCTGCCGAAGGCGGCCGCGAGCGCTCCGGAGGAGGTAGCGAGCATGGCCCGGGAGCAGGCCCGTCATGCGCAATCCCTGGAGGAGCTCGAAGCCATCCTCGCGGGCTTCGACGGCTGCGCCCTGAAATTTTCCGCCAAGAACCTCGCCTTCGCGGACGGCAACCCGGAAGGGCGCGTCATGCTGGTGGGCGAAGCGCCCGGCGCGGACGAGGACCGGATCGGCAAGCCGTTCATGGGCCGCTCCGGCCAGCTGCTCGACCGCATGCTCGCGACCATCGGGCTCGACCGGAGCCAGGTCTATGTCGCCAACATCGTGCCCTGGCGTCCGCCGGGCAACCGCACCCCGACCCCGCAGGAAATCGCCATCTGCAAGCCGTTCATCGCGCGGCAGATCGAGCTGGCCTCCCCTGACATCCTGCTCTGTCTCGGCGGCCCCGCCGCCCAGAACCTGCTCGGCCTCAAGGACGGCATTCTGCGCACGCGCGGCCGCTGGTATACTTACAAGACGGAGGATGGGCGCGAGATGAAGGCATTGCCGACCCTGCATCCGGCCTATCTGCTGCGCCAGCCCCTGCAGAAGCGGCTCGGCTGGCGGGATTTCCAGGCGTTGCGTCGGGCTCTCGACGGTCGGGAGTAAGGCTCTCGCGGACCGGCTCGGAACCGCTTTATATGCTTAAGCCTTAAGCATCTGCGGCGAGGATGCCGCTGCCTTGAAGGTGGATCATGCGCTGGGAAGATTTTCGAACCTCGTCCAATGTGGAAGACCGTCGCGGCATGGGCATGGGCGGCGCGGGTGGTCTCGGCATCGGAACCATCGTGATCCTCGGCCTCGTCGGCTGGGCGCTCGGCATCGACCCGCGCATCCTGATCGGCGGCGCCGAGATGATGACGGGCGGCGGCTCCGGCTATCAGCAGCAACAGCAGGGACGCCAGGGCACGCCGCAGGACGAGGCCGGCCGCTTCGCCGCCGCCATCCTCGGCAACACGGAGGACGTGTGGAAGGAGGTTCTGCCGCAGCAGGCCAACCGGCAATACCAGCCGCCGAAGCTCGTGCTGTTCTCGGACGCGACCCGTTCCGGCTGCGGCGGCGCGCAATCGGCCATGGGGCCGTTCTACTGCCCGCTCGACCAGACCGTCTACATCGACCTTTCCTTCTTCCAGGAAATGCAGCAGCGCTTCCGCGCGGGCGGCGATTTCGCCTATGCCTATGTGCTGGCCCACGAGGTCGGTCACCACGTGGAGAATCAGCTCGGCATCCTGCCGCGCGTCCAGGAGCGCCAGCAGCAAGTCGGCCGCTCGGAAGCCAACCAGCTTTCCGTGCGCGTCGAGCTGATGGCGGATTGCCTTGCGGGCGTCTGGGCGCACCATTCCAACCAGCGCTGGCAATCGCTCGAGCAGGGCGACATCGAAGAGGCGATCCGCGCGGCGGAGGCCATCGGCGACGACCGGCTGCAGAAGCAGAGCCAAGGCCGCGTGGTCCCCGACAGCTTCACCCACGGCTCCTCCGAGCAGCGCATGCGCTGGCTCACCACGGGTTTGAAAAGCGGCTCGATTCAGGCTTGCGATACGTTCCGGGCGGCGAAGCTTTAATCCGCAAGGCTTTGCATCCTCCTTACGTCATCACCGGCCTTGTGCCGGTGATCTCTATTGTTTGAAACGGCGCGCCCCTCCGTATCGGGATTGCCGGGACAAGCCCGGCCATGACGTATGAGGGGTCATTCCGGAAGCTACAGACTGGTTTTTCCCTCTTCGTCCTAGCTGACATCGTGGAAGCCTGAACGTCCGTGAGCTAGATAGAAATATCGATCAAACGAGAGCTTTCCATGCCCGGCATCGACGACACGCTCCCCTTCATTCCCCTTGGCATCGCGGTGCTGACCGTGTCCGACACGCGCTCACTCGACGAGGACAAATCCGGCACGACGCTGGCCGAGCGGCTCACGAAAGCAGGACATCGCCTGGCCGACAGGGCCATCGTGACCGACGACGTCGCGGCGATCCGCGACAGGGTGCAGGGCTGGATCGCCGACTCCACCGTCGACGTGGTTATCACCACCGGCGGCACGGGCTTCACCGGGCGCGACGTGACGCCGGAGGCCATCGAACCCCTCTTCGACAAGCGCATGGAGGGGTTCTCCGCCGTCTTCCATCGCATCTCCTACGACAAGATCGGCACCTCGACGATCCAGTCGCGGGCAACCGCAGGCGTGGCCGGGACGACGTTCGTCTTCGTGCTGCCGGGATCGCCCGGCGCCTGCAAGGATGCCTGGGACGGAATACTGGCGAACCAGCTCGATTACCGGTACCGGCCGTGCAATTTCGTCGAGATCATGCCGCGCCTCGACGAGCATCTGAAGCGGGGAAAGCTGAGAGGCTGATTATCCGAAGACCGGGTCGCGCTCGATGGTGGCCTGGAGCCGCACGGGCATGCGGGTCCTTACCTCTTTCAACAGCACCCGGCGGTGAACCAGATCGCCGGCGCGCACCTTTGAATCCGCGAAGAGATTGGTGAGAGCACTCGCCACGCCGCCGCGCCGACGCCGCATTCTGGCAAGCCCCTGCTCGGGCTTGGAGAGCGCCACGAACCGGTCGAGCACCCGGATCCAGCCCTCCTGCGGAATGTCGCCGTCGTCGAGGCACAACAGCCAGTCGCGCCGGGCCACCTTCGCCCCTTCGATCCAGGAACCCCGCTGCGCCGTCACCAGAGTCGCCCCGGCGGCATCGGCAACCTCCGCCAGAACATCGTCCTGGCTGTCGGTCAAAATGACGGCATCGCCGATCAAGCCGGCGGCGACGGCCGGAACGAGGGCGCTCAAGGTGGCGGCAAGGGCTTCGGGCCCGTGGGATACGCGAACGAGAACGGTAATCATATGAACACTATAGTGGCTCCGGTCCCGTCCGTCGCTAGCGCTTCGTGCGGAAAAGTGAATGCGGTTTGCCGCACCAGACGATGCGCCAGCCAAGAGAGGAAGCATCGGCCCCACTTCCGGGTCCGATGCGAGAGGACATTCTCGACGATGCGCTCTTGATTTTGTTCCTGTTTTGTTCTTAAGCTTGGGGCTCCCGACACAGATTCGTTCGAGGCCGCCATGAGCGTTCGCGCCAAAGATCCCGCCCGCGATCCCTTCCGCACCCGGCCGGTGAAGCGCACTCCTCTGGAAGCGGCAGAAGCCGCCCGGCGCCGCATGGACGATCCGGCCTACCGGGTCGAGGTGGAGCGCCGCCGGGGCCGGGGCGCCTCGGCCAATCCGTCCGGACGCTACGAGCCGGCCCAGCGGGAGAGCTTCGACGACGGCTGGGATCTCGAGGAGGAGCTTCCGGCCCTGCCGACCGAGGTCATCGTCGAGAAGCCGCGCACGATCATCACCAGGAACGATTCGCCCGACATCCTGTTCGAGAAGTCGATCAATCCCTATCGCGGCTGCGAGCACGGATGCTCCTACTGCTTCGCGAGGCCCACCCATGCCTTCCAGGGCTTGTCCTCCGGGCTCGATTTCGAGACCAAGATCTTCGCCAAGCCCAACGCGGCCGAACTGCTGGAGAAGGAGCTGCGGGCGTCGAATTACCAGCCCACGACGATTGCGCTCGGCTCCAACACCGATCCCTACCAGCCGGTCGAGCGGCGCTTCCGCATCACCCGGTCCATCCTGGAAGTGCTCAACCGGATGAACCATCCGGTCGGCATCGTGACGAAATCGGCCCTCGTGACCCGCGACATCGACATCCTGAGCCAGATGGCCGCGAGGCAGCTCGCCAAGGTGGCGATCTCGGTCACGACCCTCGACCCGAAGCTCGCCCGGCGGATGGAGCCGCGCGCGGCGACTCCCTCGAAGCGCCTGGACACGATCCGCAGGCTGTCCGAGGCCGGGATCCCGGTATCGGTCCTCGTCGCTCCCATCATCCCGGCGATCAACGATCACGAGATCGAGGCGATCCTGAAGGCCTGCACGGAGGCCGGCGCCGAGGAGGCGGGCTACGTGCTCCTGCGCCTGCCCCACGATCTCAAGGACCTGATGCGCGACTGGCTCGCCGAGCATTATCCGGACAAGCTCAAGCACGTCTTCACGCTCCTGCAGGAAGCGCGCGGCGGCAAGGACTACGATGCCGAGTGGAGCACCCGCCAATCCGGGATCGGACCCTATGCCTGGATGCTCGGCCGCCGATTCGAGACCGCGGCCGAACGGCTCGGGCTGAACAAGCGGAACCTGAGATTGCGCAAGGACCTGTTCCAGGTGCCGCCGAAGGAGACGGGGCAGCTGAGTCTTTTCTAGTTTCATTCCCGCCACGTCATGGCCGGCCTTGTGCCGGCCATCCCGCTTCTGGAAAGCGCTGCGCTTCAACAATCGTGATCACCGTGACAAGACCGCGATGGATGAACCCTGCGACTCTCCTGTTCACGCATGAGGGATGACAGCGCCCGGTGTTCCCGCTTTCATCCCGCGCATGACAGAAGCGATTCGCCCGAAGCAGAAAACCGGCCTCGGCCTCGCCCGCGAGCTTTCAGCCCGTGCGCAGGGCTTCACCTGCATCGCCGGCCTCGACGAGGTCGGACGAGGACCGCTGGCGGGGCCGGTCGTGTCGGCGGCGGTCGTGCTCGATCTCGACAACGTGCCGAAGGGCCTGGCCGATTCGAAGGCCCTGACGGCCGCCAGGCGCGAGGCGCTGTTTGCGGAAATCCTTGCAACGTCGCATGTCGGCATCGCGTCGGTGTCGCATCGGGACATCGACACCATCAACATCCGGCAGGCCTCCCTGCTTGCCATGTGCAGGGCCCTCGCCGCCCTGCCCTGCACGCCCGACATGGCCTTCGTGGACGGCAACGATCCGCCCGCCCTGCCCTGTGCGACGGAAGCGGTCATCAAGGGTGATTCGTCCATCGCGTCGATCGCGGCGGCGTCCATCGTGGCGAAGGTGGTCCGCGACCGCATGATGGCGCGCCTCGGGAACGCCTATCCGGCCTATGGTTTCGCCAGCAACGCGGGCTACAGCACCAGGGCGCACCTCACGGTGATCGCCAGCGAGGGCCCTTGCCCGTTCCATCGCTTGAGTTTCTCACCCCTGCGCCAAGGGTTACTGGACCTGTAACCTCCCTTAACGCTGATTAACGAAAAATCCCAATATTTTCAATGCGTAGGCAAGTTTTGCCGATCCAAAATATTTGGACTTTCTCGCATTTGGAAACCTCCTCTTTACCCTATCCGATCATGATCCTGAGTGTCAGTTGCGTAACCGGTGATCACCCATGGGTACCTTGCGTACCGGGGCTGCCGGCGCCGCCTCCCGGATCCATGTCTCGCGTACCGGGCGGTCTGCGCCGGCTCCTCGGACGGGGCGTAAACCGCCCCTCTCCGTTCTGCCGCCGTCTCTTCCTCTCAATGAGATTCTTCTCGGCGACTGCATCGCCAATCTCGAGAAGCTTCCCGCTGAGAGCGTGGACGTGGTCTTCGCGGATCCGCCTTACAATCTCCAGCTCGAACAGGCGCTGACGCGCCCGGACCAGAGCCTCGTCGACGCCGTCGACGACGACTGGGACAAGTTCGCGAGCTTTGCCGATTACGACGCGTTCACCCGCGCGTGGCTTCTCGCCGTGCGCCGCGTGATGAAGAAGAACGCGACGCTCTGGGTCATCGGCTCCTATCACAACATTTTCCGCGTGGGCGCGGCCTTGCAGGATCTCAATTTCTGGATCCTCAACGACATCGTGTGGCGCAAGGCCAACCCGATGCCGAATTTCAAGGGCCGCCGCTTCACCAACGCGCATGAAACCATGATCTGGGCTTCGAAGAGCGCGGAGTCGAAGGGCTACACCTTCCATTACGATGCGCTCAAGGCCGGCAACGAAGACGTGCAGATGCGCTCGGACTGGTTCCTGCCGATCTGCACGGGCGACGAGCGGCTGAAGGACGCTCAAGGCCGCAAGGTGCATCCGACGCAGAAGCCCGAAGCCCTGCTCGCACGCATCCTGCTCGCCTCGTCCAATCCCGGCGACGTGGTGCTCGATCCCTTCTTCGGCTCCGGCACGACGGGAGCCGTCGCCAAGATGCTGGGCCGCAACTTCATCGGCCTGGAGCGGGATTCGACCTACGCCAAGGCGGCACGGGCGCGAATCGACTCCGTCGAGCCGCTCTCCGACGTGTCGGTCGCGACGGCGCCCGAGAAGCGCACGGAGGTGCGCGTGCCGTTCCTGTCGCTCATCGAGGCGGGGCTCGTGAAAGCGGGCGAGACCCTGGTGGACGAGCGCGGCCGCCACAAGGCCGTGGTCCGCGCCGACGGCACCCTGGCGCTCGGTGCCATCGTGGGTTCGATCCACAAGATCGGCGCCCTGACGCAGGGCTTCCCCTCCTGCAACGGCTGGACTTTCTGGAACGTGGAGCGTGGCGGAAAGCTCATCTCGATCGACGAATTCCGGTCGAAAGTGCGCGCCGAAATGGCCGCTTGACCTTTGCAACAAATTGGATTTTCGAGAGGGCCAGCCGAAAGCTGGCCCTTTTCGTTTGCCGCACTAACCTATCGTCACAGAGGCGTCATCCAAGACCGCTAGCGCGGGACAGCCGAACCAATCGCGAGGAACTGCCCCGTGCCCATGAAGCGGATTCTCCTTCCCATGCTCGTTGCCCTCATGCCCGCCTTTGCGCAAGCTGAAGGCGTCTCCGGCAACCTCGTTCTCTATACGAGCCAGCCCAACACCGACGCCCAGCAGACCATCGACGCCTTCAAGGCCAGGAATCCTGGCGTCAACGTCACCTTCGTGCGCGACGGAACGCCGAAGATCCTCGCCAAGCTGAGCGCCGAGTTCGAGGCGGGCCAGCCCCAGGCCGACGTGCTGCTGATCGCCGACAGCGTCACCATGGAGGGCCTGAAGAAGGAAGGTCGCCTGCTGGCACACGAGAAGGCCGACGTGTCGGCCTATCCCGCCGGCACACATGATCCGCAGAAATTCTGGTTCGCCACCAAGCTGATCACCACGGGCATCGCCTACAACACGAAGGCGACCTTCAAGCCGACCTCGTGGCAGGATCTCACCAAGCCGGAGGTCAAGGGTCAGCTCGTGATGCCGAGCCCGCTCACCTCGGGCGCAGCGCTCATCCATGCGGCGACCCTCACCGGCACCATGCAAGGCGGCTGGAAATACTACGAGGCGCTCAAGGACAACGATGCCGTCGCCGGCGGCGGCAACGGCGACGTGCTCAAGCAGGTGGCCGGCGGCCAGAAGCTCTACGGCGTCATCGTCGACTACATGCCGATCCGCGAGAAAGCCAAGGGCGCTCCTGTCGAGTTCGTGTTCCCGAAGGAAGGCGTCTCGGCGGTGACGGAACCCGTCGCCATTCTCAAGAGCACGAAGAACCCGGATGCCGCCCGCGCCTTCGTCGATTTCCTGCTCTCGAAGGAAGGCCAGGAACTGGCGCTGAAGCAGGGCTACATCGCGGCCCATCCGGCCGTCGCCCTGCCCGAAGGCTATCCGGCGCGCGAGCAGATCAAGGTCATGAGCTTCGACGCGGCCAAGGCGCTCGCGGACGAGACCAAGAACAAGGCGGCCTTCGCCGACATCTTCGGCCAGTGAGAGATCGCTTTCAGACCAAGTCATTCCTGGAGCGGGGAGGTTTCGGCCTCCTCGCTCTTGTCGCTTTGCTCGTCTTCGCCTTCGACGTCCTGCCCGCCCTGCGATTGCTGATCGCCGCCCTCTTTCCCGGCGGCACCTTCAATCCCGACGCCATGCTCTCGACGCTCTCCAGCCGCTCGGCGTCAAGCGCGGCCCGCGCGACATTCGAGACGGCGCTCTGGTCCACTTTCCTGGCCCTGCCCCTCGGCACGGTCATGGCGCTGATCCTCGGCATCACCGATCTGCGCGGCCGCCGCATCGCGTCGTTCCTTTTCGTCCTGTCGGTGATGATCTCGCCCCAGGTGATAGCGCTCGCCTTTCTGCACCTGACCGGTCCCGCCTCCCCGATCCTGAACGCGCTCGGCCTTGCACCCGGCGCCGGGAGCGCAAACCCGATGCTCGGGCGCGGCGGCATCATCCTGGTGCTCGGCCTGCATCATGCGCCGCTCGTCTATGTGGTGATGAGCGCGGGTCTGAAGCGTATTCCGCTTGCCGTCGTCGAAGCGGCCCGCATCGACGGCGCGCGGCCCATCGGAATCCTGACCGACCACCTGCTGCCGTTGCTGCGCCCGCATCTCGTCGGCGCGGCCCTGCTCGCCTTCGTGGCCGGGATCGGCAATTTCGGCATCCCGGCGCTTCTCGGCGCTCCTGTGAACTACCTGACGCTTCCGGTTCTCATCTACCGGCGCCTGTCGAGTTTCGGCACAGGCATGATCGGCGATGTGTCGGCCCTCGGCCTTCTCGTCGCGGCTATCGCCATCGTGTGCGTTGCGGCAAGCCAGGTCCTGACCCGCAGGGGCGGCGTGCATCTGGAGGACGATACGCCCCTGAAGCCGTTCTGGACTCTCGGCCGTGCTCGCATCACGGCCGAAATCTTCGTCGGCGCCGTTCTGGCCACGACACTTCTCCTGCCGATCCTGTCGCTCATGGCATCGGCCCTCGTTCCGTCCTACGGCATGCCGCTGTCGATCGCGACGATCACGCTCGACAATTTCGTCGAAGTGCTGGTGCGCCAGGACGTCACGATCCGCGCCTTCGCGAACTCGCTGCTTTATGCGGGCGGAGCGGCACTGCTCCTGTCCTTGACGGTCGTGCCCGTTGCCTATGGATTGATCCGCCTGATGGGACGATGGCGAATCCTCGCGATCTCTCTCGTCGAAATCTCCTATGTGCTGCCCGGGATCGTGCTGGCCATCGCGTGCATTCTGCTCTTCCTGAAGCCGCTGCCGCTCGTGCGCGTCTCGCTCTACGCGACGCCGTGGATCATCGTCTTCGCCTATCTCGCCCGCTTTCTTTCGGTGGCGTTGAAGCCCGTGCTCGCGGGAATGGCGCAGGCCGATGTCGCCCAGGAGGAAGCGGCCGCCATCGACGGGGCACGCCTGGCGCAGCGCCTCTTCGGCATCGTGCTTCCATCCCTGCTTCCCGCCGCCGTCGCGGGCGGATTGATGGCGTTCCTGCTCGCCTTCAGCGAACTCACGGTCTCGGCCCTTCTCTGGTCGGCCGGGACGGAGACCATCGGCGTCGTGCTCTACAATCTCGAGGAAGCGGGCCTTGCGAGCCAGGCCTCAGCGGTGGCCATCGTCATCGTCGCCGTGGTGACCGTCGCCATGCTCGTCCTCGATGCGTTGGGCAAGTACCTCCCCGAGGGAGCCCTGCCCTGGCAATGCGAGCCGCATGCCGAAGACCAGGCGCGGATGAACGCATTTCATGCGCCTGCTCGTTCTCCGGCGGTCAGCCGGCTCGAACCCAAGGCCGCTTTGAGCTGAAGGTTTCTTTCACGGCATTCGGCTGCTCAGGCTGACACTCGCCACGTCATGGCCGGCCTTGTGCCGGCCATCCCGATCGTGTGAAGCGCCTCACCTTTCCGATCGGGATCACCGGGACGAGCCCCGTGATGACATGCGGGGTGTTCGGGGGAATTGCCCTCATCAGAACTGAACAGGTCTCCCCCTCTCCTGACAGGCTGTGGGACAACGGCCCTTGAGCCATGGTGCGGCTTGTCCCCTTAGCCGGAACATCCCCCCTATGCCGAACCCGGTCCAACGCTTTAGCATCCTGTCATGGCTTCTTCGTCTCTCGATCCCTTCCGCCTCGCCTTCTCCGAACCGTCCTGGGACGATCTGCGGATCTTTCTCGCCGTGGTGGCTCATGGATCGATGAACAGCGCCGCGAAGGCGCTCGGCCAGAGCCAGCCGACCGTCGCGCGGCGGATCAAGGTGCTGGAGGAAACACTGGGTCTCTCCCTCTTTCAGCGAGGGCCCAACAACCTCGATCTGACGGAAGCCGGACAGGCCATCTTCGAAGCGGCAAACACCATGGGCGACGCGGCCGCCGTGGTGTCGCGGACAGCGGCGGCCTACCGGCCCGATCCCGACGCGCCGGTGCGGATCACCGCCACCGCCTCGGTGACCCTGTTCCTGTCCCTCTACGCGGCCGAGCTGCACGAAACGGCCGCACCCGTTGAAATCGCCTACATCCCCACTCGCCGCAGGCTCGACCTCGCGTCCGGCGAGGCGGATATCGGCCTGCGGATGCGCAACCTGCCCGAAGGAAGCGACGACCTGGTGGCGAGGAAGATCGGCCAGATCGCCTTCGCCATGTATGCCCGTACGGAAAATCCCACGGCGGTCATCGCGCCGCCGGAGGACCCGACCCTGTCCCGCCAGGCAGCCTACGTGGCCGAGTTCGCCCAGGGCCGCACTGTCGCGGCGCGAATCGGCGACATGCCGATCCGCTATCAGGCGGCCAAAGCAGGCCTCGGCGCCGCCTTCCTGCCCTGCTGGCTCGGCGATTCGGATCCGGACCTCGTCCAGATCACGAAGCCGGAGGGCGACCTGATCGAAGACGTCTTCCTCGTCATGCACCGGCGCAGCCGGAACCGCCCCAACGTGGCCCGGGTGGCGAATGCCTTGGCGGCATTGTTCAAGAAGAACCAGAAGGCGCTCGTGGGCGCCTGATCAGTCTTTCGCGGGAGCCTTCGCCTTCCCGCCCGGGATCTCTCCCAATGCGTGCGCCAGCACCTTCTTCATGGCGCCGGGCAAAGCCTCCTCGTGCAGCTGAAGGCGCGGCGTCCAGCGCATGTCGTCGGGCGCGGGCGTGCCCTTCGCGACCTTCGCGAACAGCACCGTGAGCTCCAGCGGGAAATGGGTGAAGACGTGCTTCACCGTGCCCGGCAGGCGCTGCCAGCGGGCCTCGATGGGGGCATCGAGCACGGCGCGGGAGGGCTCGTAATTCGGCTCCCAGGCGCTCGTCGGCGGCTCGGCCATGCCCCCGAGAAGTCCCTGCGGCGGACGGGTGCGGAGCAGGATCGTGTCGTCGGCACGCAGGACCACGAAGGCCGCCCCTTTGCGCAGTTGCCCCGTCTCCTTCTTCTGCTTCTTCGGGAAGGTCTCCTGCAAGCCCTCGGCCCGGGCCCGGCAGGGCACCATCCAGGGGCAGAGCGCGCAGGCCGGACGCTTGGGTGTGCAGATGGTGGCGCCGAGATCCATCACGGCCTGGGCGAAGTCGCCCGGCCGGTCCTCGGGCACCAGGGCCTCGGTCAGGGACCGGATCAGGGGCTTGGCCTTGGGCAGCGGCTCCTCGACCATGAAGATGCGGGACATGACCCGCTCCACGTTGCCGTCCACGGCGGCGGCCTTCTCGTCGAACGCGATCGCCGCCACGGCCGCCGCCGTGTAGGCACCGATGCCAGGGAGCTTCAGGAGCTCCGCCTCACGGCCCGGGAAACGCCCGCCGTGCTTCTCCACGACGGCCTTGGCGCAGGCATGGAGGTTGCGGGCACGGGAATAATAGCCGAGCCCCGCCCAGGCCTGCATCACGGCCTCGGACGGCGCTTCCGCAAGGGCATCGACGGTCGGGAAGCGTTCCAGGAAATTCAGGTAATAGGGTTTGACCGCCGTCACGGTCGTCTGCTGCAGCATGATCTCGGACAGCCAGACCCGGTAGGGATCGGCCGTCACGCCCGGCTTGGCGCGCCAAGGCAGGTCCCGCCGGTGACGGTCGTACCAGGCGAGGAGATCCTGCGGGTCGGGCTTGGTCGCGCTCGGGGCGGGCGTTAACATGGGATTCGGAATAGCGTTCTACACGGAATATTCCAACGCGGCTTTTGGACATTCAACATGAGACGACCGAGGCCTCTTGCCCGCCCCCTTGCCGAGTTTCTCGACGTCTGCCTGTCTCCCAGCCTGGCGGCGCAAGGCTTTGCGACCTCGGACATCATCATGGCCTGGCCCGACATCGTCGGCGAACGGCTCTCCGCCTTCACGCAGCCGCTCAAGATCGAGTGGAAGCGCAAGAGCCCCCATGCGGATCCGGAGGCGCGGCCCGACCCGGCCACCCTCGTGATCCGGGTCGAGAGCGCCTTCGCTCTCGAACTCCAGCACCTGGCTCCGACCGTCATCGACAGGGTGAACACCTATTACGGCTGGCGCTGCATCGGGAAGCTGGTGCTGAAACAAGGGCCCGTGCGGCGGGTTGAGAAGAAGCGCCCGGCTCCCCGCCCCCTCACCCCCGCGGAGAGGGACAAGGTGGACAGGGCCGTCGGGCCGATCGAGGAGGAATCCTTGAAGGCGGCGCTCGACCGGCTGGGCCAGGCCATCGTCAGCTCAGGTTCACGCACGAAAGCGTGAGATATTGGACGCTTGCCTCCAAGGCCAAGTCATTCTACCGCAGGACGAAATCTCTTCAGGAGCTTCCCCACGATGATCACCCGGCGTCAGACGCTTCAGCTTCTCGGAACCGCAGCCGCGACCGTCTATTTCGGCATGAGCCTTCCGGCCCTCGCCCAGAACGTGTCCGTTCAGGACCTCGCGGTCCAGGGGCCGTTGGGCGACATCGCCCTTGGCCCTGCCGACGCCAAGGTGACGATCATCGAGTACGCCTCGATGACCTGCTCCCATTGCGCCCATTTCCATGCCACGACCTGGCCCGAGCTGAAGAAGCGCTACATCGATACGGGCAAGGTCCGCTTCGTCCTGCGCGAATTCCCGCTTGACCCCCTGGCGACAGCCGGATTCATGCTCGCCCGCTGCGACGGCAACGACAAGTACTACCCGATCACGGACCTGCTCTTCGACCAGCAGAAGAATTGGGCTTTCGTCGACAAACCCCTCGATGCTCTCCGGGCCATGCTCAAGCAGGCAGGTTTTTCACAGGAAAAATTTGATGCTTGCCTCAAGGACCAGAAACTATATGACGCAGTCAACGCGGTGAAGAACCGGGCGATGGAGCAGTTCAAGGTGGACTCCACGCCCACTTTCTTCATCAATGGTCAGCGCCATCCTGGAGCCCTATCGATCGATGAGCTTGAAAAGATCATCAAGCCTCTCTTGGGCGAATAACAAAATCCCCTGTTGCGGGATCGATGGCGCGCGCCTTCACCGGACATACCGCGATTTTCCCCTCCCCCTTGTGGGGTGGGTCAGGGTGGGAGTGCCAGCGCTGAACTGGAACCAGGGCGGCGCCGACACCCCCGCCTCCAACTCCTCCCCGCAAGGGGGAGGAGAGCGTAGAGCGCGCCCATGAAGCTGACGCGCCTTCGCATTGCAGGCTTCAAGACCTTCGTCGAGCCGACGGACTTCCTGATCGAGCCGGGCCTGACCGGCGTGGTCGGCCCGAACGGCTGCGGCAAGTCCAACCTCGTCGAGGCCCTGCGCTGGGTCATGGGGGAGAACTCCCATAAGAACATGCGCGCCACGGGGATGGACGACGTCATCTTCTCCGGCTCCGGCAACCGCCCGGCCCGCAATTGGGCCGAGGTGATGCTCACCATCGACAATGCCGAGCGCACGGCCCCGGCCGCCTTCAACGATACGGACCTGCTGGAAATCTCGCGCAAGATCGAGCGCGAGGAAGGCTCGACCTACCGGGTCAACGGCAAGGAAGTGCGCGCCCGCGACGTGCAGATCCTGTTCGCGGATGCCGCCACCGGCGCCCGGTCGCCCGCCCTCGTCCGCCAGGGCCAGATCAGCGAGATCATTTCCGCCAAGCCCCAGGCCCGCCGCCGCATCCTGGAAGATGCCGCCGGCATCGCGGGCCTCCACGCCCGCCGGCACGAGGCGGAGTTGCGCCTCAAGGCCGCCGAGGACAACCTTGTCCGCGTCGAGGATGTGATCCGCGAACTCGAGAGCCAGATCGAGAGCCTGAAGCGCCAGGGCCGCCAGGCCTCCCGCTACAAGAACCTCTCGGCCGAGATCCGCCGCCTCGAAGCCCTGATGTACGCCATCAGCTTCGCCGAGGCCCGCGAGCAGGCCGCCACCGCCGAACGGCAGGTCGCCGAGGACCTCAAGGCCGTTGCCGACGCCACCGAGGAACAGACCCGGGCCGCCACCGCCCAGGCCGTCGCCGCCCACGGGCTCCCGGCCCTGCGCCAGGCCGAAGCCGCCGCCGCCGCTGCCCTGCAGCGCCTGACCCATGCCCGCAACGAGCTCGAATCGGAAGAACGCCGCTCCAAGGAGCGCGTCGTCGAGCTCGAGCGCCATATCGGCGACCTCAACCGGGACATCGCCCGCGAGGCGGCGCAGCGCACGGATGCCCAGGCCACGATCGAGCGGCTTCAGTCCGAGGCCGACGAGATTGCGCTCACCACGGACGGGGCGGACGATGTCCGCGCCGAGGCCGAGGAGCGCCTTCAGACGGCCGAGGCCGAACTGGCGGAGGCCGAAGCGGCCCTGAGCGCCCTTCAGGCCCAGACCTCCGACCTCAATGCCCGCCGCGCCGCCCTGGAACGCGCCGTGCGCGAGGAAATGGAGCGCGCCTCCCGCTTCCGCTCCGAGAAGGAGCGGCTCGAGCGTGAGATCGCCGCCCTCTCGGGCTCGCCGGAGGATGGCCCCTCTCTCGACGATATGCGCGAGGAGGCGGCGATCGCCGAAGAGACCGCTCAGGGTGCCGAAGAGGCCGTGATCGAGGCGCGCGAGACCCTGTCGGCCGCCCGGGAGGCCGAGAACCGCCTGCGCCAGCCCCTCAACGAGGCCGAGCGCACGGCCCAGCGCCTGGAAACCGAGGCTCGTACCCTGGCCAAGCTGGTCACCTCCGCGACCAGCGACCTCTGGCCTCCGGCAGTCGACCAGATCACGGTTCGGAAGGGCTACGAGACGGCCTTGGGCGCGGCTCTCGGCGACGATCTCGAAGCCTCGGTCAACCCGACGGCGCCGCATCATTGGGCCGAGACCCATGCGGGCGCGGACGATCCCGCCCTGCCGGAAGGCGTCACATCCCTGGCGGATCTCTCTCAAGCCCCGTCCCAGCTTCAGCGTCGCCTGCGCCAGATCGGCGTGGTGAGCAAAGCCGACGGTCTGCGCCTGCGCGGCCTCCTGAAGCCCGGTCAGCGTCTCGTCACCGAAGAGGGCGACCTCTGGCGCTGGGACGGCTTTACGGCCGCCGCCGAGGCTCCCTCCCCGGCCGCCCGCCGTCTGGCGGAAAAGAATCGCCTGGGCGATCTGGAGCGCGAAGCCGCTTCGGCCCGCGAGCAGGCCGAGCATCTGCGCCACGAGGCGGAAGCCGCCCTCGAGGCCGTCCGCAAGGCCGCCTCCCACGAGATGCAGGCCATCGAGGCTGCGCGCCAGACCCGGCAGGCGCTCGATGCCGCTCGGACGCGCCTCTCGGCCGCCGAACGCAAGGAGGCCGAACTCGGCCAGCGCCGCTCGGCCCTGCAGGAAGGTCTCGCCCGTCTGTCCGAGAGCGAGGCCGAGGCCCTGGAGCGGGTGCAGGATGCGGAAGGCGCCCTGCAGGACCTCGCGCCCGCGCCCGATCTCGAAAGCCGTCTGCTCGAAGAGCGCACCCGCGTGGCGGAACGCCGGGCTGCCGCCTCCGAGGCCCGCGCCGCCCTCCAATCCCTCATGCACGAGGGCGAACTGCGCCGCCGCAGGCAGGAATCGATCGCCGCCGACATCCGGCTCTGGACCGACCGTGCCGCCCGCGCGGCCAAGGCCTTCGAGGATCTGGGCGAGCGCCTGGAGCGCGCCCAGGACGAACACCAGCGCCTGCTGGAGGCCCCCGATACCTATCTTCAGCGCCGCCGCGCCCTTATGGCCGAGGTCGAGGAGGCCGAGGCGAAGCGCAAGGAAGCGGCCGACCGCCTCGCCGATGCGGAGACGGGCCTTGCCGAATCGGACCGCGCCGCCCGCGCCGCCCTGGAGGCTCTGTCGGCCGCCCGCGAGGCGCGTGCCGGTTCGCAGGCCCGCCACGAGGCCGCCATCGCGCGTCTGGCCGAGATCACCCGCAACATCGCGGAAAATCTGGAGACGACGCCGGCCGGGCTCATCGAGCTCGCGGGCCTGAAGGAAGGCTTCGAGCTGCCGTCCCATGGCGAGATCGAATCCAAGCTGCACTCCCTCAAGAACGACCGGGAGCGCCTCGGCGCCGTGAACCTGCGCGCCGACGAGGAGCTGACGGAGCTCGAGACCAAATACAACAACATCGCCGGCGAGCGGGACGACCTCGTCGAGGCCATCAAGCGCCTGCGCCAAGCCATCGGCAGCCTCAACCGCGAGGGCCGCGAGCGCCTGCTCGCCGCCTTCGACGTGGTGAACGATCACTTCAAGCGGCTCTTCTCGACCCTGTTCGGCGGCGGCACGGCGGAACTGACCCTGGTCGATTCGGACGACCCGCTGGAAGCGGGCCTGGAAATCCTCGCCCGCCCGCCCGGCAAGAAGCCGCAGAGCATGACGCTCCTCTCGGGCGGCGAGCAGGCCCTGACGGCGACCGCCCTGATCTTCGCGGTGTTCCTCACGAATCCTTCGCCGATCTGCGTGCTCGACGAGGTGGATGCGCCGCTCGACGACGCCAACGTGGAGCGCTACTGCGCCCTTCTGGAGGACATGGCCCGCCAGACGGAGACCCGGTTCGTGGTCATCACCCACAACCCGATCACCATGGCCCGGATGGACCGGCTGTTCGGCGTCACCATGGCCGAACGGGGCGTGTCGCAGCTCGTCTCCGTCGACTTGCAGAGCGCAGAGCGCATTCTTGAGGTAGCCTAAGGCTTTCAGGGCCGCCTTGCTTCGGCCTCAAAAACATGTGCGCTTTCGGCCCAAGGCCACCTTAAAACACCGTTATTTTAACCATTTCAACCACTTAGATCTTTTCAGACGGTTCTTGACAGGGTGGACCCCCGCTCATATGGTGCGCCCGGCTTTCGGGGCTGGGTTTCCAAGCATTTTCCCGCAACGCTTCAAAGGAGATCGCAATGGCGGACCCCAACGAGCGGAACGGCGACAATGAGCGGAAACCGGGCAGCGCCGACGATGCCGACCTGTCAGCGAGACTGCAATCGCTCGACGCACGGATCTCCCAAGCATCCGCGCAGCGAGCCGAAGCGGAACCTCGCCCCCGCCCGACGTCCGATTCCAGCGCTCTCGGCCAAGCCTTCAGGCTCTCGGCCGAATTCGTTGCAGGAGTGGCCGCCGGCGGAATTCTGGGTTGGATTGTCGACCGTTTGTTCGGGACTTCCCCTTGGGGTCTGATCGTTTGTCTGATACTCGGCTTCTGCGCCGGGATGCTCAATCTGATGCGAGCAGCCGGGATGGTCAAATCCGCCCGGTATGACGACAAGCGGTGACGGACTTAGACTTCGAGCGCCGAACGGCATTTGATAACATCGAACCTTGAGAGCGGATCATGGCGAGCCCGATCGAACAATTCCAGATCAAGCCCATCATTCCGGTCATCAATTTCACGAATTCATCCCTGTTCATGATCGGCGCAGCCGCCGTGATCGTGGGCGGCCTCCTGCTGGCGACCCGCAAGCGCGCCGTCGTTCCGGGCCGGGCCCAGTCCGTGGCGGAGGTCCTGCACGATTTCGTCGCCAACACGCTGGTCGACGCGACAGGCAAGGAGGGGATGAAGTTCTTCCCCCTCGTGTTCTCCCTCTTCATGTTCGTGCTGACCGCGAACCTGCTCGGCATGATCCCGGGCTTCTTCACGGTCACCAGCCACATCATCGTCACCTTCGCCCTCGCCATGCTCGTCATCGGCACGGTGGTGGTCTACGGCTTCATGAAGCACGGCACCCACTTCCTCGGCCTCTTCGTGCCGTCGGGCGTGCCGGCATGGCTCCTGCCCTTCATCGTGGTGATCGAGCTCATCTCGTTCCTCTCCCGCCCGATCTCGCTCAGCCTGCGTCTCTTCGCGAACATGCTCGCCGGACACATCGCGCTGAAAGTTTTCGCAGGCTTCGTGGTCAGCCTCCTGGCGGCCGGCGGTGCCCTGACGATCCTCGCTCCGCTGCCGCTTCTCATGGCGGTTGCCCTCATGGCGCTCGAGTTCCTCGTCGCCGCTCTGCAGGCCTACGTCTTCACGGTGTTGACCTGCATCTACCTCAACGACGCGCTGCACCCGGGCCACTAGGTCTGCGCTGAGTTACACCTTCCCTCCCGATCACAGTATTCCCAAGGAGATCACAATGGATCCGGTTGCTTTCAAGTTCCTCGGCGCGGGCCTCGCCTGCATCGGCATGGGTCTCGCCGCTATGGGCGTTGGCAACATCTTCGGTAACTTCCTCTCCGGCGCCCTGCGCAACCCGTCGGCTGCCGACGGTCAGTTCGCCCGCGCGTTCATCGGTGCGGCGCTCGCAGAAGGTCTCGGCATCTTCTGTCTCGTCGTCGCTCTCGTTCTGCTCTTCACCTAATCTCAAGACGGTGATCGGGAGGTCGAGGCGCGCTCGAGCGCTTCGCCTCGACAGGGGTGACGGCGGGCTCAACCGCCGTCATTCATGTTTCCGGCGTATCGTGCGGAAAAGTGGGGACCGGTTTTCCGCGCCAACCGATACGCCAGTCTAGGGATTGAGCATCGGATCAATCCCAAAAGTGCAATCCACTTTTGGGTCCGATGCTAGGACCGTATACTAGGATCTGCTCCATGGCTCAGGCTCAGACGAACCACGCCACAACAGAGGCCCCCGGCGGCGCTCACGAGGATATCGGCTTTCCGCCCTTCGAGACGGAAACCTATGCCGGTCAGCTCCTCTGGCTGGCGATCACCTTCGTGGTGCTCTACACCCTGCTTTCCAGGCTGGTTCTCCCGCGTCTGGGCGGAATCATCGAGAACCGCCGCGCGATGATCGCCAACGATCTCGACAACGCGGCCGCCATGAAATCACGCGCCGAAGAAGCCGGCGCCGCCTACGAGAGAGCCCTCGCGGAAGCCAAGGGCCGCGCCCAGGCGCTCGCGCAGGAGACACGCGCCAAGCTCTCGGCCGAGAGCGACGCGAAGCGCAAGGCTCTCGAGGCCGATCTCAACCAGCGTCTCGCCGACGCGGAGGCGACGATCTCCGCGAAGAAGTCCGAGGCCATGAGCCACGTGGACGCCATCGCGCGCGATACCGCTTCCGCCATCATCGAGCGCCTGACCGGCAAGGCTCCGGCCCCGCAGAAGGTCGAAGCCGCTCTCAACCAGATCAAGGCCTGATCGGGAGGTCCCCATGTTGCACAGCGCTGAATTCTGGGTTGCGGTCGCCTTCGTCATCTTCTGGGGCATCCTGTTCTACAAGGGCGTCCCGGGCAACGTGCTCAACCAGCTCGATTCCCGCGGCAAGCGCATTGCCAACGAACTGGCCGAGGCCCAGCGCCTGCGCCAGGACGCCGAACGGCTCCTCAAGGAGTACGAGGCCAAGCGCGCGGCCGCCGAGCGCGAAGCCGCCGACATCGTCTCCACTGCCCGCGACGAGGCCGAGCGTCTCGCCCGCGAAGCCCAGGAGAAGATGACCGATTTCGTGAAGCGCCGCACGGCCACCGCCGAGGCGAAGATCGCCCAGGCCGAGGCCCAGGCCTCCGCCGAGGTGCGCGCCGCCGCCGTCGACGCCGCCATCAAGGCGTCCGAGCGCGTCCTGCGCGACGAGATCACCGGCGCCACCGCCGCCTCGCTCATGACGGCGAGCCTCAACGACGTGCGGACGAAGCTGCAGTAAAGGCCTCGTACCGGACGAACCCACTCAAGGCCGCCCTCCGAGGCGGCCTTTTTGCTTGGAGACCGTGATGCTGATGATCTTCGACTGCGACGGCGTGCTGGTCGATTCGGAGCCGTTGAGCTGCCGGATCGACGCGGAGGTGCTGACGGAATGCGGCGTGCCCTACACGGCCGAAGCCGTGGCCCGCGAGTTCACCGGCGTCAGCGTCAAGGACCAGATCGCCCGGATCGAATCGGAGCGCGGAATCCGGCTGCCCGAGGATTTCACCGAACGGCTCAACAGGACCCTGTTCGCCCGTTTCGAGACGGACCTGAAGCCGATCGCGGGCGTTCGCGATGCGATCCTCTCCCTCCCCTTCCCCCGCTGCGTCGCCTCGTCGTCCGTCCCGGAACGGATCGCCCTCTCGCTGCGCGTCACGGGGCTCGCAGACCTGTTCGACAACATCTTCAGCTCGACCCAGGTCGCACGCGGGAAGCCCGCGCCGGACCTGTTCCTGCATGCCGCAAAGCAGATGAACGCCCGCCCGGACGATTGCCTGGTCGTCGAGGATTCCATCGCCGGCGTTCAGGCGGCGGTTGCCGCCGGCATGCGCGTCATCGGCTTCACGGGTGGCGGCCATTGCGGGCCGGAGCACGGAGACAAGCTCCGGCAGGCGGGAGCGCCGGCGGTGATCGGGCGGATGGCCGAGTTGCGGGCGGTCGCGCAGGACATGTGGCGCGCCTGATCCCTCTCCACTCTGCGGGAGAGGCTGCCATCCTCCACACGTCATAGCGAGTCTCGTGCCGGTGATCCGATGGTTTGTCACTCTGCGGTGTCATTCCCGGCCGAAGCGCAGCGGAGGGGAAGGAAATCCATCGCTCGACGCTCGATCATGGATCCCCTTCCCGGTCCTGCGGACCGCCGGGGATGACACCCAGAACGTCATCACCGGCCTCGTGCCGGTGATCCCGATACCATGAAACGCTGAGCCTCACCGGATCGGGATGGCCGGCACAAGGCCGGCCACGACGTGAGAGACATGCGGCAGGTTTCTGCTCTGTTGTCTCAGGATAAGAAGCGAAGAGTGCAAAAGAAAATGCCCGGCCTGGTGCCGGGCATTTGCGTTTTCCGAGAGGCTTACTCCGCAGCCTCAGCCACGGGCTCCGGCGGCGTCCATTTCAGCACCGGATTGCGCGCGGCGCGGGTTTCATCCAGACGGCGGCGCGGGGCATGGTACGGGGCGCCGGTGAAGCGCTCCTTGTCGCCGTTCTTCGCGGCCATGGCGAGGTCGCGGAGCGTCGCGATGAAGAGGTCGAGGGACGCCTTCGATTCGGATTCCGTCGGCTCGATCAGCATCGCGCCATGCACCACCAGCGGGAAGTACATGGTCATCGGGTGATAGCCCTCGTCGATCATGGCCTTGGCCACGTCGAGCGTGGTCACGCCCGTGTCCTTGAGCCACGCATCGTCGAACAGCACCTCGTGCATGCACGGCTTGTTGCCGAAGGGAAGCGACAGGAGATCCGCCAGCCCGGCGCGGATGTAGTTGGCGTTGAGCACGGCGTCCTCGGAAGCCTGCTTCATGCCGTCGGCCCCATGCGAGAGCATGTAGGACAGGGCGCGCACATACATGCCCATCTGGCCGTGGAACGCGGTCATGCGGCCGAAGGGCTTTTCCGCGGCATCGCTTTCCTGTTCCACCAGCTCGAAGCCACCGTCCTTGCCGGCGCGCACGAACGGCACCGGCGCGAAGGGCGCGAGGCGCGCGGAGAGCACCACCGGCCCGGAGCCCGGGCCGCCGCCGCCGTGAGGCGTCGAGAAGGTCTTGTGCAGGTTGATGTGCATGGCGTCGACGCCGAGATCGCCCGGCTTCGCCTTGCCCACGATGGCGTTGAAGTTCGCGCCGTCGCAGTAGAAATACGCCCCCGCATCGTGGATCGCCTTGGCGATCTCGGCCACCTGCGGCTCGAAGAGGCCGCAGGTGTTGGGGTTCGTGAGCATGATCGCCGCCACGTCGGGGCCGAGCAGCTTCTTCACGTCCTCGACATGCACGGAGCCGTCCTCGCGCGCCGGCACCGGCTTCACCTTGAAGCCGATGAGAGCGGCGGTGGCCGGGTTCGTGCCATGAGCCGAATCCGGCACGAGCACCACGTTGCGGGTCGCCCCCTCGCCCTTCGCCTCGATGGCGGCCTTGATCGCCATCATGCCGCAGAGCTCGCCATGGGCGCCGGCCTTCGGCGACAGCGCGACGGCCGTCATGTTGGTGAGCGTGACCAGGTAGCGTCCGAGCTCGCTCATGAGCTCCAGAGCGCCCTGCACGGTCGAGACAGGCTGCAGCGGATGCACGTCGGCGAAGCCCGGAAGGCGAGCCATGCGCTCGTTGAGGCGCGCATTGTGCTTCATCGTGCAGGAGCCGAGCGGGAAGAGACCCGTGTCGATGCCGTAGTTCTGCTGGCTGAGGCGCACGTAGTGGCGCATGGTCTCGGGCTCGGAGAGACCCGGCAGACCGATCGCTTCCTTGCGCTCCAGGCCGCCGAGGCGCGGCTGGAAGTCATCCGGCTCGTCGAGATCGACGCCGGTCGTGCCATATCGGCCGATCTCGAAGAGCAGCGGCTCGATCTGCGCCAGCGCCTTGTTGCCGGTGAAGGTCGGATGCGTGGTGGTGCCGGCTTCTCCGGCGGAAGAGGGACGTCCCTGGCGGTTCAACATCACAGAACCTCCTTCAAGGCGGCGCAGAGGGCCGCGCGGTCATCATCGGTGTTCACTTCGGTGGAAGCGACGAGCAGCAGGTTGTCGAGGCCGGCACCCGGCATGAGGCGCGACACGGGCACACCCGCCAGCACGCCCTTCCCGGCGAGGCGCTCGACGATTTCGGCCGCGGGCTTCGCGAGCTTCACGGTGAACTCGTTGAAGAAGGTCTCGTTGAGAACCTCGACGCCCTTCACGGTGCCGAGCTGGTCGGCCAGCTTCACGGCATTCGCGTGATTGATGCGGGCGAGACGCGTCAATCCCTTCTCGCCGAGCAGGGTCATGTGAATGGTGAAGGCGAGCGAACAAAGACCTGAATTCGTGCAGATATTCGACGTGGCCTTGTCGCGGCGGATGTGCTGCTCGCGGGTCGAGAGCGTCAGCACGAAGCCACGATTGCCGTCCGCGTCCACGGTCTCGCCGCACAGACGGCCCGGCATCTGGCGGATGTATTTCGATTGCGTGGCGAAGAGGCCCACATAGGGACCACCGAAGTTCAGCGCGTTGCCGATGGACTGGCCTTCGCCGACGACGATGTCCGCGCCCTGACTGCCCGGCGACTTCAAAAGTCCGAGCGACACCACTTCGGTGAACACGGCGATCAGCAGGGCGCCATGCTTGTGCGCCTTGTCGGCGATGGGCTTCAGGTCGCGCACATGGCCGAACACGTCCGGCGACTGCACGACGACGCAGGAGGTCGTATCGTCGATCTGCGAGAGGATGTCCTCGGTTCCGCTCACATCCGGCGCTAGGATGATTGTTTCGTCGCTCGCCATGTCGGAGAGCGTCTTCACCACATCCGTGTAATGCGGGTGCAGGCCGCCGGAGAGTACCGCCTTGCGGCGCTTGGTGACGCGGTGCGCCATGAGCACCGCCTCGCCCGTTCCGGTGGAGCCGTCATACATGGAGGCATTCGCCACATCCATGCCGGTGAGGGCCGCGACCTGCGTCTGGAACTCGAAGAGGTATTGCAGCGTGCCCTGCGCGATTTCCGGCTGATACGGCGTGTAGCTGGTCAGGAACTCGGAGCGCTGGATCAGGTGATCGACGGTCGCCGGCACGTGGTGCTTGTAGGCGCCGGCGCCCACGAAGAACGGCACGGACGAGGCGGACATGTTCTTCGCGGACATGCGGGAGAGGATGCGCTCCACCTCCAGCTCGCCCTTGCGGCGCGGCAGGTCCACGGGCTCCTTGAGGAGCAGGTTCTTCGGCACGTCGGCGAACAGCTCATCGACGTGGTTGACGCCGATCCGGGCGAGCATCTCGCCGCGGTCGGAGTCGGACAAAGGCAAATAGCGCATCGGCAAAAAACCTTGAGGCGTTAGTGCGAGGGAATGCCTGCCACCACGATCTCCGTGAGCACGGAGTTGGCGATGAAGCATTCCTTGTGGGCGAGGTGGTGCATGGCGGCGATCTGCTCCGGCGTCGGAACCTTGTCGCCTGAAAATTCGATTGTCGGGTCCAGGGTGACCTTGGACACGAAGAGCTTGCCGTTCTCGTTCTTGGTCATGATCCCGAGCGCTTCGTCCTCGTAACGGTCGACGACGAAGCGCTTCTTGGCGGCGATCGACAGGAAGGTCAGCATGTGGCAGCTGGAAATGGCTGCGACATACGCCTCCTCCGGGTCGATGGCGTCCTCCCGGGAGAGAGGCAACGGCACGACGGAAGGCGACGAGGAGCCCGGCACCTCGATGCCGCCATCGAAGCTCCAGAGATGGCCCCGGCTGTAGCGGTTGTCGGAAAAGACCTCGTCGTCTCCCCGGGCCCAGCGGATCGTTGCCTTGTACTCGTGCGCCATTGCCAAGCCGCCCGTGTTAGGAAATCGACTTCACGAATTCCTGGTACTGCTCCTCGGTCATGAGGCCGTCGAGCTCGCTCTGGTTGGTGAGACGAAGCTTCATGAACCAGCCGCGGCCGGCCGGATCCTCGTTGACGGTGCCGGGCGAGGCTTCGAGATCGCTGTTGACCTCGACCACTTCGCCGGAGACCGGCGCATAGACTTCGCTTGCGGCCTTCACGCTCTCGACGACGGCAGCCTCATCGCCCTTCGCCAGGGTCTTGCCGACGCTCGGAAGCTCGACGAAGACCACGTCTCCGAGCTGGCTCTGCGCATAGTCGGAGATGCCGACGATGCCGGCATCGCCCTCGATGCGGATGTATTCGTGATCCTTGGTGTAGCGCGTGGTCATGTTGATTTCCCTCTTTGAGTGTCAGCGCTTGTAGCGATGGGGGGCGAACGGCATGGCCGCGACCTTGGCCGGCAGCGGCTTGCCGCGAACGATGAGATGAAGGTCCGTGCCGACGGCCGACACCTCCTTCGCGACATAGCCCATGGCGACCGGGCCGTTGACCGTGGGGCCGAAGCCGCCGGAGGTCACGATGCCGACCTCATGGCCGTCGGGCGTGGTGATGATCGTGCCCTCGCGCGCCGGAGCGCGACCCTCGGGCCTGATGCCGACGCGCACGCGCGCCGCGCCGTCCTTGATCTCGCGCTGGACGCGCTCGGCGCCGGGGAAGCCCCCCTCCTCGCGGCGGCGCTTCTGGATCGACCAGATCAGGCCGGCCTCGATGGGCGAGGTCGTGGGATCGATGTCGTGACCGTAGAGGCACAGGCCCGCTTCGAGCCGCAGCGAATCGCGCGCGCCGAGACCGATGGCCTTCACCTCGGGATCCGCGAGCAGCTTGTTCCAGAGAGCGGGGGCATCCTTGCCTTGGCAGGAGATCTCGAACCCGTCCTCGCCGGTATAGCCGGAGCGGGAGACGTGGCACCAGATGGCGTCGATCTGCACGTCGGCGGACATCATGAAGGCGAGGCCTGCGGCCTCCGGCACAAGCCTGGCGAGCACGGCCTCGGCGGACGGCCCCTGGAGCGCCATGAGGCCCAGATCGTCCTTGCGCCGCAACGCGACGCCCTTCGGCAGGCGGGCCTCGATATGAGCGTAGTCCTGCTCCTTCATCGAGGCGTTCACCACCAGATAGAGCCAGCCTTCGTGGCCGGGGGCGCCGACGCGGGTGACCATCAGGTCGTCGAGGATGCCGCCGTCCTCCGCCAGCAGCTGCGAATAGCGCTGCTGGTTGGGCTTGAGGTTGAGCACGTCGGCGGGAATCAACGCCTCGATCGCCCGGGCCACGGTCTCGTGGCTCTTGTCGTCGGCGACGAGGAAGGCCTGGCCCATATGCGAGACGTCGAACAGGCCCGCGTGCTCGCGGGTCCAGTTGTGCTCGGTCAGGATGCCGGTGGGATACTGCACCGGCATGTCGTAGCCGGCGAAGGGCACCATGCGGGCGCCAAGGGCCACATGCTCGGCATGAAGCGGGGTCTGCAGGAGCGGCTCGTCGCTATGCGCATGCTCGGCCATCGGGTTTCCTCAAAGGTGCGCGTTCCATCGAGCCTTGCGGCCCGTTGCTGTGCGCCCCCTCTGTCCCGAGACCTGAGAGATTTCCCTCACCGCTTTCGCGGCAGGTTACGCCCGTCGGTGGGCGACGCCCGTTCGAGCGTCGCCGCTTTCCAGAGTGCCAGCTCCCGCGCGGTCCTTTGGCCTGAGCGTTTCCGGGGCGGTTGCGCCTTCGGCGCCGGACCTCAGAGGTCCGGTCTCTTCCGCGGGGATCATCGGCTGGATTTAGCTCTGAAGAGGAAATGCGGTCCTGTCAACAAAGCAGGCCGTCGCGGCGAATATCTCCCTGCCTTAATTGACGGCAGGGCATCGACACTCCATGTTAGGGCATCTGTCACAGAAGGGGAGAAGCGCGGCCTGGTCCGGTCAGCAGCTCCACGCATCGTTGCTCGAACTGATCATCGCTCTCGCTCTCGTCGCCCTCAACGGCGTCTTTGCTCTTTCCGAACTCGCCATCGTTTCCGCCCGCCGAGCCCGCCTCAAGGCGATGGCCGAGCAAGGCCGCTCCGGAGCCACCACGGCCCTGACCCTCATGGAGGATTCGGGCCGCTTCCTGTCCACGGTCCAGATCGGCATCACTCTCGTGGGCATTCTGGCCGGCGCCTTTTCGGGTGCCGCGCTCGGCGACCGGCTGACCCAGATCTTCCTGGCCCAGGGCATGCCCGAAGGCGTGGCCCAGCCCCTGGGCTACGGCCTCGTGATCGGCATCATCACGTATCTCTCCATCGTCATCGGCGAGCTGGTGCCCAAGCAGCTGGCCCTGCGCAATCCGGAGGCCATCGCCTGCACCATGGCGCCCCTGATGCTGGTGCTCTCGAAGGTCGCGGCCCCGGCCGTCTGGCTTCTGAACGCATCGACCAGCCTGATCTTCCGCCTCCTGGGGGCCAAGTCCGACGATTCGTCGACGGTCACGGAAGAGGAAATCAAGATGCTCGTCGGCGAGGCCGAGAGCGCCGGCGTGATCGAGGAGGAGGAACGCCGCATGATCTCAGGCGTCCTGCGCCTCGGGGACCGGACCGTGCGCGGCCTCATGACCCCGCGCACGGACGTGGACTGGATCGACCTGGACGACGACGAGGCGACGATCCGCGCCTTGCTGATCGAAACCCCGCATTCCCGCCTGCCCGTGAGCGAGGGAACGCCCGACAACGTGATCGGCGTCGTCCAGTCGCGAGAGCTTCTCGCTGCCATGCTTTCGGGCCAGTCCCTGGACATCCGGGGGCATATTCAGCCGGCGCCGGTCATTCCGGACACGCTTTACGCGCTCGATGCGCTGGCCACCTTGCGCGACGCGGAGGTGCCGATGGCGATCGTCCACGACGAATACGGGCATTTCGAAGGGGTCGTGACCCCGGCCGATGCCCTGGAGGCCATCGTCGGCGCCTTCCGGTCCGACGGCGAGGCTCCGGAACCCGACGCCATCCGGCGCGAGGACGGCTCCTGGCTGCTCGCCGGCTCCATGCCGGTCGACGAGATGGCCGAGGTGCTGGGCGTCACCCTGCCCGAGACCCGCAGCTATCACACGGTCGGCGGCCTGGTGATCAGCGAGCTGCAGCACCTGCCCAATACAGGCGAGCACGTAGACACCCTGGGCTGGCGCTTCGAAGTGATCGACCTGGACGAGCGCCGGATCGACAAGGTCCTGGCCGCTCCCCTCAACCAGAGAGCAGGCGCCGCCGTTCTCTACTGAATCGTCTCAACCGTGAAGCACCGGACGGGAATGCGATTTCACGTTCGGTGCTCTAACTTTCTGATTTAACGCATCTTCTCACGCCAAACCGGTTCCCACTTTTGCGTTCGAGGCTGGTGGTCCGACGCATCTTTCCACGCAAAACCGGTTCCCACTTTTGCGTTCGAGGCTCTATCCCCTGCGCCGTCCCGGAGCGGCACGGCCGCCGCCGCCGAGGCCCACCTGGATTTCGAAGCTGTTGGCGTAGGACGGGGGCACCACGATGCCCTCCTCGATCACCGACACGGTCGTCTGGGTCTGACCGGCCGGGATGGCTGCCGCCACCCGGCGGGACCGGTCGGCGAAGACCGTCGAGCCGTCCTTGACCACGATATGAACCGGCACATCGTAGCGGCCGGAGGAGCCGCCGACGCCCAGGAGCGCGCGCGCCTCGACACCGACCTTGACCAGGGTCGAGCCGTCCGGCTGCCCGACGCATTCGCGGGCGATCTCGCCCAGGGTCACCTGGCTCCGGATCGAGCCTTCCTCGCGGCCACCGCGAACCTGGAGGGCAGCGCCGCCGTCGACCACGTCAATGGTCGGGCAATACACGTCCCGGATCTCGGCCGACTGGGCTGGGGCCTGCCTCGTTCCGGCCGTCAGGAGCATGTCGCCCATGCCGAAGCCACCTCCGCCTCCCGACGGGCCGCAGCCCGTCAGGGCCGTCAGGCCGAGTGCCGCGAGCGTCCATCCGGCCTTCCGGCTCAATCCGTCTCTCATGATTGCCCCCACCTTATTATGGTCAAGTCTTACGGAAGAGCGTCGAACCCGGCCGCAAATCCGTTCAGGGACACGGGAATCCCGATCCCTTCCTCAGGCGTCTGGAACACGATGAAGGTGGCCGCCTGACCGGTCTTCATCTGGTTGACCAGGTTGTCCTCCATCACGACCTCCGCCACGCAGCCGGTGGCGAGGCAGCGCACGAAGCCGGCACGCCCGATATCCGTCTGGTCGATCTTGAGGCCCAGGCCCGACGGCAACAGAATACCAAGAGGCGCGACCACGCGCAGGAGGCGACTTTTGCCGTCGGCGGTTTTCAACACAATAATGACGAGGGTGACGTTGGGGCGGTCCTCTGCGACGACGTTCTGCACGAGGGCGCATTGCTCGGCCGTGGCGCCCGCCGGAGTCTCGCAGCGCATCTGCCACTCGCCGTAGGTGTTCTTGACCATGCCCTGAGCGCCGGCGCCGCTGGCGCCGAACAGGGCCGACAGCCCCAGGATTGCCGCCGCACCATGGCGAGCCCATCGCGATGCGCCCATCGGATTCTCCATTCATTAACCCTGATCGAGGGTCGCGGCCTGCCGCCGCTTCAGGTCCATCTTTGGCCGTTGGGACCATGGCAGAGGGCGCGATGTCAAGCGAGAGAGGCTGTTTGAGGGACCGAAATGATTTTTGGCGGTTATGACGCACAGTTTGGAACGCTTCTACCGTTGCGCTTGAGCGCGTCCTGTGATCTTTGACGCAGATCAAAGGTGATGGCGCAAGCCGGGCGCCGCTTTCCGCACGCCCGCGCCTTCCCCGATGCTTTCATGGCCCTGGGCCATCACATCTTTAGGAGCTTAGGAACGCCGATGCGGATCGAGACTGGACGTCGATCGGTGACCGCCCTCTCCACGGCAGCGGTCGCACTTGTGTTGGGCATAAGTGAGGCGTGGGCCGCCGCCGGCCGGCCCTCCCCATGGGAAATGGGCATGCAGGAGATGGTGACCGAGTTGGGACACAGCGTGTCCAACTTCCACACCTACCTGGTTTGGCTGATCGCTGCGATCTGCCTTTTCGTTCTGGCGCTGCTCCTTGTGATCGTTGCCCGCTTCAACGAGAGCAAGAACCCGGTTCCCTCGCGGACCACCCACAACACCCTCCTCGAGGTGGCCTGGACCATCGTCCCGGTGCTGATCCTCGTGGCGATCGCGATTCCGTCGTTCCGCCTCCTGCGCCAGCAGCTCGTTCCGCCGCAGGCCGACCTCGTTGTGAAGGCGACGGGCTATTCCTGGTACTGGGGCTATGAGTACCCGGCCGACCAGGGCGGCTTCAAATTCGATTCGAACATGATCACCGAGGCCAAGGACCTGAAGCCCGACCAGCCCCGTCTGCTCGGCGCCGACAACGCCATGGTCGTTCCGGTGGGCAAGGTCGTGAAGGTTCAGACGACCTCCGCCGACGTGATCCACTCCTTCGCCCTGCCGTCCTTCTACATCAAGGTGGATGCGATCCCGGGCCGCCTGAACGAGACCTGGTTCAAGGCCGAAAAGGAAGGCGTGTATTTCGGCCAGTGCTCCGAGCTCTGCGGCAACGGCCACCCCTACATGCCGATCGAAATCCGCGTCGTGAGCGAGCAGCAATTTGCCGCTTGGCTCGCCGAGGCGAAGCAGAAGTATGCTTCGACCGGCAGTGACGCTCCGCTCAAATTCGCGACCGCTCAGTAATTGTAAGAAGGACCACAGAGGTCTCATCATGGCACATGCAGCTGATGCCGCTCACGCGGATCACCACGATCACCTTCCGAGCTTCTGGCGCCGGTGGTTCTATTCCACGAACCACAAGGATATCGGCACGCTCTATCTCATCTTCGGCTTCACGGCCGGCATCGTCGGCGGCCTTCTGTCCATCGGCATGCGCCTGGAGCTCCAGGAGCCAGGTCTCCAGTACTTCTCCAACCCGCAGGCGTTCAACGTCTTCGTGACCGGCCACGGCCTCATCATGGTGTTCTTCATGGTGATGCCCACGCTGATCGGCGGCTTCGGCAACTGGTTCATCCCGATCATGATCGGCGCGCCCGACATGGCCTTCCCGCGGATGAACAACATCTCGTTCTGGCTCACCGTTTCGGCCTTCTGCCTGATGCTGCTCTCGCTCTTCGTCGAAGGCGCGCCGGGCTCCCTGGGCTTCGGCGGCGGCTGGACCGTGTACCCGCCGCTCTCGACCGTCGGCCATCCCGGCCCGGCGCTCGACTTCGGCATCCTGGCCCTGCACCTTGCCGGTGCCGCCTCGATCCTGGGTGCGATCAACTTCATCACCACGATCCTCAACATGCGCGCCCCGGGCATGACGCTGCACAAGATGCCGCTCTTCGCCTGGTCCATGCTTGTGACCGCATTCCTGCTGCTCCTGTCGCTGCCGGTTCTCGCGGGCGCGATCACGATGCTGCTGACAGACCGCAACTTCGGCACGACCTTCTTCGAGCCGGCGGGCGGCGGTGACCCGGTGCTCTACCAGCACCTGTTCTGGTTCTTCGGCCACCCCGAAGTGTACATCATGATCCTGCCGGCCTTCGGCATCGTGTCCCACATCATCTCCACCTTCTCCAAGAAGCCGATCTTCGGCTATCTCGGCATGGCCTACGCCATGGTGGCGATCGGCGTGGTCGGCTTCGTCGTGTGGGCGCACCACATGTACACGGTCGGTCTCTCGCTCCAGACGCAGGCCTATTTCGTGTTCGCCACGATGGTGATCGCGGTTCCCACCGGCGTGAAGATCTTCTCGTGGATCGCCACCATGTGGGGCGGCTCCATCCGCTTCACGGCGGCCATGCAGTGGGCTGTGGGCTTCGTGTTCCTGTTCACGGTCGGCGGCGTCACCGGCGTCGTGCTGGCGAACGCCCCCGTCGACCGCTACATGCACGACACCTACTACGTGGTGGCTCACTTCCACTACGTGCTGTCGCTCGGCGCCGTGTTCGTGATCTTCGCCGGTATCTACTACTGGTTCCCCAAGATCACCGGCTACGTGCTGCCTGATTGGATCGGCAAGCTGCACTTCTGGATCGCCTTCATCGGCGCCAACGTGCTGTTCTTCCCGATGCACTTCCTCGGCCTGTCCGGCATGCCGCGCCGCTATGCGGATTACCCGGACGCCTTCGCGGGCTGGAACCTCGTCTCCTCGATCGGTTCCTACATCTTCTTCGTCGGCATCTTCGTCTTCATCGGCGGCGTGGTCTATGCCTTCGTCCGCAAGGAAAAGGCTGCCGACAACCCGTGGGGTGAAGGTGCGACGACGCTGGAATGGACCCTGTCCTCCCCGCCTCCGTACCACCAGTTCGAGACGCTCCCCCGCGTCGTCGACACCGGACACTAAATCGACCGAGTGGGCGGCCACACGCCGCCCGCTCCTCCCCAGAGGGCTTGCGCTGACAAGCCTTCCGGCGAGGAGCCGACTTTCAGGAGGCCTTTTCGGCCTCGTCACGGCATTTCGGAAGATCAATCAGTTATGAGCACCATGTCGAACAGTTTGGCCGATAACCGCGTAGAGCCCCTTGCCACGGCAGGCGTCTCGCAGGGTGACGTGTCCGACTTCTTCGCCCTTCTCAAGCCGCGCGTGATGTTTCTCGTCGTGTTCACGGCGCTCGTCGGCATGGTGGTGAGCCATTCCGACGTTCATCCCGTGGTGGCTTTCGTGTCGCTCCTGATGATCGCCATCGGCGGCGGCGCGTCCGGCTGCCTGAACATGTGGTGGGATGCGGATATCGACGCCGTCATGACCCGTACCCGCAAGCGTCCGATTCCGGCCGGCAAGATCCAGCCGGGCGAAGCCCTCGCCTTCGGCGTGACGCTCTCCGCCGGTTCCGTGATCATCCTGGGCCTTGCCAGCAACTGGCTGGCCGCCGGCCTTCTGGCCTTCACCATCTTCTTCTACGTGGTCGTGTATTCCATGTGGCTGAAGCGATCGACGCCGCAGAACATCGTCATCGGCGGCGCGGCGGGCGCCCTCCCCCCGATCGTCGCGCAGGCCGCCGTCACCGGTCACGTGGCGTGGGACAGCGTCGTGCTGTTCGCCATCATCTTCATGTGGACGCCCCCGCACTTCTGGGCCCTGGCCCTGGTGAAGTCAGGCGATTACGAGCGCGCCGGCATTCCCATGATGCCGAACGTCGCCGGCCCCGATTCCACACGCTTCCAGATCCTGGCCTATACGGTCATCCTGGCTCCGCTCGGCCTGGCTCCGGTGGCGATGGGCTTCGGCGGACTGGCCTATGCCATCATCGCGCTGATCGGCGGCCTCGGCATGCTGGCGCTCGCCGTGCAAGTCTACCGCCTGCGCCAGGGCGAGCCCGCCATGCGCGTGGCCCAGCATCTGTTCGGCTTCTCGATTCTCTACCTCTTCCTGCTCTTCGCGACACTTCTCGCGGAGCACGGCTTCGGCTTCTTCCGGCCGGTTTTCGGGTGATCGAATGGCAGACCGCACTGAATACGTTCGTCTGACGCCCGAGGAGCAGAAACGCCGCCGCAGGCGCTCGCTGGCCCTGGCCCTGACTCTTGCGGCCTTCTGCATCCTGCTCTTCGCGATCACCCTTGTGAAGCTTGGACCGGGCGTTCTTCAGCGTCCCCTGTGAGGCTCAAATGGCTGAAACATCCCACACCGAACGCAAGATGAATCGCACGGCCTTCGCCTGCGTGGGCGTCGTCGTGGGCATGGTCGGCTTGGCTTATGCGTCCGTGCCGCTCTACGACCTCTTCTGCAAGGTCACCGGCTTCGGCGGCACCCCGATCATCCGCGACGCCAACGGCTCCGAGGTGATGGACCGGACGATCGCCGTCCGCTTCGATTCCAACGTGGCCCCCGGCCTGAACTGGCGCTTCGCCCCGGAGAAGCCCGAGATCAAGGTGAAGCTCGGCGAGACCACGACGGTCTATTACAAGGTCACCAATACGGGCGACAGGCCGAGCACGGGCATCGCCACCTACAACGTGCAGCCGGACCTGGCGGGCACCTATTTCTCCAAGCTCGAATGCTTCTGCTTCACCGAGCAGACCCTGCAGCCGGGAGAATCCCTGGAATCAGCCGTTGTCTTCTACGTCGATCCCCGCCTCGTGCAGGACAGCGACGTGAAGGACCTGACCTCTCTCACCCTCTCCTACACCTACTTCCCCTCCAAGGGGGGCAAGCCGGTGGCGGAGGTGACATCATCCACCAAACCCATTGCTCAATAAGGGACGTGACAAGCTAGGCGGAAACGTCTTAAAGCGAGTTCACATTCGAGGCACGGAGACGACACGAAATGGCCGAGGCCCACGCCAAGAACCACGACTACCACATCCTTGAACCGAGCCCGTGGCCGCTCATCGGCGCGGTCAGTGCCTTCCTGATGGCATCCGGGTTCGTGACCTGGTGGAAGGACATCGCCATCGCGGGCATGCACCTGGGCCCCTTCGTGTTCGGCGCCGGCATCATCGGGGTGCTCTACACCATGCTCAGCTGGTGGACCGACGTGGTGAAGGAAGCCAATACCGGCTACCACACCCGCGTGGTGCAGCTTCACCACCGCTACGGCATGATGATGTTCATCGCCTCCGAGGTGATGTTCTTCGCCGCCTGGTTCTGGGCCTATTTCGATGCCGCCCTGTACGCCGGCGATCCGCAGCTCTATTCCCGCGTGGACGTTCTCGGCGGCGTGTGGCCGCCCAAGGGCATCGAGACCTTCGATCCCTGGCACCTGCCGCTGCTCAACACCCTGATCCTGCTCACCTCCGGCACCACGGTCACCTGGGCGCACCATGCGCTCCTGGAGAACGACCGCCAGGGCCTCAAGGCGGGCCTGTGGCTCACGGTGATCCTCGGCCTGATCTTCTCCTGCGTGCAGGCCTACGAATACAGCCACGCCACCTTCGGCTTCTCGGGCAACATCTACGGCGCCACCTTCTTCATGGCGACGGGCTTCCACGGCGCGCACGTGATCATCGGCACGATCTTCCTGGCCGTCTGCCTCCTGCGCGCCTATCGCGGCGACTTCACGCCCAAGCAGCACCTCGGCTTCGAGTTCGCCGCCTGGTACTGGCACTTCGTCGACGTGGTGTGGCTCTTCCTCTTCGCCGCCATCTACGTCTGGGGCTATGGCGGACACGCCGCCGCCGGGCACTAAGCCGCTAGCGACATCACATTCAGCAAGGGCGGCTTCAAAGCCGCCCTTCGCTTTTAAGCGCCCGGCACCATCCGGCCTGGCGTTCGTTGACCGGCAACCCATTTGGAGAACAGCCGTGGCCCATGACCCTTCCGCACCCTCCCCCATCACCACGGGCCTCAGGGGCCTGTGCCCCCGCTGCGGCAAGGGCCACCTCTTCCAGGGCTATCTGAAGGTTCGGCCGACATGCGAGGTCTGCGGCCTCGATCTCGCCTTCGCCGATACGGGCGACGGCCCAGCCTTCTTCGTCATGTCCATCGTGGGCATCGTGGTGGTCGCCCTCGCCCTCTGGGCCGAGTTCGCCTTTTCCCCGCCGATCTGGCTTCACCTCGTCATGTGGACAGCCTTGAGCATCGGCATGAGCCTCGCCCTCGTGCGGCCCCTTAAAGGCGTCCTGGTGAACCTGCAATATCATCACAAGGCCGAGGAAGGACGCTTCCGGTAGTGTCCGTACCCTCCCGCAAAATCCGCTCGCTGATCGTTCCAGGCCTCGCGGCACTCGTCACACTCGCGATCCTGATCGGGCTCGGCACTTGGCAACTCCAGCGCAAGGCCTGGAAGGAAGACCTCATCGCGCAGATCGAGGCGCGGGCCTACGGCGAGCCCGGGGCCATCGTCCCGGAAGCCGATTGGGCCTCATGGCGAGCCGATCAGGACGAATTCCGCAAGGTGCGGGTGACCGGCACCTTCCTCAACGCCTTCGAAGCTCCCGTCTACGGCCTCCTCCCCGGCGAGCGGCAGGGCGCGCCGATCCAGGGCTATTACCTGATCACGCCCCTGAAGCTCGCGAGCGGCGCCATCGTGATGATCAACCGGGGCTTCGTGCCCATGGAGCTGCGCGATCCCGCCAAGCGGCCCGAGAGCCAGCCGCAGGGCGAGGTGACGGTTACCGGCCTCGTGCGGGCGCCCGAGGTCCGCAACCTCTTCACGCCGAACGACGATCCAGCCAAGAATCAGTGGTTCGCCCGCGACCCACAGGCCATCGCCGCCGCCCACAAGCTCGAGCGCGTCGCGCCCTTCCTGATCGACGCGGACGCCACGTTCAATCCGGGCGGCTGGCCCAGGGGCGGCCAGACCCCGCTCACCCTGCCGAACAATCACCTGCAATACGCGGTCACCTGGTTCGGCATCGCCCTCACGTTGATCGGCGTGTTCGTCGCCTTCGCGTGGCGGCGGGTGAAGGAGCCGGCATCGGCCGAGCAGGAATAGGAATATCGGCAGGAAAAGTTTGGCATTTTGCCGAACCGAGGTTATCCTGCTCTCATGTTCACGCTCATGACGACCGTAACCCATCTCACGATGTGCCTTGCAGGGCGCACGGGAGAGGCTTTGCGCGGTTAAGAGCGTCGAGCATTCCAGACAAGCCCTGCGGAGACGAGCAGGGCTTCTCCAAAGGTTCGGTTCGCCTCCGCTTCACCCGGAGGAGAGCGACATGAACGCAGAACCATCCCTTCATCCACCTAGTCCCGCAGATGACGTCGTCATTCGAGCGACGCGCCCAAACGATTATGAGGGAATCGCTGCGTTGGGGAACATGCCCGGCTATCGCTGGGGCACATTGCGCTTGCCTCATCAGACCCCCGAAGCGACCCGAAAATGGATTGAAAATATGGGGCCGGGGAATGTCAGCTTAGTCGTCGAGAAGAGCGGCCGGATCATCGGCAGCGGAGGTTTCGAACGCCATCAAGGCCGACGCTCACACGTAGCCTATCTCGGCATGGGCCTACACGACGATTTTCATGGTCAGGGCATCGGCACCCGATTGCTGCGCGAACTCATCATGGTCGCCGACGACTGGATGAACCTGCGCCGGATCGAGCTCACAGTCTATGTGGACAACACACCGGCCATCGCGCTCTACAAGCGTCACGGTTTCGAGATCGAAGGCACGCACAAGGAATTTGCCTTCCGAAGTGGCGCCTTCGTTGATGCCTATGCGATGGCCCGGATAAAACCATGAAATCTGCGACCGGATGCGGCTTGCCGTGTCCGGTCATGCCTCCTAATGTCCGGCCGAATTTCCAGGAGATCCACCGTGCTCCATGTCTCGACCCGGGGGGAAGCCCCCGCGCTCGGTTTCGCCGATGCCCTGCTGACCGGCCTTGCCCGGGACGGCGGCCTCTACCTGCCGGAAAGCTGGCCAAGCCTGTCCCAGGACACGATCCGGAGCTTTGCCGGTAAGCCCTATGCGGAGGTCGCGAAGGCGGTGCTCGGTCCGCTGGTCGACGGCGATATCCCGGATGCCGCGCTCGGCCGGATGATCGACGCGTCCTACGCTTCCTTCCGCCACGCGGCCGTCTGCCCGCTGACGCAGATCGGCGACAATCTCTTCGTGCTCGAGCTCTTCCACGGCCCCACGCTCGCCTTCAAGGACGTGGCGATGCAGCTGCTCGGCCGTCTCATGGATCACGTACTCAAAGCCCGCGGCGCCCGCGCGACCATCGTGGGCGCGACCTCGGGCGATACGGGCAGCGCCGCCGTCGAGGCGTTCAAGGGCCTGGATCAGGTCGATATCTTCATCCTCTACCCGCATGGCCGCGTCTCGGACGTGCAGCGGCGGCAGATGACCACCGTGGCCTCGCCCAACGTCCATGCGCTCGCCGTCGAGGGCACCTTCGACGATTGCCAGTCCATGGTGAAGGGCATGTTCAACCATGCCCGCTTCCGGGACGAGCTGCAGCTGTCGGGCGTGAACTCCATCAACTGGGCCCGCGTCGCAGCCCAGGCGGTCTATTACTTCACCGCCGCCGTGGCCCTGGGCGCGCCCAATCGCCCCATCTCGTTCTCCGTGCCGACCGGCAATTTCGGCGACATCCTCGCGGCTTACGTCGCCAAGCGCATGGGGCTTCCGATCGAGCGGCTGATGATCGGCACCAATGCCAACGACATCCTGGCCCGCACGCTCGGCTCCGGTTCGTATGAGATCAAGGGCGTGCAGCCCACGACCTCCCCGTCCATGGACATCCAGATCTCGTCCAATTTCGAACGCCTGCTGTTCGAAGCTTACGGCCGCGACGGCGAGGCGATCCGCCGCCTCATGGCCAATCTCGGTCAGTCCCGCGCCTTCACGATCGAGGCGGGCCCCCTCGCCCGCATCCGCCAGGAGTTCTCGGCCGAGGCCGTGAACGAGGACAACGTGCTCGCCGAGATGGCCGAGACCTACCGCACGACCGGCTACGTGCTCGACCCGCACAGCGCCGTCGGCACCCGCGCCGGGCGGGCCCTGCTCAAGCAGCGGCCCGAAACGCCCGTGGTCGCCCTGTCCACCGCCCATCCGGCCAAGTTCCCCGATGCGGTCGAACGCGCGACGGGCCTGCGCCCCGCACTTCCGCCGCACATGGCTGATCTGATGGAGCGGAAGGAGAGCTTCACGGTTCTCCCCAACGACCAGGCTGCGGTCGAGCGCTTCATCCGCGAGCGCGCGCGGGCGGTCAAAGGCGCGGCCGCATGAACCAGCACTTCGTCCACGAGAAGCGGATCGAGATCACGACCCTGTCCAACGGCCTGATGGTCGCCACGGAACGGATGCCGGCGATCGCCACGGCGACGCTCGGCGTCTGGGTGGGCACCGGCTCCCGGCACGAGCGGGCGCACGAGCACGGCCTGTCGCATCTCATCGAGCACATGGCCTTCAAGGGCACGGCCCGCCGCTCGGCGCGCCAGATCGCCGAGGACATCGAGAATGTGGGCGGCGACATCAACGCCGCCACCAGCGTCGAATATACGAGCTACACGGCCCGCGTGCTCGGCGAGAACGTGGATGTGGCTCTCGACGTGCTGGGCGACATCCTGATCCATTCGGCGTTCGATGCGAACGAGCTCGCCCGCGAGAAGGGCGTGATCCTGCAGGAATACGCCGCCGTCGAGGACACGCCCGACGACCTGATCTACGACGCCTTCATGGAAACGGCGTTCTCGCGCCAGGCGGTCGGACGACCGATCCTCGGAACCCCGGAAACGATCAAGAGCTTCGACGAGGCGACGATCCGCGCTTTCCTGGCGCGGGAATACACGCCGGGCAAGATGGTGCTCGCCGCCGCAGGCGACGTGGACCATGCCCGGATCGTCGACATGGCGGAACGGCTCTTCGGCGGGATGCCGAGCGTCGCCGCACAGGCACCGGAACCGGGGCGCTACACAGGCGGCGAGAGGCGGATTTCGCGCAAGCTCGAACAGGCCAATCTGGTGCTCGGTTTGCCGGGCCTCTCGTTCAAGGACCCGGGCTATTACGCCGTCCATCTCTTCGCCCACATGCTCGGCGGCGGGTTGACCTCACGGCTCTGGCACGAGGTCCGCGAAACCCGCGGCCTCGCCTATTCCATCGATTCCTTCCACTGGCCCTTCTCCGATTGCGGCCTGTTCGGCATCGGTGCCGGAACATCCGGCTCGGATGTGCGGGAGCTGATGGACGTGACGCTCGCCTGCATGACCCAGGCGACCCGCGACATCAGCGAGATCGAGCTGGTGCGTGCCAAGGCCCAGATGAAGGTCGCCCTCCTCACCGCCCTGGAGACGCCCGGCGGCCGGATCGAGCGGGTCGCGCGCCAGCTCCTGTCCTGGGGCCGGGTCGTGGCGAGCGAGGAGATCGTCAGGAAGGTCGATGCCCTGGACGTGGAGCACGTCCGCGAGGCGGGGCGGCAGCTTCTGCAAGGCGCTCCGACGCTTGCGGCCATCGGGCCGATCAAGGGATTACCCTCCCTGGACGATATTGCCTCGGGTCTGAGGGGCTGATTTTTTCTGCCTCTCCTTCCCCAAGGTCACGTCTGTTTCTCCTCAATCCCGCCGCAAAGTGACCTCATCGCCACTGGTAACAATAACCAATGAGTCCTGCGGACAAGTGGGGAGCGTCTCCGGCCCCACCTTGCCCTCAAGCCTCCTGACCGGTACCAATCCTGTTCCATTGTTTTAGTACCGGACGAAAGACCGAAGCATTGCGGATCGTATCTTTCGCCATAACCCTTCTCTTGGCGATTTTCCTGGGGCTGGCTTTGCCGTCCACCGGCTGGGCGGTCGAATCCGTCCGCGTCGACCCCAAGATGAAGGCCATCGACCTCACCCCGGCCATCGAGCGCTACAACTCGGACGGCGACGAAATCAGGATCTCGACCGCGCCGGGACGCGACGGCATCGTCCGCCGCATTGCCGTGAAGGCGCGCGAGGCCGGCACCCGGCCCGACTGGATCGTCTTCGCGCTCACCAACGACACCGACGAGCAGGTGGACCGCCTGCTGGTCGCTCCGCATTTCCGTCTCACCGGTTCCGGCGTTCTCTGGCCCGATTTGGGAGCGACCCGCATCGCGGCCATCACCGCCAGCCAGGGCATCCGGCCCGACCGCGACGACAGCGAGGATGCGGACATCTTCCTCATCACCCTCGATCCGGGCACGACCGTCACCTTCGTGGCGGAGCTGCGCTCCAACAACCTGCCCCAGCTCCATCTGTGGGATGCGAATGCCTACAAGGACCGGGTCAACGGACTGACCCTCTACAAGGGCATCATCATCGGCATCGCGGGCCTCCTGGCCCTGTTCCTCACCATCGTCTTCGTGGTCAAGGGAGCCCTGATCTTCCCGGCGGCCGCAGCGCTCGCCTGGGCGGTCCTGGCCTATGCCTGCATCGATTTCGGTTTCTTCCAGCGCGTCTTCCCGATCAGCGAGGCGACGGAGCAGATCTATCGCGCCGGCGCCGAGGCGGTGCTCTCCGCGACGCTCCTCGTCTTCCTCTTCGCCTATCTCAATCTCAACCGCTGGCACGTCCGCTACAGCCATGTGACCGCCTTCTGGTTACTGTTCCTCGGTGCCATGGTGGCGCTCGCCATCGTGGACCCGCCGGTGGCCTCGGGCGTGGCGCGCATGTCCATCGCGGCCGTAGCCGGCATCGGCTTCGTGCTCGTGATCCATCTGGCGACGCACGGCTACGACCGTGCGGTGATGCTCGTTCCCACCTGGCTTCTTCTGGTGGCCTGGGTGGCGGCTGCGAGCTTCACGGTGGTGGGGCAGCTCTCGTCCGATCTCGTGCCCCCTGCCCTCGTCGGCGGCCTCGTTCTGGTGGTCATGCTCATCGGCTTCACGGTCATGCAGCACGCCTTCGCCGGCGGCGCCTTCACGCGGGGGTTCGTGAACGACACGGAGCGCCGGGCCCTGGCTCTGACCGGTGCCGGCGACATCGTGTTCGACTGGGACGTGGTGTCCGACAATATCTTCGTCAGCCCGGAGGTCGAGCACCAGCTCGGGCTCAAGCGCGGCTCGCTCGAAGGCCCGGCTTCCGCCTGGCTCGACCTGATCCACCCCTTCGACAAGGACCGCTACCGCCTCGCCCTCGACGCGGTGATCGAGCAGCGCCGCGGCCGCCTGACCCAGGATTTCCGCCTGCGCTCGTCCTCCGGCGCCCACCATTGGTTCCGCCTCAAGGCCCGGCCGGTCATCGGCTCGGACGGCGAGGTGCTGCGCATCGTCGGCACGCTCTCGGACGTCATGGACAGCAAGACCGCCGAGGAGCGGCTGCTGTACGATGCCGTGCACGACAACCTGACGAGCCTGCCGAACCGGCAGCTCTTCTACGACCGCCTCGAAGCCGCCCTCACCTTTGCGAGCCAGGACGATTCCTTGCGTCCCACCGTGCTCGTCATCGACATCGACAAGCTGAAGGACGCGAATGCCACGGCAGGCTACGCGGCCGGGGATTCTGTTCTGCTCACCCTGTCCCGCCGCCTGAGCCGCCTGCTCAAGCCGCAGGATACGTTGGCGCGCATCTCGGGCGACGAATTCGCCATCATCCTGCTCTCCGAGCGCGAGCCGGACCGCATCATCTCCTTCGCCGACATGGTCCGCCGGGTCGTGACGACCCCGTTCACCTATGCCGACCGCGAGATCTTCCTGACCGCCTCCATCGGCATCGCCCTGCACGATCCGCAGATCGCCGCGCGGCGCGAGGAAGTGCTGCGCAACGCCGAGATCGCCATGGCCCATGCCCGGCGCCATGGAGGCGACCGGATCGAGGTTTTCCGGCCGACCATGCGCTCGGACCGCAGCGATCATTTCACCATGGAGACCGACCTTCGCCACGCGCTCGAGCGCAACGAGATGAAGGTTCTGTTCAAGCCCATCGTGCGCCTGGAAGACCGGACCATCGCCGGCTTCGAATCCATGCTGCGCTGGGATCACCCGCGCCTCGGCCGCATCGGTCCCGAGGATTTCATGTCGATCGCCGAGGAAACCGGCCTCATCATTAAGCTCAGCGTCTTCCTGTTGGAGCAGACGGGCTATGAACTCGCCGCCTGGCAGAACGCCCTCGAAGTCGAGCCGCCGATCTTCGCCAGCGTCAACATGTCGAGCCATCACCTGCTGCGCCACGACCTCCTGCAGGACGTGAAGTCGGTCATCACCCGCGCGGGCGTCATTCCCGGGACGCTCAAGATCGAGATGACCGAAAGCCTCGTGATGGAGAACCCGGAATACTCGGCCCAGATGCTCGCGCGCCTGCGCGATCTCGGCGCCGGCCTCTCGCTCGACGATTTCGGGACGGGCTATTCCGCCCTCTCCTATCTGCAGCGGTTCCCGTTCGACACGATCAAGGTGGACGAATCCTTCGTGCGCCTGATGGCGTCCGGCAAGCCGGTCATCCTGCGCTCCATCGTCAAGATGGCGCACGAGCTCGGCATGGAGATCGTCGCGGAAGGGGCGGAGAGCGAGTCGGAGGCCATCGAGCTCTACCAGCTCGGCTGCGAATACGCGCAGGGTCCCGTCTTCGGAGAACCGATGTCGACGCTGCAGGCCCGCCAGCTCGTGGGGGCCGCGCCTGCCGCCGCCTGATCAGGCGTGACCGGTTTCCATCGACAGCATGGCCGGTTCGATCCCGATCCGGCGCAGGGCCATTTCGTAGCGAAGATCGGCGGCGGTGTTGAAGATCAGCTCCGCATCGGCCGGGCAGTTGAGCCAGCCATTGGCCTGGAGTTCCAGTTCGAGCTGTCCCGCGCCCCAGCCGGCATAGCCGAGCGCCAGAACCGCATTTTCCGGTCCGTCGCCGCGAGCGATGGCGCGCAGAATGTCGATGGTCGCGGTCAGGCAGATGCTGTCGTCGATGGGCAGGGTCGATTGAGCGAGATGAAAATCCGGTGAGTGGAGGACGAAGCCCCTGCTCGTCTCCACGGGTCCGCCTATCAGCACCTGCATGCTGCCGACTTTCTGCGGCAGGCGGATCCGCTCGGGCTCGGGAAGGATTTCGAGCTGGACCAGCAGATCCGGCATGTTCAAATGGGCGGCGGGCCGATTGAGGACGATCCCCATCGCCCCCTCGGCCGAATGGGCGCAGATATAGATCACGGACCGCGCGAAGCGCTCATCCATCATGCCTGGCATGGCCACGAGGATCTGACCGTCCAGGTAGGGGGATTCGATATCGTACAAAGGAATCTGCGAGCCCATATCCTAAATCTGCCTTGCCGGACTTGGCCGGATCACAGGATCGTGGATGGCAAGCCCGATGATAAACGCATAAGGGAAGCGCGTCAGGGAGGTGTCAGTTCCATGGCATTCGTGCTCCGGGTCGCATCGATTGCGATTTTTTCGATTTTGTCCGTAACGATGGTCGTTGCGCAACCCGCCAAGCCATCGGCCTCGGCCCAGGGCTTTCACTCCCGCGCCCGCCTGATTTCGGGCGGGCGGCAGGGCGATGCCTGGCTTGCCGGAATCGAGATCGCTCTTGATCCGGGCTTCAAGACCTATTGGCGCAATCCGGGCGATTCCGGTCTGCCGCCCCGGTTCGACTGGTCGGGTTCCGAGAACGTCGCCGATGTCGAGATCCGCTATCCCGCCCCGTACCGCCACGAGGACGCGGCGGGCGTGGCCTATGTCTACGGCAAGAAGGTCGTGCTGCCGGTTCTCGTCAAGGCGAAGGACAGAGCCAAACCGGTCAGGCTCGTCATGTCGGCCGAATACGGAGTGTGCAAGGACATCTGCATCCCGGCCCGAGCCGACATGAGCGTGGATCTGACGGCGGACGGCCCGGACCGCAGCGCCATCGAGGCCGCCCTGACCAAGGTGCCGCGCCCGCAGGCCCTGGGAGCGCAGTCGGAGCTGTCCGTCCTTGCCATCGAGCCTGCCCCCCAGGACAAGCCCGCCCTCTCCGTCACAGTCCGTACCCCGGATGGAGCTAAACCGACCCTCTTCGCCGAAGGGCCGGAGAACTGGTATTTCTCGACTTCCCCGCCCGACGACGCCAACCGCTTCACCGTGACGGTGGAGGAAAAGCCCAAGGACGCTTCTGGCCCGGCTCCCCTGCGCCTGACCCTGGTGGCCGGGGACAAAGCCATCGAGACGGAAGTCAGCCTCGACGGCAACGGGCAGCCGCGCTAGGGAAGATGACCTATCGGTTCAGTTCGGAGATCAGCCCATGCCCATCCAGGTTGGAGAACGCCTTCCCCAAGTCACCTTCCGCATCATGACGCCCGACGGGCCCGTGGCAAAGACGACGGACGACCTGTTCAAGGGCCGCAAGGTGGTTCTCGTCGCCGTGCCCGGCGCCTTCACGCCGACCTGCCACCGCAACCACCTGCCCGGCTACGTGCAGAAGAAGGACGAGATCAGGGCCAAGGGTGTCGACGCCATTCTGGTGACCTCGGTCAACGACGTCTTCGTTCTCGAAGCCTGGAGCAAAGCCTCCGGTGCCGAAGGCATCGAGTTCCTGTCGGACGGCAATGCCGACTTCGCCAAGGCCATCGGCCTGTCCATGGACGGGACGGGCTTCGGTCTCGGCACGCGCTCCCAGCGCTATTCCATGGTCGTCGACGACGGCGTCGTGAAGGCGATCAACGTGGAGGACGCCCCCTCCAAGGCGCAGCATTCCGGCGCCGAGAACATCATGAAGGATCTCTGAGCCTTAAACGCCCGGTGTCATTCCTGGAAGGACGCGCAGCGGAGGGGAAGGGAATCCAATTGCACGCTCCGCGCCCTGGATCCCCTTCCCGAGCCTTCGGCCCGCCGGGGACGACACTGGAGCCCTTTTCATCATCGAGATGGCCGGCGCGAGAGGCCGGCCATGACGTAAAGGCAAAAGAGACCCTAAAAGTCAGGCCCCCACTCTCCGGCCAGCCTTCTTGAACGGCTTCATGGCGGCGACGGCCAGTTCGTCGACGCGGATATTGGTCGGATCGTCCGCGTGCCCCTTCACCCAATGCCAAGCGACGTCGTGCCGAGAGGCGGCCTCGTCGAGCGCGCGCCAGAGATCCTCGTTCTTCACCGGCTTGTTGTCGGCGGTGCGCCAGCCGCGCCGCTTCCAGTTGTGCATCCACTGCGTGATGCCCTGGCGGACATATTGCGAATCCGTGAACAGGTCGACCGCGCAGGGCCGCTTGAGGGCGTTCAGCCCCTCGATGGCGGCGCGGATTTCCATGCGGTTGTTGGTGGTGTAAGCCTCCCCGCCGGAGATCTCCTTCTCGCTGCCCTTGAAGAGCAGGATCGCACCCCATCCCCCCGGCCCGGGATTTCCCGAGCAGGCGCCGTCCGTGTAGATCGTTATGCGTTCCGGGGCGCTCATGCTTCAAGTCCGTATTCGCGCGCATGCTTCACATGGCGATGGAAGTTCAGTTTCCGGTCGTATTCCAGCGGGTCCTTCGGCTTCACCAGCGCCCCCGGCGGAACGTTGAGCCAGTCCACCAGGCGGGTCAGCATGAAGCGCATGGCCGAGCCGCGGCAGAGGACCGGCAGGGCCTCGACCTCGTCCGCATCGAGCCTGCGGACGCTCTGGTAGCCCGCCAGCATCGCCCGGCCCTTGGTGAGGTTGAACGAGGCATCGATCTCGAAGCACCAGGCGTTGAGGCAGATCGCGACGTCGTAGGCGAAGGAATCCGTGCAGGCGAAATAGAAGTCGATCAGCCCTGAAACCTCGGAGCCGATGAAGAACACGTTGTCGGTGAACAGATCCGCATGGATGATGCCGGACGGCAGGCTGCGGGGCCAAGCCTCCGCCAGGCTCGCGAGCTCCCGCCGCGTCCGCTCCGCAAGGCCCGGCGACACGGTATCGGCCTGAGCCTCGGCTTGCGCGAAGAGAGGCGCCCAGGCGTCGAGAGACAGGGCGTTGGGCCGCTCCATGGCAAAATCCTGCCCGGCCAGATGCAGCCTCGCCAGGGCCGCGCCGAGGGCACCGCAATGCTGCGCCGTGGGGCGACGGACCGCGATGCCATCGAGGAAGGTGATGATGACCGCCGGACGGCCGGCAACCCGCCCGAGGGCCTCGCCCCGGCGGTTGTTCACCGGCAACGGACAGTTGAGCCCCTTGAGCGCCAGATGCTGCATCAGGCTGAGGAAGAAGGGCAGGTCGCTCTCCCGCACCCGCTTCTCGTAGAGTGTGAGGATGTAGGAGCCCTTCGTGGTGTGGAGGAAATAGTTCGTGTTCTCCACGCCTTCGGCGATGCCCTTGTAGGACAGCACCGTGCCGATGTCGTAGGTTTCGAGGAACGCCGAGAGCTCCTCGTCGCTGACTTCCGTATAGACCGCCACCGCTTACTCCGCCGCCTGCTCACGAAGCTCGCGAGGCAAAGGAAAGAACACGCTCTCATCCGCCGTCGACACGCTTTCGACCGAGACCTCGAAACGTTCGGCGAAGGCGTCGATGATCTCCTCGACGAGGATCTCGGGCGCGGAGGCCCCGGCCGTGATTCCCAGCTTACGAATATTGCCGAACAGGTTCCAGTCGATGTCGTCGGCCCGCAGGATCAGCCGGACCAGGGGACACCCCTCGCGCTCGGCGACCTCACGGAGGCGCTGGGAATTGGAGGAATTGGGCGAGCCCACGACGATCATGGCATCGACCTGGGGTGCCACGCGCTTCACCGCGCCCTGGCGGTTCGTGGTGGCGTAGCAGATGTCTTCCTTGTGCGGACCGACGATCGTCGGGAACCGGGCCCTCAGGGCGTCCACCATGTCCTGGGTGTCGTCGACCGAGAGGGTCGTCTGGGTGACGAAGGCTAGATTGTCCGGGTCCACAGGCCGGAGCCGGGCGATGTCGTCCACGGTCTCCACCAGAGTGGCGGCGCCTTCGGGCAACTGGCCCATGGTGCCGACCACCTCCGGGTGGCCCGCATGGCCGATCAGGATGATATGGCGGCCCCGCTTGTGATGGACCTGCGCCTCCCGGTGCACCTTCGTCACCAGCGGACAGGTGGCATCGATCCCGAAAAGGTTGCGGGCCCGGGCTGCCTCCGGCACCGATTTGGGAACGCCATGAGCCGAGAAGATCACCGGAGCCTTCGTGTCGGGCACCTCGTCGAGTTCCCGGACGAAGACCGCGCCCTTCCGCCTCAGGTTTTCCACGACATATTTGTTGTGCACGATCTCATGGCGCACATAGACCGGCGCTCCATGGATCGCGAGCGCCTTCTCGACCGCATCGATGGCACGGACGACCCCGGCGCAGAAGCCGCGCGGGGCACAGAGCAGAATGTCGAGAGAGGGCTTCGTCATGATCCGGCGATGTGGCGAGACGAGGCCCCTCCTGTCAAGCGGGAGCGACGCTTATTCGCGGTGGGGTGACACCCTCTGACGTCATGGCCGGGCCTGTCCCAGCCATCCCGCTGCGGAAAGGCACTACACCTCACAGGATCAGGATCACCGGCCTCGTATCGGGGATCCTGATCCTGATCCTGTGCGACAGGTCACGAAACGGAACCTCCTTCGGCAAGAAACGCTCGCCCTCGCCCGTCAGAGTCCCTAGAAAGGTGAAACAACCCCTCACCTCGCCGATTGCCCATGGCCTCCACCGCTTCGCATGTCAGTTTCCTACCGCCCGTCCTGACCTTCTGTGCGGCAGCGGTCGTGGCCGTACCCGTGTTCCGGCTCCTGGGCTTGAGCGCCGTTCTGGGCTACCTCGCCGCCGGCGTGGCCATCGGCCCGTCGGGCCTGAGCCTGGTGGAGGATCCCCAGACCATTGCCACGGTGGCGGAGCTGGGGGTGGTGCTGCTCCTGTTCATCATCGGTCTGGAGCTGAAGCTGTCCCATCTCTGGGAGATGAAGCGGGACATCTTCGGCCTCGGCTTCGCCCAATTGGCCGTGACCACCCTCTGCCTCGGCGGCGCGGCCTATCTCGTCGGCTTCACTCCCAAGGCCTCGTTCGTCACCGGCGCGGCCGTCGCGCTCTCGGCGACGGCCATCGCCCTGCAGATGCTGGGCGAGCGGAACGACCTTCAGACCCCCTACGGCCAGCGATCATTCGCGATCCTGCTGTTCCAGGACCTGTCGGTCGTTCCTCTCCTGGCCGTTCTGCCGCTTCTCGCGTCCGGGGCGGCCGCGGAACACGGCTCGCTCATGGACCGCCTTCTGGCTGTCGGCGAGGCGCTGGTCGGCATCGGCGCGGTCGTGCTGATCGGCCGCTATGGCCTCAACCCCTTCTTTCGCATTCTCGCCCGCAGCGGCGCCCGCGAGGTCATGACCGCATCTGCCCTGCTGGTCGTGCTCGGTGCCGCGCTGCTCATGCAGGAAGTCGGCCTCTCCATGGCGATGGGCGCTTTCCTCGCGGGGCTGCTGCTCGCCGAATCGAACTTCCGGCATCAGCTCGAGGCCGATATCGAACCCTTCCGCGGCATGCTGCTCGGCCTGTTCTTCATGAGCGTGGGCATGTCGATCGATCTCGCTCTCGTCCGCGAGCAATGGCTTCTGCTCACCATCGCGACGCCCGTCGTGATCGTCGGCAAGAGCCTTCTCATCGCTCTCCTGTCGAGATTGTTCGGCGCGAGCTGGCGCGACGGGCTGCGCTCCGGAGCCTTGCTTTGCACGGCGGGCGAGTTCGCCTTCGTCCTGCTCCCCGTCGCGACAGGTCTCGGCCTCATGTCCACGGCCGAGGCGCAGCCCGTCACGGCCCTTGCCGCCATCACCATGTTGCTCGGCCCGCTCCTGTCGACCCTCGTCGAGAGAATGCTCGCCAAGAGGGGAGAGAGCGAGGAACAGCCTGATGAATCAGGTCTTCTCGGCCAGGAAGGCGAACTCGAAAGCCGCGTTCTCGTGATCGGCTTCGGCCGCTTCGGCCAGATCGTGAACCAGGTTCTGCTGGCGCAAGGCATAGAAGCGACCGTGATCGACAAGGATGTGGAACGCATTCGCGATGCGGGACGCTTCGGGCTTCAGGTCTATTACGGCGACGGAACCCGTCTCGACGTGCTGCGCGCGGCCGGCGCCGAAAAGGCCGAGATGATCTGCATCTGCATCGACGATCACGATGCGATCCTGAAGATCATCGAGATCATTCACGAGAACTTCCAGAACGCCCGCAGCTTCGTGCGCGCCTTCGACCGCATCCACGCCATCGAACTCATGAACCGGGACGTGGATTATCAGATCCGCGAGGTGTTCGAATCCGCCATCGTGTTCGGGCGTGCGGCGCTCGAAGAACTCGGGACCGAGCCCGAGGCCGCCGCAGCCGCGGCCAACGACGTGCGCAAGCGCGACATCGCGCGCCTTGTGCTGCAGAAGGAAGTCGGCTCCATGGGCGGCGCGGAGCTCGTGGTGGGCTCCAAGATCACTCCCGAGCCGCTCACCGTTCCCACGAGCCGGGCCAGGGCTCTCAGTCCCGAGACGCGGGACATTCTCGGCGAAGGCGTGCTGTAATGGATTCCAATCCTTCCGTGAAAACGGCCGAGGCTCCGAACGAGCCTCCGCGCTTCGTCGTCGGCTCGACCATGCGCCATGTTCTCGTCATGACGGGAACGGGAGCGGCCGGCCTCGTGGCGATCTTCATCGTCGATCTCGTGTCGCTTCTCTACATATCGTGGCTGAACGACCCGAGCCTGACGGCCGGCGTCGGGCTCGCCACCGTCGTGATGTTCTTCACGATCTCCATCAATGTGGGCCTGATGATTCCCATCGGAGCGCTCGTGTCCCGGTCTCTCGGAGCGCGCAGGCCGGACGATGCTCGCCGGTTGGCGACATCGTGCAGCATCCTCATGGCGGCCGTCGCGGCCGTCGTCAGCCTGATCATCCTGCCCCTGCTGCCCACGATCCTGACCATGATCGGCGCCAGCGAGCAGACCTACGAGGTGGCAAGGAACTTCCTCTGGATCGCGCTGCCGACCAACGTTCTCATGGCCATCGGCATGGCGTTCTCCACCGTCCTTCGCGCGGCGGGCGACGCCAAGCGCAGCATGTATGCCACCTTGTCGGTGGCCGCCGTCACGGTCGTCCTCGACCCCATCCTCATCTTCGGACTGGGCCTCAAGACCAACGGCGCGGCGGTCACCATCAACATCGCACGCGTCGCCTATGTCTATGTGAGCTTTCTCTATCTCACCCGCGCTCACGACCTGCTGAGGCGCCCCGACTGGGCTGCGCTCTTCACCGACGCGCGACCGTTCTTCGCCATCGCCATCCCGGCCATTCTCACCAACATCGCGGCTCCCGCGGCCAACGCGTTCTTCACGGGCGTGATGGCGCGGTTCGGCGATCAGGCGATTGCCGCCTCCGCGATCATCGACCGCGTCACCCCCGTGGCCTTCGCGGGTGTCTTCGCGCTGGCCGGCGCCATCGGACCGGTGCTCGGGCAGAACTGGGGCGCGCAGCGCTACGACCGCATGAAGCAGACCCTCAGGGACGCGCTGACCTTCACCATCGTCTATGTGGGCAGCGTGTGGCTGATGCTCGTCCTCGTGCAGGTTCCGATTACGCGAGCCTTCAATGCCCCTCCGGCGACTGCCGAGATCGTCCAGGTCTTCTGCCAGCTCAGCGGCTTCATCTGGTTCTTCGTCAGCCTCGTCTTCGTGGCGAATGCCTCGTTCAACAACCTTGGCTATCCCCTGCTTTCCACCTTCTTCAACTGGGGCCGGGCCACCCTGGGGATGATCCCCTTCGCCTATTTCGGCGCCGAGATCGGCGGGCCCAAGGGGGCTCTCGTGGGGATCGGAGCAGGGTCCGTGGTGTTCGGGATCGCGGCCATCATCACTGCGTTCTGGACAATCCGGCGTTTGGAGAGGCAAGCTATCCCGGCGGTGTGAGACATCAACCGCAGCGTTTCACCCGGAGGAGGCTGTCATGTTCAACTGGTTCGACCTGATGCGCCAAGCGCAGACCAGTGCAGCCCTGGCCTCCCTCGCACAGCAGTTCAACCTGTCGGGCGATCAGACCCAGAAAACCATGGCGGCTTTCATGCCCGCCTTCGCCATGGCGCTGCAGCACGCCACCGCGTCCAGCAACCCGGCCCGCTTCTTCCAACCGATGATGAGCGGAGCCTACCAGAATTTCTGGCAGGCGGCCGGCAGTCCCTTCACGCCGCAGGCGCAGCAGGAGGGCAGACGACTGCTGGACCAGCTTTTCGGCTCCGACGAGGTCAGCCGCCGCGTGGCGCATCAGGCCGCCGATTACGCGGGGATCAGCACCGAGACCATGCAGCAATTGCTGCCGCTCCTGGCCGGCATCATGGCCGGGGGCATGTCGCACTGGATGGCCGCCCACGCACAGGCCCTGCAATCATTCGCATCCTCGAATGACAAGCCCGGCAGCGCGAACCCTTGGGCCGATCTCTGGGCCGGATGGATGACGGCGGCGACACCTGAGAAGGAGCATGCCAACCCGTTCGAGGACATGATGGCGAGCGTTCTCAAGGCGCCCCCGCCGGAAGCCCCGCAGGAGGAGCCGCCCTCCTCCCCGTCCTTCGACGAGATGATGGAAAAAGGACGCGAGATGCAGTTGCAATATCTCGCGTCCCTCCAGTCGATCTTCACCGATGCCTGGCAGAGCCAGGGCAAGAAGGACTAGGCGCAGCGCTTGATCGGCCTCACCATCGGAACCACGGGTCGGACCGGCTTCGCTGCATAATGGGGCCTCTCGGCACGGGAGTGTCGCTCCGCACTTCGAACCAACACCCATGACGGGTTGCGGATGAGAGGCTCGTCCAGCGCGCTCGTCACGTCGCTGCGGGTGAGGCCGATATCCGCGAGCATCCGGTCGTCGAACTCGGCGAGATGTTTGACCTCTCGGCGGTGCTTCAGCGCGACGACGAGATTCGTGAGGGCGCGGGCCAGCAGCCCCAGAGTGGTCGTTCCTGAGAAGGTCATGGACGAAAATGCAGACCGGTTCATCGGAGGTCTCCTTGCTCTCACGTTCAATGCGCTGGCTCTGGAATGCCGTGGAACGGGTTTTTCCTGCGTTCCAGGTGTTCCAGCACCTGTTCCAGGGCGTTCCAGGAGAATCCCCTGGAACGTTCCAGGGCGTTTCACCCCTCCGTTCCAAGAGGATATTCCACGGCATTCCAAATTCGCATGGAAGCTCATGCTACTGAGCTTCCATTTAACTCCTTGAAAATCATTATGAATTTCCAAGGGCTGGGAGATGTGTACCAGATGATTATCATCACTTGAAACGATTGTTTGAGATATGTATCATCAACTTGATTGATGATGAGGGTGTTGCCATGCATCTGCTTGATATCGACCAGCTCCGGACCTTCGTGGCCATCGCCGATACGGGGTCGTTCACCCGCGCGGCGGAGATCGTGCACAAGACGCAGAGCGCGGTGTCCATGCAGATGAAGCGGCTGGAGGACCGGGTCGGCCGGGCGATCTTCGAGCGCGACGGGCGCCTGTCGAAGCTCACCGACGAGGGCGAGCGCCTGCTCGACTATGCGCGCCGGATCGTGCGGCTGAACGCGGAATGCATGGCCTCCTTCAACGAGCACGAGCTCACCGGCCGGGTGCGCTTGGGGCTCCCCGACGATTACGCCGACCGCTACCTGCCGGAGATCCTGGCGCGCTTCTCGCGCTCCAACCCGAAGGCCGAGGTGACGGTGGTGTGCGAGCCGAGCCACAACCTGATCGAGCGGGTGCAGCACGGGGACCTCGACCTCGCGATCATCACCCATGTGGACCGGCGCGGCCCGTCCGAGATCGTGCGCATCGAGCAGCTGCTCTGGGTGACCTCGGCCCGTCACGGGGTGCACGAGGAAAGCCCCGTCCCCCTGGCGCTCGGCCGCCCGAACTGCGACTGGCGCCACTCGGCCACGGAAGCCCTGGAGAGCGCGGACCGCGCCTTCCGCGTCGCCTATGTGAGCTATCACTCGACCGCCGTGGGCGCGGCCGTCCTGGCGGGCCTCGCGGTCTCGGTTCTCCCGGAGAGCGCCGTGCGGCCCGGCATGCGGATCCTCGGGCCGTCCGATGGCTTCCCGGCCCTGCCCTCGTGCAAGATCGGCCTGATCCGCGCGCGCGGCGAGGAGAACCCGCTCGCGGACGCGCTCGGCTTCCACATCAAGCAGTCGCTCGACAATCTCGGCTCGACCCGCCCGATGGCGCCGCTCGCCGCCGAGTGATCCCGCTCACTTCGTCGCGGGCCGGCGCAGCACGAGCACGTTGCCGGCGAGCGCCAGCACGACGCCGATCATGGCGAGCGGCGTCCACACATAGCCCTCGATCAGGGTCGAGACCGTGAGCGCCACGATGGGAAACAGCACCGTGGCATAGCCCGCCCGCGCGGCCCCGAGCCGCCGCAGCAGGGTGAGATACGACATGAAGGCCAGCACCGACGCGCCGATGGAGAGATAGACGAGCGAGCCGACGTACTTCACGGTCGGCTCGATGATGAAGGCGTTGCCGCGCAACAGGTTCAGCGCCAGCAGCACCGCGCAGCCATAGGTCATGCCCCAGGCGGTGGCCGAGAGAAGCGGCACGCCCCGGCGTTGCACCACTGTCGAGATCATGTTGCCCGAGCAGAAGAACAGCGTGCCCATCACGCAGAGCGCCAGCCCCTTGAGGGCCGCCGCGTTGAAGCCCGCGCCGGTGATTTCCGGCCAAAACAGGAACGCGATTCCCGCCACCCCGATCACGCCGCCGAGCGCCACCCGCGGCTCGACCTTCTGCCGGAACACGAGGAAGCCGAGCACGAGGTTGAACACGGAGGCGAGCGAGAACACCACCGAGAGCAGCCCGGACGGCACGCTCAAACCGCCGTAATAGAACGAGATGAAGTTGAACGAGAACAGGCAGCACCCCACCGCGGCGAAGCGCAGGTGATCGGCCGCCGGAAAGCGCACCCGGTGCCCGGTGGCGAGCACCCAGGCCCACATGAGCGCGGCCGCGAGCAGGAACCGCCACAGCACCGACATCTCCGGCGCCACCACGCCGAGCTGCGCCCGGATCCCGATCCAGCTCACGCCCCACAGGAACACCGTGGCGGCGTAGAGCCCCAGCGTCGTCCCGTCGATCCCTTTCAGGCTTTGACCCGGCATGGCGGCGCTAGCGTGGCTCATGGCATTCCGTCCCTTTCGACCCTCCTCGAATACGCTCAGCCATGCATCAGCACAAATGATGATAACTGATCGATCACCCTTGGAACGGTGATGAAACGTTCCAGGGTCTTCCCCAACGGCAATCCCTGGAACGCCCCGCTGGAACGGCGCTGGAACGGTTGGAACGGCTGGAACGGGCGTTCCAACGGGAGGGTCTCCACGGGAAGGATGGCCGGGCGGGAAGGCTCAACGTTGCGGTGACGATGCCACAATGTATCATAGCGGTGTCGCACTGCGAGAAGCCCATGCCCTACTCTGTCCATCTCCTCGCGAGCCGCCGCCACGGCACGCTCTACCTGGGTGTGACGAACGATCTTGCGCGGCGAGTCGACCGGCACAAACGCAAAGTCGTTCCCGGCTTCTCGGCCCGCTACGATGTCTGCCGTCTCGTCTGGTACGAGGTCCACGACCGGATCGGCGAGGCCATCGCCCGCGAGAAGAGCCTGAAGAAGTGGCGCCGCGACTGGAAGATCACCCTGATCGAGGAGATGAACCCCGACTGGTCGGATCTGTACCCGACCTTGAACCGGTGAACCACGGCCGCTCTGTTCATCGCTGGCGTCCCACGGCGCGCGCTCCCCGTCATTCCGGGGCGCGCCTTCGGCGCGAACCCGGAACCATAACCGCTGACAGTGCAGAAGGCGAAACGCCGCTCGCTCCTTCTTGAGACGTCCTGACTATGGGTTCCGGGTTCTCGCTCACGCTCGCCCCGGAATGACGGTTGCACCAACCTTGACCGCGCCCCGCCTCACATTATAATGTTCTTGTTCTGTTCCTGCATTGTGAAGACCGATTGCCATGACCTCCCCATCCTCCCCTGTCCCGCCCGCCCGGGATCACGCGAGCCCCTCGGGGTTCCGGGTGAAGCTCCCGCCGGAGCGGGTCGCCCTGCTGCGCGAATGGGTGGAATGCACCACCCGCCCGTTCAAGAAGATCGGCCAGGAACTCGGCATCTCGCCCGCGACCATCTCGCGCTACGCCAAGGAAGGCGGCTGGAAGCGCCCCGATGGCGCGGCCCCTCCCCCGCCCGCTATCGCCCGACGCAGCTCGGCGCCGGCGCGCCGGCCCAACGACGCCCCGCCCTCCGAGCCCCCGCGCCCGCCCCGCCGCTCGGCCGCCTCTGCCCATCCGCGCGAGAACATCGTCGAGCGGCTCTGGAGCCTCGCGGATCGCCATGCCGAAATCCTGGAGACCCAGCCCATCGAGCGCGCCGAACGCTCCCTCCAGACCCTCGCCCGCCTCACCCGCACCCTCGGCGAGATCGACCGGCACGCCCGCCCGTCCCCGCCCGCCGCCGACGCCCCCGTCTACGAATACGAGATCGACGCCCCCAAGCCCCGCCGCAGCCTCCACGAACTGCGCGACGAACTCGCCGCCCATCTGGAGCGCATCAACCGCGAGGAAGGCGACGGCTGGGAGATCCGGGAATGGTGGTTCATGAATGGCGAGGGGATTTGAGGGAGGATCGCGCATGTCGTCAGCCGCCCCGGCACGATTTCCGTCATGGCCGGACTTGTTCCGGCCATCCAGGTCCTTGCACCAATGCCGGGAGAAAGACGTGAATACTTGCGATAAGCGAGGGCATGGCGGGGAGAGACCGTTTTGGCTGGGACGCGCTCTAATAGTGATTTGAGTGCGGCGAGTAAGTTTTGAAGAGAAGCGGTATCCGTCCTGGCGATGGTTACTTTCCAATCAACAGGGTTCGTTGTGAATGTAAAAAGACAGGATTAGCGTGCGGGCCGGATAAATTGATGCTTCTGCGTTCAGACGCTAGGACGGGGTACGGGGGAACTCCACTTCGCTCCCGAGTAGACAACCCACTTCACAATTTTTGGCCAAAAAATAAGGGGCCCTATCGCTAGTATCCCCTCGCTAGTCCGGTTCATGTAGTTATATTCAGTGTAGTACCCGAGCGTTTTGATAAGAGGCTTCCGCCTCTCCTGCCTCAACAAGAGGAGTGCTGATTTTCCGAGTACCACGCATGCGTACCTTTAACTCATCTCCAATAATCTCAACAGTCATTGACCCGAAGTTGAGTTGATTGGAGGTATCATCACCTTTATGCTTCAAGGGGTCTTTGCGACGTAGAATTTCTTTCTTGAGCACTACCATGTTGGACCGCCTACCTTGATCTAGGCGCGTAATAAGTCTTTCGCCCCAAACTAAATCAGGCTTCTTCGGGTGATCTAAAAAAGCATTATACGTGTCAGACCAGTACCGTTCAGCAATTAAACTTGCCCAACGTTGTCTAACTAAACCCTGCGCGTCAGTATAGTCTGTCGCCTCTACTGAACCTTCTGCCTGAACGTGCTGTTCACTCGAACGTGTTACTAGGACTCCAATCGCGATAACGGCGCTTAGAACTGCCACAGAGCCTGCGACCCAGTCGCTCCCTGGGACATACTGAGCAAGTAGGCAAGCTAGCCCTGCTGACACTATGCAGGCATTAAAAATGTAGCGGCGCAGGTTACGGTCTCGAAGCGTTTTCATAAGCTACTCCGACTCATTTTCCTGATGCCAAGCCAGTCCACGCCAGCCCGGCCGCAAATGCCTGCGGTGCGGTGGTAGGCTGAACTAAGCCATGAGATAATAAGCACCCAATTAACATGAATACTAATACCTCGACGGCAAGCCTCAGGTTCTCGTTTCCGATGTATCGAGTTAAAATCGGCGAGAGGCCATAGATTTTCCGTCCGTCGTCCCGGAGCTTGCAAAAACACACAGCAGTTCCGACCGCGACATAGACGATTAGCGGTACCTCGAAGTTGTTCATTATTTCGCGCCTGAGGAGTCTTTCCGAAATAGCTCTTCGGCCGATGCCATCTGCTTCTGGGCTCTGTCCAAAGCATTACGCATACGTTCGATGTCTCCGCGGGAGACTTGAAGCCAAATCTCAGGCTCACTGTCGGTATCCACGTGAAGCAGGCCCACTGCGACAGCATCGACGATTTGGTCTCCTGCGAAACGCGGTCTCAAATCTACGGTTACGTCGAACGCTCGGAGCGAGGGAAGTGTTTCATTTGCCAGCGAATTCCTCTCTAAAGAACTGCTCAATGGGCTTCGCCGGTCTGTGACGGCCCTGGCAAGAGCTGTAACAAGATCAGTCTGCTCTTCATCGAAAAGGCGGCCGCGGGCAACCTCGACGAACTCCTCCGCAGTGACCTCAGTTTCCGAGATAAGCCCAATTACACTGGATACGGCACTAACAAGATCAGCTGCTTGTGATCTGGTCAGGTCCGCTGCTTCCGCAACCACTTTCAGGTCAACAAATGAGACGCCAGACTCCAGCGCCTCGAAAAGGTCACTGTAGAATTGCTCTCGCTGCTGGGGGCTCAGTGAGGAAGCTATAGCAAAACCCCGACGGACAGCTTTCAACGCGCCTGCCGGAATTTCGGAGACTTGGGTTTCGATTTTTGATGAGAAAGCCATTAGCCCTAAAAGGTAAAGCGTACGAGGAAATCAAACGTTACTATGAAACCGGTTCTGCCTGCAAGCTGGTACTAATTACGCATTGCATGAGGCGGGTTTCGAGAGACATACAAGCCCGATTAACCAACCTATCAAACTCACACGTAACAAAGCACATTATCAGTGAGGCCGCTGACGAGGTGGGTCGCCTTCGAGGTTTACAGAGCAGCAGTTCTCGTACTACAACACAACTGTTCAACAATTACAGTCGACCAGCTAGAAATATCCTTTGATTATGCGTACTTAGCGGCAAAGGGAACCAGTCCTCTCCTGGGCACCAGACGCGACAGCACCTTTTGCTAGCACCTTTCAGACAAACGCCTGCGTCCAAGAGGACAGGCGTCGTTTCTCATTGAACTCTCATCGCCAAGAGAACTTGGCTCTCAAGCGCCGTCCATGCAGAGACAAGCCGCTCCAGAATACTTCTTCAACATCCATATCGGCGCGGACGTTCTCAGCCCCCCCCTGATAGGCAGTCCCTGCGCGATCCCGACCCGAAGAGGCGCGTCGAAGGCGTGGAAACCCATAAGCACGACCTGGAGGAAAAGAACGCCCGGCGTTGCGCCTCTTCATGCACCGTCGCCGGTTATGGGTACCGGGTTCCGCTGCGCGGCCCGGGATGACGGAGGTGCGGCCCGCCTGGTAGCGCCCCATTGACCCCTCGCCACTGTTACGTGTTATCTCGTCACCGGAACCGGGCGCACCCGGTTCTGGGGCGTCAGAACCCCTTACGCAGCGGCAAGCATCAGCCGCTAACGATGCCTTCCCAGCCCTATGGCCGGGGAGGCGCTGTCGCATGTTCAAGGCGAAGGCCGAAAGGGCAGCGCGGTCGTCTGCGTACGGCTTCTGAACTCCCCGGCCACCAGCTTCCGCTGGTGGTCGTCTCGCTCGAGGGAGTTGCCGCGATGGACCAGCCGTACAGCCTGTGGGCCGATTGGCTCTCGAAATTCCACACCTGGCCCGAATTCATCCAAGCCCTGTGGCTCGTCGCCGGGCCGGTGACGTTGCTCGGCCTCGCGTGGCTGGTGATGCGGGGCCTGCGCGATCTCGTCCGCCCCTCGCCCAGCGAGCGGCACGGCCGCAGCGAGTGGCGCGGCCACGGCGGGTCGCTCGGCCACGGCGAGTGGCGCGGCCCCCTGATCTACGGCGTGTACCAGGACCCGCAGGGCCGCTGGATGGTCTATCGGCACGGCCGCGAACCCGAGGCGGTGGATTGGGAAAACCTGCCGCCGGAGCTGATCGGGCGCGGATCGGTGGTCCAGGGCGCGTTCCGCCGGCCGGAGGCGTGAGGGCCCGGCCTCGAGGAACGCGCCCGTCACTGCTGATCGCCCCGGCGCCGATCCGAAGTGCCAGGGTGAAAATCAGGGTTTTCCTCCAGCGGGTTCAGGGCAGACCCCGATATCCCGCCGACCGGCCGCCGTGCGACACTGGCGGCGCGCCAGGATCGAGGGACGGCCATGACCGTCGTCGACATCACACCGACCGCCGGAGACACGCGAGGGAGCGCGCGTCCCGCCTCGATCCGGAACACCAGCAACGACGAATGACAAAACCTTCTTCGGCCAGGGGCGGAATGGAGAGGAAGAGCGATGAAACTGAAAACACTGATCTGCGGAGCGTCCATGCTCTGCGGCGCGTGGGCCATCGCGCCCGCTCTGGCGCAGGCACCACCCTCCGGCACGCAGCAGAGGCCGAACATCCTCGTCATCATGGGCGACGATGTCGGCTGGTTCAACATCGGCGCCTATCATCGGGGCATCATGTCGGGCAAGACGCCCAACCTCGACCGGTTGGCGTCGCAGGGCATGATGTTCACCGATTACTACGCCGAGGCGAGCTGCACGGCGGGCCGGGCGAGCTTCATCACCGGCGAGATCCCGTTGCGCACGGGACTCACCACCGTCGGCCAGGCGGGCGCCGATGTCGGCATGCCGGACAAGGCCGCGACGATCGCCTCCGCCCTCAAGGCGCAGGGCTATTCGACCGGCCAGTTCGGCAAGAACCATCTCGGCGACCTGAACAAGTACCTGCCGACGCTGCACGGCTTCGACGAGTTCTTCGGCTACCTGTACCATCTCGACGCGATGTCCGACCCGTACTGGTACTCGTTCCCGGACGACCAGTCCTATCGCGACAAGGTCGGCCCGCGCAATCTGCTGCACACCTATGCGACCGACACGGACGATCAGACCGAGCAGCCGCGTTGGGGCCGGATCGGCAAGCAGCGGATCGTCGACGAAGGACCGCTCGCGCCCTATCCCAACATGACCAACGTGCCGAACATGCACGACATCACCCCGAAGGCGAAGTACGACATGACCACCTTCGACGAGGTGCTGGTCAAGGCATCGTGCGACTTCATGGACAAGGCCAAGACCGACCGAAAGCCGTACTTCGTCTGGCACAACACCACCCGCATGCATGTCTGGACGTTCCTGTCGCCGAAGTATCAGGCGCTGATGAACAGCACGAGCAATTACGGTCTCGAAGAGGCCGGCATGGCGCAGCTCGACGACAGCGTCGGCTCCCTGCTCAAATGCGTGGAGGATTCAGGCCAGGCCGACAACACGATCGTCATCTTCACCACCGATAACGGCGCCGAGGTGTTCACGTGGCCCGACGGCGGCATGACGCCGTTCAAGGCAACGAAGGGAACGGTCAACGAGGGCGGCTTCCGCGTCCCCGCGATCATCCGCTGGCCGGGGAAGGTCAAGCCCGGTGCGGTCGAGAACGGCGTCTTCTCGGCGCTCGACTGGTTCCCGACGCTGCTCGCCGCGGCCGGCAATCCGAGCATCACCGACCAACTCCTCAAGGGCGTGCAGCTCGGCGACCGCAGCTACAAGAACCATCTCGACGGCTACAACCAGCTCGCGCTCCTGCAAGGCAACGGCCCGTCGGCCCGAAACGAGTTCTTCTACTTCGGCGGCCCGCAGCTCGGCGCAGTGCGCATCGGCGACTTCAAGTTCCAGTTCTTCCAGCAGCCGCAGGGCTGGCCCGGGCCGAAGGTGACGACGGACATGCCGGTCATGGTGAACATCCGGCAGGACCCGTTCGAGCGGACGCCGTCGATCGGCGGCCAGAGCCTGAACGATCTCGGCGGCGGCTACATGAACGACTTCTACGCTCGCGAGTTCTGGCGCTTCGTCTCCGTCCAGCAGGAGGTCGCGAAGCTGGCGGCCACGGCGATCGACTACCCGCCGATGCAGGACCCGGCGTCCTTCAACCTGGAGGCCGTCAAGCGGCAGGTCGAGCAGGCCATCCGCAACAAGCCGGGCAACTGAACGAAGCAAGGGGCGGGCGAATAGCCCGCCCCGAGCCGCGACCACTCCGTGAGTGGGCGCCTGTGTCTTCACCCGCCATGCACCCTCGCGACGTCCGCCATCGGCATGGAGCTGAAGTCGACCGAACGTAAGCGTCGGAAGAGAACCCGAGGAGGGGCCTCGGTTCTCCCCATGGAACTCTCATCCCTAAGGGCACTTGGCTCTCACGGGGCATCCGTGCAGAGAGAAGCCATGCCAAAGTACTTCTTCAACATCCACATCGGTGAGGACGTTCTCAGCGACCCGGAGGGGCAGTCGCTGCGCGATCCCGACCAGGCCTGGGAAGTCGCGAGCGCCATGGCGCGGAACCTGATGGACACGCAGTTCGACAAGCCGGTGAACTGGGCGTCATCCCACATCGAGGTGAAGGACGACCTGGACGAGATCATCCTGGAATTTCCGTTTCTCGAGGCGCTTCAGTTCACCCCGAAATCCCATTGAGGCGCCCGGCGGGGGAAGCTCGGTTCGGACTCATCTGGAAACGCCCTGCGGACGGTGCTTATCCACGCTCTCCACAGGCTCCCCTTCGGCCTCTCGACGGACCCCGAGGCCTCATGAGACGTTCCCTATATGTTCTTAGGGAGATTCGCCGTGCAGAGCCGAAAGCGGAAGCTGACCACCGAGCAGGTTCTCGAGGCTCGCCTGAGATTCGCATCGGGCGAGCGGGAATGGGGCAAGCTCTCCAGGGATTACGGCGTGAGCCGCGAGACCATCAAGAGCGCCGTCGTGGGCGAGACCTTCAAGGAACTCCCGATGCCGCCCAAGAGAGTGTTCGGCCAGCGCCCCTTCCCCTACGGCTGAACCACTCGGGGACGCGTCCCTCGCCGTCGTCCGGGGCGCCGGAGCGGCGAGGGATTTCCGCAGCGTTGACACGGGAGCCCGGATCCCTAGATTGGGCCCAGACCTGCAAAGCTCGCACCGTCGCGGGACGCAAGCCCCCTCCTCTCGATCTTTGGATGGCACGGAGCGCCCATGTCCGCCGTTCTTCAACGACACAACGTCAAGGTCATCGGCCAAAGTCGGCAGCCCATGCTGTTTGCCCATGGCTATGGCTGCGACCAGAACATGTGGCGCTTCATCACGCCCGCCTTCGAGGATCGCTACAGGGTCGTTCTCTTCGACCATGTCGGGCATGGCCAGTCGGATGCGGCCGCCTTCGACGCCGCGCGGCACGGCACGCTCCAGGGCTACGCCGACGACGTGCTGGCGATCTGCCGCGAGCTGGACCTGACGAACGTCGTCTTCGTGGGCCACTCGGTCAGCGCCATGATCGGGGCGCTGGCCGCCATCCAGGAGCCGGAGCGGTTCGACCGGCTCGTGCTGATCGGCCCGTCGCCCCGCTACATCAACGACGGGGACTATGTCGGCGGGTTCAGGCCGGAGGACATCGAGGGCTTGCTCGACTTCCTCGACAGCAACCATCTGGGCTGGTCGAGCACCATGGCCCCGGTCATCATGGGCAATCCCGACCGGCCGCAGCTCGGCGAGGAACTCACCAACAGCTTCTGCCGCACCAATCCCGAGATCGCCAAGCACTTTGCCCGCGTGACCTTCCTGTCGGACAATCGGGCCGACCTGAGCAAGGTCGCGACGAAGGCGCTCATCCTCCAGTGCTCGCAGGACGTCATTGCCCCCGAAGCGGTCGGGCGCTACATGCACCAGAACCTGCCCGACAGCGAGCTCGTCCTGATGAACGCGACCGGCCATTGCCCGAACCTGAGCGCCCCCGAGGAAACGATCGCCGCCATCGAAGGCTTTTTGGGCGGCCCGACGTCCGTCAAGGCGGCCGCGGAGTGACCATCGATCAGGGAGCGCTGCTCGAAACAGCCGAGGAACTCTACGAGAACGCCCCTTGCGGCTACCTCTCGACCCTGCCGAACGGCACCATCGTCAAGGCCAACCAGACCTTCCTCACCTGGATCGGCCTGGACCGGAAGGAGATCGTCGGGCACAGGTGCTTCCAGGATCTGCTGAACATCGGCGGCAAGATCTTCTACGATACGCACTTCGCTCCGCTCCTGCGGATGCAGGGCTTCGTCAACGAGATCGCGTTCGACCTGACCAGCGCGGACGGCCGGCAGCTGCCCGTCCTCGCCAACACGGTCCAGAAGCTGGATGCGGCCGGAAAGCCTCTCGTCCATCGCATCACCCTGTTCAACGCCACCGACCGGCGCAAGTACGAGCGGGAACTGCTGCTGGCCCGCCAGAAGGCGGAGCAGGCAACCGAGGAGCTCAGGCGCCTGAACGAGACCCTGGAGGAGCGGGTCACGCAGGAGGTCGCGGAGCGCATGAAGGCCGAGGAGGCCCTGCGGCAGGCCCAGAAGATGGAGGCCGTGGGCCAGCTCACGGGCGGCATCGCGCACGACTTCAACAACCTGCTCACCATCATCGTCGGCAACATCGAGCTGATGCAGCGCCGCCTGCCCGAGGGCAACGAGCGGCTCGCGAGAGCGGCCGATCACGCCATGGAGGCGACAAGCCGGGCCGCCACCCTGACCCAGCGGCTCCTGGCCTTCTCCCGGCGCCAGCCGCTCGAACCCAAGCCCATCGACGCCAACAAGCTGGTGGCCAGCATGTCCGAGCTGCTGCGGCGCACATTGGGCGAGACGGTGGTGCTCGAAACCGTGCTCGCGGGGGGCCTGTGGCGGACACAGGCCGATCCGAACCAGCTGGAGAACGCCATCGTCAACCTGGCGGTGAACGCCCGCGATGCCATGCCGGGTGGCGGCAAGCTCACCATCGAGACGGCGAACACCCGGCTGGACGAGGCCTATGTGGAGGCTCTGTCCGAAACCGTGCCGCCCGGACAATACGTGCAGGTGTCGGTCTCCGACACGGGCACGGGCATGGACAAAGCCACGATGGACAAGGTGTTCGAGCCGTTCTTCACCACCAAGGCGGCCGGCAAGGGCACCGGACTGGGCTTGAGCCAGGTCTACGGCTTCGTGCGCCAGTCCAACGGGCACGTCAGGATCTACAGCGAACTCGGCCAGGGCACGACGATCAAGATCTATCTGCCCCGCCTCGTCGGCGCGGAGGACGAGGCGGCCGAGGCGCCCGTGAAGCGTGCGGCGATGACGCGGGGATCGGGCGAGACCATTCTGGTCGTGGAGGATGAGCCCGCGCTGCGCGCCTATGCGGTCGAGGCCCTGCACGACCTCGGATACCGCGTGCTCGAAGCGGCCGATGGGCGGGAGGCTCTGTCGGTCGCGGAGCAGCATTCCGAGATCGCATTGCTGTTCACCGACGTGGTGCTGACCGGCGGCATGAACGGACGCGCGCTCGCGGACGCAATCACGCGCCACAGACCCGGCCTGCCCGTGCTCTACACCACAGGCTATACGGCCAATGCCATCGTCCACCACGGACGGCTCGATCCGGGAATGCATCTGATCGGCAAGCCCTTCACCTATGCGGAACTCGCCGCCAAGGTGCGTCGCATGCTCGATGGAGCGTAATCGCGACCGCTTGTGAGCACGATATTCAGTTTCCTATCGGCGCTCGTCAGAAGACGCGCTTCGGTTTGCGCGCACGCCTGAGGATGATAGACCTCTCGACCAGGGGCCATGAAACTCAAAGATCGCAATCAGAATAAGCGGGAGCGGAGGCCAGAAACCTCCGATGCTCATTTCGCTCCGCAGGAAGACAGGATTCTACGGACCACCTTGCTCGCCATCGTCATCTTCGGGGCGGCGGCTCTCGCCTGGGTGGTTCTGTATCTTTTCGACCTGAACTGGACGCCCGGAGGGCTCAACTGGCATCCAAAGGGATCGCGCTTCTGGCTGGGCGAGTAGCCCGGCGGAGATCTGTGCGGCACGGACATCATGCGATTCAGGAGCGTCGTCTAAGCCGGTTTCGGATGGCGGCCACTCCGCCGAACAGGATCGCGCCCCCCACCATGAAAGCGAACATCCGCGGCAGGAAATGGCTCCAGAGCGCCTCGTCGGGGGTAAGATCCGAATGGTCGTGGAGAAGATGAACGAGCGGCGCGATGAGAACGGCGACGATCGCCCCTGTCAGTGCAGAGAGATAGACGTTCCACCTCTTCTCGGATTTCGGTCTCTTTGCCATCGCGCCAACTAACCGATGACTTTCCACTTGGCCATGGTTCCACGCTCCTTTCCATGCCGGGGTTTCGGCGAGCCTGAGAGGCCGTCAGTGTCATGGGCAAGACCGCGCGCCGAAGCGACCTGCCTTGCCGGCCCGAACCTTCACATGCCCGATGAAACTGTCCATGCCGCACACATGGCCGTGAGGCATCCGGATTTCCTCGCCTCGGGAGCTTGGCATGGCACGAATTATCGTCAAACTCCATGTGACGGAGTGATCACGCTCGCGTTCAAACGAATGAGGTACCGGATGGATGGCCCCGAGGTTGAACGAATACGCCGAGCCTATGAGCACTATAGGAGACACGGGAAGTGGAATGATCCCAATCCCGGCCGGGAATATATGATCTCGGAGGGGCATCGGGACCTCGAGACCATCTTCAACGACGCGTCCGTCTATTCCCTCCCCGATTGCAGGATCCTCGATATCGGATGCGGCAGCGGAAACCTCCTCGGCTGGTTTCATGAGCATGGCGCTCAAGCCCGGAACCTCTATGGAATTGACCTTGTTCCCGACCGGATCGACGCCGCGCGCCGCCGATATCCCGAATTCACCTTTGAACAGGCGAATGCGGAAACCCTGAACTTCCCAGATAAGAGCTTCGACCTGATCTCAGTCTTTACGGTTTTCTCCTCCGTGCTGGACGATCGTATGTCGAGCAAGATTGCCGGGACGATTACGCGGCTGCTCAAGCCGGACGGCGCCATCGTTTGGTATGACCTTCGATATCCGAACCCCAGGAACCCTCACGTGAGGGCCATGACGAAAGCCCAGATCCGCCGTCTGTTTCCCGATTTCGCTCTCGATCTCAAGTCAACGACCCTTCTTCCTCCCATAGCCGAGCGGCTGGGCCGCCACACACAATGGCTGTATCCATTGATCAGAAAAGTGCCTGCTCTTCGATCTCACTACATGGGAATCATCAGCAGAAATCTGGTTCTGCTCGGTTTGCTGCTGAGCGGAGAGTTCCTGGCCTTCGATCTCATGGCGCTGGAATCACGGCCGGCAGAAAGTTGAAGCGCCGACCGCAAAAGTGGGAACCGGGCTTGCGTGGAAAGACACGACACAACAAAACCTTAGAGCACCGGACGTGCGTTCGATTGCACGCCCGATGCTCTGGTCGTCATCAGTCCGTTGAATAACTGGGATTGCCTCTCAAGACGGAACAAGGGAACGAGGCCGGAATTCCGGCGTCCGAGGGAAGGAACATGCCATGGCGAAGAACACGATCTGCCTCTGGTACGACAAGGATGCGGAGGCGGCCGCCCGCTTCTACGCCGAGGTCTTTCCGGACAGCGTGGTCCATGCCGTGCACCGTGCGCCCGGCGACTACCCGTCGGGTCAGGAGGGCGACGTGCTGACGGTCGAGTTCACCGTGGCGGGCGTGGCCTGTCTCGGCCTCAACGGCGGGCCGGCGTTCAAGCACAGCGAAGCCTTCTCGTTCCAGATCGCCACGGACGATCAGGAGGAGACCGACCGCTACTGGAACGCCATCGTGGGCAATGGCGGCCAGGAGAGCGAATGCGGCTGGTGCAAGGACAAATGGGGCGTGTCCTGGCAGATCACGCCGCGCGTCCTGATGGAAGCGCTGGCGGCGGGCGGCACCGAGGCCAAGCGCGCATTCGACGCGATGATGACCATGCAGAAGATCGACGTTGCCGCCATCGAGGCCGCGCGCCGCGGCTGATCCGGCACCGAGAAGCGGATCCAACGCCATCGACGAGGGTCCGCGGCGGGCGCGGACTATCTTCCCACGCCCGGGCGAGGCTGTTATAGGGGCGGCGATGTAAACGATTTCATGGTGGACCGTGCCCCGCCACAATCCCGGCTTGGACGAGCAGCGCCGCAAGGTCGAGACGGCCCAGGCACGACTGGCTCGGCATGAAAGGCTGACCCGGATCGCCCTGCTCCTGGTCGCGCTCCTGGCTCTCGGCCTTCTCGCCCTGGTGGTCAGCCACCTCCAGGGCTGGGCATAGTCGTTGGAAGGCGCCCTGGTGAGAAAACGTGACATGATCTTCAGCCAGGGCGCCCGTGACCTTGGGGGGCTAGGTCACGGCGAATAAGCTACGGCGTTCTGCGAGAGCCACAACGAAGCAAACGGGCTAGGTCTATAATCCTGATGACCTGCTTTCCGCATCAGCATTAGATCCGAAGGAGGCGCCCTCGCCTCCCCTTGCGGCCCAGACCGGAACGCCGTGCCCCGCGGGGTCATTTCTGGACGTGCGCCAGCTCAGGGCCCGGGTTCGTGTCCGCGTCGGCCGACCCGCGGGAGAAACGCCCCGGAGGTTGCCCCGCATAGCGCCTGAACGCCATGCTGAAGGTGCTGGCCGAGCCGTAGCCGACGCGCCTGGCGATCTCGTCGAGAGCGATATCCCGGCTCCGCAGCAGATCCTTCGCAAGGGCCATGCGCCATGCCAGAAGATACTCCATCGGCCGCAGCCCGACCGTGCGTGTGAACCGGTCGAAGAAGGCCGAGCGGGACATCCCGGCCTCGTTTGCGAGCTCCGCTGCCGTCCAAGGTCGCTCCGGATCACGATGGATGTTTCGGATCGCTCCCGCGACCCGCGCATCGGACAACCCGCGAAGGAGCCCCGGCGACGCTCCCTTGCCCGGTGCCGCCCGCAACGCCTCGATCAGCAGGACTTCTACAAGACGCGCCAGCACGAGGTCCCGGCCCATGTCCTGCGCACGCGCCTCCTCGCCGACGAGGCGCACCAGCGTCGAAAGCCGTCCGACGCCGCGCACGTGAATCATCGCCGGCAGCAACGACACAAGCAGCGCGGCATCGGGAGCCTCGAAGACGAAGTAGCCGCCGAGCAGGCGCACGTCTGGAGGTCCATCGGCGCGGCCGTGACGGATTTCCTCCGTGGGCGCGGGTGCCGTCCTGGGGTCGATGCGCCTGGGCGTCACCGGCTCGAATCCGGACATCGTGAAGGCGGGCGTCGCCGGCAGCAGAACGAAGTCGCCTTCCTCGAGCGTGACGGGAGCCTGCCCGTCGACGGCTAGTCGGCAGCTGCCCTCGATCACCGCGCAGAAACCCGGCTGGCCGAACGCGGAGTAGTGGACGCCCCAGCGACCAGCGCCGCTGATCCCTTTCGAGAACACGGTGCGGGGCCGGAGAAGTTTGATCACTTGGGCGAGAGGGTCGGTCATTTCCGGACTATCGCTGACGAAAACGGGACTCCCAATCGAGGATAGTCCTGATTGGCGGGGCTAATGCTACGGCACTGGCATCACGAAGGAAACCACGATGAAAACGATATTGATAACGGGTTGCTCGTCCGGCTACGGCCTTGAGACCGCACGCCTCTTCCACGCGAAGGGTTGGAACGTCATCGCCACGATGCGCACGCCATGGGAGGGGATTCTGCCTCGATCCGAGCGCCTCAGCGTGATGCCGCTCGACGTGACCAAGCCCGAAAGCATCGCCGCGGCGCTAGGGGCGAGCGGGCCCATCGATGTTCTCGTCAACAATGCGGGCATCGGACTGTTCGGCGCCTTCGAGGCGACTCCGTTGGCCCAGGTTCGCCGGGTGTTCGAAACCAACACGTTCGGCGTGATGGCGATGACGCAGGCGGTGCTGCCCCAGTTCCGTGCGCAGAGATCCGGCGTGGTGGTGAACGTGACCTCCAGCGTGGCGCTTGCGCCGATGCCGCTGGTCGCCGCGTATACTGCGAGCAAAATGGCGGTCGAGGGTTTCACAGGATCGCTCGCTCATGAGCTCGAACCGTTCAACGTGCGTGTCAAACTGGTCGAGCCGGGCTATGGCCCAAGCACGCGTTTCGCCCAGAATACGGATCTCCGCATCGATGAGTTGATCCCCGAGGCATACGCATCGTTTGCGCGGCCCATCTTCGCTGCCATTGCGCAACCTGCCGCGGTAACGAAAGAGACCGACGTGGCCGAGGCGGTATGGCACGCCGCGAACGATGAGACCGGACAACTCCGCTTCCCGGCGGGTCCCGACGCAGTAGCGCTGGCTCGCGCGAGCAGCCAGGAACGGTTGTCACAATGATTTGGCGGCAGGGCTGGCGGTCTTAAGCCCCTGTTCGCATCATCGCTCGTGGCAGGCGGCAATCACGGCGCGGCCTCGGACGACAGGTGGCGCCCCTCCCCGTCATCACCGGCCTTGTGCCGGTGATCTCGATGAGAAGAGTGCCGCGTTTCACCGAACCGACATGGCCGGCACGAGGCCGGCCACACGACGTGGTGGATGTCATTCCCGGCCGGGGAGCAGCGGAGGAGGAGGGATTCCACGATCGGGCGCAACGCCATGGATCCCTCTCCCCGCCGTGCTCTCAGCCCTGGATGAAGGCCAGCATGTCGGTGTTGAGCCTGTCGGCATTGAGGGTCAGCATGCCGTGCGAGAAGCCGGGATAGGTCTTGAGCGTCCCGTTCCTCAAAAGCTTGATCGACTTCAGCGCCGCGTCCGCGATCGGAACGATCTGATCGTCCTCACCGTGCAGGACGAGGGTCGGAACGCCGATCGCCTTGAGATCCTCCGTCTGGTCGGTTTCCGAGAAGGCCTTGATGCCGTCGTAATGCGCCTTGGCGCTGCCCATCATGCCCTGACGCCACCAGTTCTGGATGACACCCTCGTGAACCGTCGCGCCCTCGCGATTGAAGCCGTAGAACGGGCCGGCGGGAACATCGCGGAAGAACTGCGCGCGATTAGCCGCGAGCCCCGCGCGGAAGCCGTCGAACACGTCCATCGGCAGGCCTTCCGGGTTGGCGGCGGTCTTGAGCATCAGCGGCGGAACCGCCGAGACCAGGATCGCCTTGGCGACGCGGCCTGCGGGCTCGCCGTGCTTGGCGACATAGCGGGCGACCTCGCCGCCGCCCGTCGAATGGCCGATATGGACGGCGTTCTTCAGATCGAGGGCTTCGACGACCGCGAAGGCGTCGGCGGCGTAGTGGTCCATGTCGTGCCCCTCGGGGACCTGCTCGGAGCGGCCGTGTCCACGACGGTCATGGGCGATGACCCGATATCCCTTCGAGAGGAAGAAGAGCATCTGCGCGTCCCAGTCGTCGGCGCTGAGGGGCCAGCCGTGATGGAACATGATCGGCTGGGCACCCTTCGGACCCCAATCCTTGAAGAAGATGCGCGTGCCGTCCTGCGTGGTGATCGTATCCATGAATGGCTCCATTGCGTGTCGGCTGGTCTGTCCTTGCCGCGTGCTGTTCAACCGACGGAACAGAACGATCGGTCGTGACCGCGGCGGCGGTAAGGCACGCTCGCGTCTCGATGGGGCTCATAGGAGTGGGCGCGGCCTGCTCCCGCTCATCCCTTTCCGCCGATGCCGGGATTGATGCCGAGGAAGTGCTCGACCAAGGGTGCCTCAGGACCTCGGTGGAAACGGACGGCTTCCGCCTGAAGATCCGCATCCTCCTTCGAGACGCGCCTGTGCTGGCGCAGGTGCTCGGCCCAGGATTCCACGAAGAACCACTCCACCATGCGTTCCGGGTCGGCCGCGTCCTCGGACAGGCCCCAGGCATAGGCTCCGTCGCGGCGCCGCTCCTCGGAGAGCCTGCGGAGCGCCTTCAGGAAGCCGGCGCGGTCGTCCTGGGCGACGCGGTAGGTCACCATGATCATGACCGGGCCGCGATCGTGAGCGACCGGTTCCGCGAGGGCTGGCTCCGGCCAGTGCAGGGACGGCGTGAGATCGCTCTCTCCCTTCGGCAGCGGCGCCCGATGGGCCAGGATGCCGCTCAAGGCCAGAACGGTTCCGGCGACGATCAAGGTGGCGTCGGTGCCCATCGTCTGCGCCACGAGACCCCAGCCCAGGCTCCCGGCCGCCATGGCGCCGTTGAAGACCGTCAGATAGATTGCCAGGCCTCGCCCCCGGATCCAGTTCGGCAGGATGGCCTGCATCGTCCCGTTGAGGGTCGTCAGCATGGTGATCCAGGCCGTCCCGAGCACGAAGGTCGCGACGAGGCCGACGGCTTCGAAATCGGTCAATGCGAGAAGGATGGTTGCGCCCGCGGTGATCAGGGTCGCGGCGAGAACCAGACCGTCCTGACCCAGGCGGGCCCTGGCGCGGGGCATCGCGAGGGCGCCGCAGATCGCACCGGCGCCGACGCTGCCGAGCATGAGGCCGTAGAACCCCGGGCCGCCGCCGATCTCCTGGCGGGCGACGAGGGGAAGAAGCGCCCAGACCGCGCTGGCGAAGCCGAAGAACAGAACCGTGCGCCAGAGGACGCGGTGAAGGCTGCGGCTGGCACGGGCGTAGCGGATTCCGGCGCGCAGGGCGCCGCCGAAATGCTCGCGCAGATCGTTGCCTGCATCCACCTTCGGCCGCCACCACAACAGGGCGGCGCTCACGATCACATAGGTGAGGACGTCGAGGCCATAGACTGCGGCTGCGCCGAGCGCCGCCAGAATGAAGCCGCCCAGCGCGGGGCCGATGGAGCGCGCGATGTTGATGCCGAGGGAATTGAGCGCGACCGCGCCCTTGATGTCGGCCTTGGGCACCAGCTCCGGCGTGATCGCCTGCCAGGCCGGCGTCGCGAGCGCGGCTCCGGTCCCGCCGAGGAACGTGAGCAGGATCAGGCCCTCCACGGTGACGTTGCCGGTCCAGGCCAGCACGGCGAGGCATGAGCTGACGAGACCGAGACCGATCTGGATCATGATCAGGAAACGGCGGCGGTCGAGGATGTCCGACAGGACGCCGGCGGGAATGGCGAAGAGGAAAACGGGAAGCGTCCCGGCTGCCTGGATCATGGCCACGGCGGCGGGCGACGCCGACAGGTCCGTGACGAGCCACGAGGAGGAGACATCGCGCATGAAGGTGCCGATGTTGCCCAGCACGGTGGCCGCCCAGATGACCGCGAACAGGCGGTGGTGCAGCGGCGCGAAGGTGCCTGGAGGAGCCGAAGCAGCGGCTTGCGTGGTCACGGGGCCTTGCGTCATTGGAGGTGCTCCGTTCCATGGGCAAAGAGGGCCGCGACGGCCAATCCGCCGACGATGGCGACATGCTCGAAGAAGATTGCGGTTTGACGGCGTCGAACCGGGCCGTCGGAGCCCCAGAAGGGATGCGCCAGGAGCGTGGCGACGGCCGTGAATGCCGCAAGGATGCCGGCTCCCAGCCAGCAATAGCGCTGGGTCAGGAACAGGATGGATCCGCAAAGCTGCGTGACGATGACGGCGGCCGCCATGAGCGCGGCGGGACGGAGGCCGAGCTCAAGGACCTCTTCGCGGGCGCCATTGAAATCCGAGAGCTTGCCGACCCCGCTGATCAGGAACGGGGATGCGAGCGCCAGCCGGGCCATGTAATCGGCCGCGGGCCAAGACAGGACCTGGGCGACGAGGCGAGGAACGGTGATATCGCTCATGACACCTCCTCAGAAGGCCCAGCAGGAGCAGCCGAGCGCACCCCAGAACGACCGGGAATCGGACGCCGGCACGTTGCCGGCCCAGGCCCCCGCATGGGCGTGGCCATGGACGCCGCAGCTGTTGGCGCAGCCGCATGCCGCCGCGAAAGCGTATTTCGCCTGGGCGTCATTCTCAGCCCGCTGCTGGTAGCCGCCGAAGCGCGCCACGGGCGACCAGTCCGGCATGGGAGGCGGCAGGGACGGCGCCAGATCCTTGAACTCGGCGTCACCGTGAACCGGGTTGCCGCCGAGCAGGGTCAGCACGGAGGTGATGTCCTGGATGTCGTCTTCCGGCACGGAGAAGTAATCGTCGGAGAGGACCGCGAGATCGGCCAGCTGGCCCGCCTTGATCTGGCCCTTCTTGCCTTCTTCCGTCGAGAACCACGTGTTGGCTTCGGTCCAGAGCCGCAGGGCGGTCTCGCGATCGAGTCGGTTCGCGGCCGGATAGAGGGTCAGTCCGCCGAGGGTCTTTCCGGTCACGAGCCAGGACAGCGAGACCCAGGGGTTGTAGGACGCAACGCGCGTCGCATCCGTCCCGGCTCCGACCGGAACGCCCGCCTCCATCATGCGGCGGATCGGTGGCGTGCGCTCGGCCGCCTTGCTGCCGTAGCGCTCGACGAAATCCTCGCCCTGGAACGCCATGCGGTGCTGGACCGCGATGCCGCCGCCGAGCGCCGCGATGCGGTCGATGTTGCGGTCGTCGATGGTCTCCGCATGGTCGATGAACCAGTTCAGCCCTTGCAGCGGGACATCCCGGTCGACTTTCTCGAAGACATCGAGGGCGCGGGTGATGGTCTCGTTGTAGGTGGCATGCAGCCGCCACGGCCAGCGGTTCTCGGCGAGCAGCCGCACGACCGGCTCGAGATCGCTTTCCATGGAGGGCGGCATGTCGGGCCGCTCCACCCTGAAGTCCTCGAAATCCGCCGCCGTGTAGACCAGCATCTCGCCGGCACCGTTGTGACGGTAGAGGTCGTCGCCCTGCCCCGGCTTCACCTGTTTGGCCCAGGTGTCGAAGTCCTTGAGCTCTTCCTTCGGCTTCTGGGTGAAGAGGTTGTAGGCCAGGCGCACGGTGAGCTGACCGTCCCGGTGCAGCTCCTCGATGATCGCATAATCGTCCGGATAATTCTGGAATCCGCCACCCGCATCGATGACGCCCGTGACGCCCAGGCGGTTCACCTCGCGCATGAAATGGCGCGTCGAGTTCTTCTGGTATTCGGGCGGCAGCTTCGGCCCCTTGGCCAGCGTCGCATAGAGAATGGTGGCGTTGGGCCTGGCGATGAGCGCGCCTGTGGGATTGCCGTGGGCATCGCGCTGGATCTCGCCACCGGGCGGATTCGACGTCTCCTTGGTGTAGCCGACCGCACGCAGGGCCGCGGCATTCAACAGCGCACGGTCGTAAAGATGCAGGATGAAGACGGGCGTGTCGGGCGCCACCGTGTTGATCTCATCGAGGGTGGGCAGGCGCTTCTCGGCGAACTGATGCGCCGAGAAACCGCCGACGACGCGGACCCATTGTGGGGCGGGCGTGCGATCGACCTGGTCCTTCAGCATGCGCATCGCATCGGCCAGGGAGCGCACCCCGTCCCAGCGCAGTTCCATGTTGTAGTTCAGTCCACCGCGGATGATGTGCATGTGGCTGTCGATCAGACCCGGGATGACGCGCCGCCCCTTGAGGTCGATCCGCCGGGTCGCCGGCCCGGCCAGAAGCATCACGTTGCGTTCGCTGCCCACTGCAACGAAACGTCCGTCGCGGATGGCCGCGGCCGTTGCTTCCGGGTTCTGACGGTCGAGGGTGGTGATCCTGCCGTTGAACAGGATCAGGTCGGCGATTGCGTTCATCGTCTGCGCCTCCAGGCCTTTGGGAGAGGCAAGCCCGGCGGCCATTGCGCCGAGCCCGCCGACGACCGTGCGGCGGTCATGGGTGGTGGACATGTCGTATCTCCCGTTATCCTCGCGTTCGGATCGACGGGTTGCTGCAAGCATGGAGGCAGGCCGATCTCGACATGACGGCCTGCCCGGCAGCGGTTATTCGGCGGCCTGGGCCGTGTGGGCGCCTTCGCTCGCGCCGAACATCGTCTTTGCGTAGACGATGCCGAGCCCATACGAGCCACCGAGCTTCTTGGCGATCCCTGTGGTCAAGTCATACGTGTCGACGCGAGCCCAATCGCGCTGCAGTTCGAGCAGATACTGAAGCGACGTCATGGGCCTGGCGCCTGCCTGCACCATGCGCTCCATGGCCCGCTCGTGCGCCTCCTCCGAGACGTCGCCGCACGCATCCGCGATCACATAGACCTCGAACCCCTGATCGAGGGCCGACAGGGCCGGGCCGACGATGCAGACGGACGTCCACAGGCCTGCCAGGACGATCCGGCTTTTACCGATGCGGTTCACCTCTTCGATCACGGCGGCATCCTCCCAGGTATTCATGGAGGTGCGATCGAGAAGCGCCTGCCCCGGGAAGGCATCCGTGATCTCCGAGAACATCGGGCCCGAGAAGCTCTTCTCGGCCACCGTCGTCAGAATCGTCGAGACCTTGAAGCCCGCGGCCGCCTCCGAGATCAAAGCTGCATTGTTGCGCAGATTGACAGCATCGATCGATTTCGTGGCGAACGACATCTGCGACTGGAAGTCGATCAGGATCAATGTGTGATCGGAGGGCGTGAGCAGATTCGAGCCGGGTGTCGGGGTCGCTTTGATGGGCATGGCCAGGTCCTGTTGGTGGGGGAGCACAGGACCGACATATCATAATGCCAAGCTCGGAACCTTGTAGGATTTGCGACGCTCTTGGACGATTTGGTCGTCAGATGGACAGCAACCGGGCCGCGTGACAAAAGCGGACGAGACAAGCGGAACGCGATCTGTCTATGGTCGTGCCATCGAGTTATCGGAGTTGCGCATGGTCGGACGCGGCCTCCATCACATCACCCTGATATCGAGCGATGCCGAGCGAAGCTGCCGCTTCTATGCGGGCCTCCTGGGCATGCGGCTCGTCAAGCGCACCGTGAGCTACGAGGATCCGGGTAGCTTCCATCTCTGCATGGGCGACGAGAAAGGCAGGCCGGGCACGTTGTTCACCCTGCTTCCCTGGCAACGGGTTCAGCGCGGAAGGTTGGGAGCATGCGAGGCCTGGGCGACCACCTTCCGTGTTCCTGACGGCTCCCTGGACTGGTGGGCGCAGCGCCTTCAGGCTGCCGGGGTTCGTCACGATCGTGTCGAGACCGCTTTCGGTGAGCGCAGCGTGCTCCTGGAAGATCCGGACGGCGCCTCGCTCTCCCTGGTGGAAAAAGACGAGCCCGTGTCGGACGGTCCGTGGAGGAACCCGCATGTGCCGGACGATTGTGCGATCCAGGGCCTTCACGACCTCGTGCTGAAAGTCCGCAGGGCCGATCCGCTGATCGAGATGTTCCGCGAGGTCTTCGGCTTCGCACGATGCAGCACTGTCGGCAACCTCTCCCGCCTCGAGGCGCATGGAGGAGCGGGCGGCGTGGTGACCCTTGATGAGGCGAAGCGACTGGCCCGTGGCCAGCTCGGTGCGGGCAGCATCCACCATGTGGCCATACGGGCCCACGATGCCGCCGACCTGGCCACGATGGTGAGGGAACTCCGTGATCGATACGGGATCATCGCCGATGAGGTGAGGAACAGAACCTATTACCGTGCCGTCAAATTCCGCTCGACCTGCGGGCTTCTGCTGGAGATCGCGACGGACGAACCGGGCTTCGAGTTCGACGAAAGCTACGAAACGCTCGGCAGGACCCTTAAACTGCCATCTTCTCTGGAGATGCGAAGGGACGAGCTTCAGCAGCTCCTGCCGCTGCTGCCGGAATGTGGACGTCACTTCTTCGAGGACGCTGAATGAAAGGATTATCGGCGCATCCGACCAGCCGGTCCTGAGGTTTGAACAAGTTTTGCCGCGATACCAACCGAGCGGAGCGAGAGGACCATGGCAACCATTCAGGAGACAAACGATGCCGGCCTCTTCGGCGGCCGGCTCGGACGCCATCTGGAGATGGTGAGCCGGAAAGTTCTCCATGTTTCCAGGAAGGACCGCCTGTCGCTCGCCGTGACGCGCCTGACCTGCGAGCGCCAGGATCGGGACAGGACGGCGTCCATCGCGCCCGAGAGCGCGTTCAGCATCACGTACAAGCTGAAGGACGTGGAAGAGCATGAGTTCTGGTCCGATGGACGCATGCGCTACTCTCGCGGCTTCGGCGCGGGTACCGTGAACGCCATCGACCTGTCCGAGGATCCCCGCAGCCGCGTGCGCGGCGCGTTCGATACCCTGCAGTTCTACATCCGCAAGGATGCCTTGGACGACCTCGCCTACGAGCGCGGCGCCTCACCCGTTTCGAGCCTTCGCTCTCTGCCCGACGCAACGGACGCCACGCTGGGTGCGATGAGCTCGTTCCTGCTCTCGACACCGGATCTTCTGGAAACGAACCAGCTCTTCGTGGATCATATCGCGCTGAGCCTCCTCACCTACTTCGCCCAGAACTACGGAGGCATGCGGGTCGCCCCGACGTCCAGCGGCGGCCTGGCTTCCTGGCAGGAGCGGCGGGCGAAGGAGATCATGCACTCGCGCCTGTCGGCCCATGTGACCATCAGCGACATCGCGCGGGAATGCCGGCTCACGCCGAGCTACTTCGCCAAGGCGTTCCGGCGCACGACCGGGATGTCACCCCACCAGTACCTGACCCAGCTCCGCATCCAGGAAGCCAAAGGCCTTCTTCTGTCCTCGACGCTTCCTCTGGCGGATATCGCGCTCATCTGCGGCTTCGGCGATCAAAGCTATTTCACACGTGTCTTCACCCGCAGCGTCGGCTCGAGCCCGGGCGCATGGCGGCGATCGATGATCTCCTGAAGACGGGATCCCGAACAGCCGTCGGGCTCAGACGGTCACCTGGGTGCCGACTTCGACCACGCGCCCGGTGGGGATCTGGAAGAAGTCGGTGGCGTCGCTCGCCGACTTCGCCAGGCTGATGAACAGCTTGTCCTGCCAGAACGGCATGCCGCCATGCACCGAGGGCCGGATCGAGCGGCGCGAGACGAAGAACGACGTCGCCATGATGTCGAACTTGAAGCCCTGCTTGCGCAGGAGCACGAGGCCACGCGGGATGTTCGGCGCTTCCATATAGCCGTAGGTCATGCTCACCCGCCAGAATGAGTCTCCGAGAGACTCGATCCGGACGCGCTCGTCGTCCGCCACGCGCGGGGCGTCGGCGGTCTTGACCGTCAGCACCACGTTCTTCTCATGCAGGATCTTGTTGTGCTTGAGGTTGTGCAGCAGGGCCGCGGGCGCAACTTCGGGATCGCTGGTCATGAACACGGCGGTGCCCTTCACCCGGTGAGGCTGGCTCTTCTGCAGCATGCTGATGAGTTCGGTCATCGGCACGTCCACCTTTCGGGTCTTGTCGAACAGGATGCGGGTTCCGCGCCGCCATGTCACCATGAGCAGGACCAGGAGCGCGCCGACCAGCAGCGGCATCCAGCCGCCCTGCGGGATCTTGAGGGCATTGGCGGCCAGGAAGATCGTGTCGACCGCCAGGAAGGGCGCGATCACGGCGACCGAGGCCCAGAACGACCATTTCCAGAACCGCCAGACCACGAAGAACGCCATGATGGCGGTCACCACCATCGTTCCCGTGACCGCAAGACCATAGGCATGCGCCAGGGCGCTCGAACTCCTGAACATGACGACCAGGAGCAGTACGGCGACGAGGAGCAGGAAGTTGATCTTCGGCACGTAGATCTGGCCCTTCTCCGTCTCGGAGGTCCAGCGGATCTCCATGCGCGGCAGGAGTCCGAGCTGGATCGCCTGTTGCGTGATGGAGAACGCGCCGGTGATCACCGCCTGGCTGGCGATGATCGTGGCGATGGTCGCCATGCCGACCATCGGGAGGAGCGCCCAGTCGGGATAGAGCAGGAAGAACGGGTTCTCGATCTTGGCCGGATCGGCCAGGAGGAGCGCACCCTGGCCGATGTAGTTCAGGGCGAGACACGGCAGGACCAGTCCCAGCCAGGCGGTTTGGATCGGGCGTCGGCCGAAATGGCCCATGTCGGCATAGAGCGCCTCGGCGCCGGTCACGGCGAGGAACACCGCCCCGAGGGCGAACAGGCCCGCCGTGCCGTGGGTCGCGAGAAACACGACGCCGTAGGTGGGGCTGATCGCGGCCAGGATGCTCGGATCGTCCGCGATGTGGACGAGCCCGCCGATGGCCATGAGCACGAACCAAACCGCCGTGATCGGGCCGAACCAGGCGGCCACACGGGCCGTGCCCTGGCTCTGCACGGCGAACAGGCCCGTCAGGATCAAGAGGCTGAGCGGAAGCACGTAATGCTCGAAGGCGGGGCTCGCGACGGTCAGGCCCTCGACGGCCGAGAGCACCGAGATGGCCGGGGTGATGATGGCATCGCCGTAGAACAGGGCGGCGCCGATCATGCCGAGCAGGGGTATCAGCAGGACGTTATGGCCCATGGCTCGCTGGGCGAGCGCCATGAGCGTGAGCGTGCCGCCCTCGCCGTTGTTGTCCGCGCGCAGGATGAACAGCACGTACTTGATCGTGACGATGAAGATCAGCGCCCACAGGATCAGCGACACGATGCCGAACACCATCTCGCGCGTGACGGTGCCGCCCGCGGCTGCGGCCGAGAGGGATTCCTTGAGGGCATAAAGGGGGCTCGTGCCGATGTCCCCGTAGACGACGCCCAATGTACCGAGCGTCAGGATCCAGAAGCCGGACGTATGCGGGGGCCCCGGCTGGGCCGTCGGCTCCGCCGGACCGGGCTGGCTTGAAGCCGTAGCGGTCATTTATCTCTCCACCTCGTGGCCGATGGAGGCCGCGCCCGACCTATCCACACGCCTGAATACCGTGACGTTGCTCTGGCCGAAGCCTTGGGCCTTCTGGACCTGGGCCTGGACGAAGGCGCCCAGAACCGCGAGCGCCGGGTCCTCGTGCTGAAACTCGGCCACGTCATCGACCCAATTGAGCGCCAGCCCGCGGACGCATATCGCGCAGCTCCAGCGGCTATCGTCGCAGGACAGGCGATGGATCGCCCAATCCGGCAGCTCCCAGCCGATCAGCCAGAAGCCCAGATCGACCCATGCCTCGGCCTCGATCAGGCGCAGCACGAGAACGTTGGGATCGAGGGCCGTCTTCAGGCGCGGACAGGCACGCTCCAGCACCTCGGCCACGAGGCCGACCTGCGGTTGGGAGGCCGCCTCGATCCGAGACAGAAGGGAGCGGAGCTCCCGCACCGGATTTTGCTTCGACCACATCCTGGTTGTCCAAACGGGCCGCGACAGGTCGCCGCCTCAGGGAGGGCGAGCCCGCCCGAACCTCTCCGATCAGACATCGTCAGGATCGCATAAAAAATCGATTGGAATTTGGGCAGCCGGATATAAAGGCCGCATAAAGAGGCCGCGCCAGGGGAAATAACGCTAGGCGACATCCAGCAGGCGGTAGCCGATGCCCGGCTCGGTGAGGATGAACCGGGGGTCGGACGGGTTCGGCTCGATCTTCTGCCGGAGCTGGCCGACATAGACGCGAAGGTACTGGGTGTCGTTCTCGTGCGCCGCGCCCCAGACGGCGGTGAGGATCTGCTTGTGCGTCACCACCTTTCCCGCATGACGGGCCAGGAAGGCGAGCAGTTCGAACTCCTTCGGGCTGAGAAGGACGTCGCTGCCTTGCCACGCGACCCGGCGGCGGGGAATATCGATCTCCAGCCCGCCGACGCTGACGAGCGGCGTCTCGCCCTTGCGCTGCATGCGATGGCGCAAGGCGGTGCGCAGCCGGGCCATGAGCTCGCCCGTCCCGAACGGCTTGTTGACGAAATCGTCGGCGCCGAGATCGAGGGCGGCGATCTTCTCGGCCTCGCGATCGCGGGCCGAGAGCACGATGATTGGCACATCGGACCATTCGCGCACGCGGACGATCACATCCTTGCCGTCCATGTCGGGCAATCCGAGATCGAGCACGACCACGTCGGGAGCATCCCCGGCGATGCGCTTCAAACCCTCGGCCGCCGTGGCGGCGCTGATCGCCTCGTACTCGTTCACCTCTAGGGCGGGCCTGAGGAAACGATGGATCGCCGGCTCGTCATCGATGACGAGCACCCGCATCGGATGGGTCATGGTCTCATCTCCTCCAAGGGCAGCCGGATCACGATCCGGGTGCCCTGCCCATTCGCGAGAGGGCTCTCCGCCGCGATGACACCGCCATGTGCGTCGACGATCCCTTTGGCAATGGCCAATCCCAGCCCGGTGCCCTCGCCGCCATCGCCGTCCTGCCCCCGGCCGCGCGCGAACTTCTCGAAGACCTTCGGGAGCAGAGCCGGAGAGATACCGGGCCCGTTATCCGTGACGGACAGCACGACGTCCCGGCCCTCACGCCGGGCCGCAAGCTCCACCCTTGCGTCCGCACCCGCATAGCGGACCGCATTGCCGAGGACGTTGGCCAAGGCCTGATCGAGCAGGGAGGCATCCGCCTGCACGAAGGGCAGCTCCGGATCGACATCGACACGAAGGGCCTGTGTCGCACCCCGTCTCCTGGCAAGAGCGACAACCCTGTCGAACACCTCCCGGACGTCGACCCAGTCGCGGCGAAGCTCGAGGGCCCCCGCCTCTACGCGGGTCATCGACAGAAGGTTGCGGACCATCCGGTCGAGATGCTCCGCCTCGTCCTTGACCTGATCCAGCAGGTCGCGTCGGGCAGGCTCCGACAGCCTCGGCCCATAGTCGATCAGGCTCGTCGCAGCGCCGAGAATGGACGCAAGGGGCGTTCGAAAATCGTGACTGATCGAGGCCAGCAGCGTGTTGCGCACCCGCTCCGATTCGGCGGCCGTGTTGGCCACGACGATCTCACGCGTCAGCCGCGCCCGCTCGAGGGCGGCCGCCGTCAGCTCGGCCACCGTCTCGACCAGGGTGCGGATCTCCGGATCGAGGGCGGCCCCGTCGAGAGCGACACCCAGGACGCCGACGCGGCCGTGCGCCGAGCGCAATGGCAGAAAGATCCAGCGCGCCGACGGCAGCGTATCCGTTCCGGTGCCGGCAGCCTCGTCCTTCTCGTAGGCCCAGCGTGCCGCCGAAGCGGAGGCGGTGTCGAGGTGGTCCTCCGGCGGCCAGGAGGCCGCAAGCTCGAGGGTGTCGCCTTGGGGCAGGAGGAGCGCCGCGGGTCGGTTGAGATAGCCGTTGAGCTCCACGACGACTCCCTCGGCCACCGCATTCGCATCGGGGAAGCTGGAGAGGCGGCGGGTGAACTCGTAAAGCCGCCTCGTCGCCCGGGCCCGGCTCACGGCCGCCGCAGCCTGCTCCCGTGCTCGCCCGGCGAGCGCCGAGGTGAGCACGGCCGCGCCGAGGAAGATGAAGAGGGCCAGCAATTCGTGCGGCCGCGCGACCGTGAACGTGTAGAGGGGATCGATGAAGAAGAAATTGTAGCCCAGAAACGACAGGATCGAACTGACGACGGCGGGCCAGATCCCGAAGCGTACGGCGGCGAACAGCACCGCCACCAGGAACACCATGGAGATGTTCGGCAGGGACACGACGGACGTCATCGCCAGACCGACCGCGACGGCTCCGGCCACGGCGAGCGCCGACCACAGGAAGGGAGCCCAGGCCTGGTTCAGCTTGACGCTTCGCAGGCGGCTCCACCAGCGCACCTTCCGAGCCTGTCCATCCTTGGCGGTCACGACGTGAATGGCGATATCCTCGGCGTGGTGTACCAGCTGATGCGGCAGCGAGCGTCCGAGGAATTCGGACCACCATCCACCCCGGGATCGTCCTACCACGATCTGGGTGACGTTCTCAAACCGGGCGAACCGCAGGAGTTCCTGCACCATGTCGCCGGCCACCAGCGTCTTGGCCTCGTCGGCGCCGAGCCGGGCGGCGAGCTGGAGCGTCTCGTCCACGCGATGGCGCTGGCCGCTGTCGAGACTCTCGCTCGGACGCTCGACGGTCACCGCCGTCCAGGGCGCGCCGATCGCTTCCGCGAGGCGCTTGGCGTGACGCACGACCGCCGGGGAGATTTCGTCGGCGCCGACGCAGACCAGGATGCGTTCGCCGGCGGCCCATGGGCCTTCTACACCGCCGCCCTGCATGCGCTCGAGCAGGTCGCTGTCGATGCGCTCGGCCGCGCGGCGCAGCGCCAGTTCACGCAGCGCCACGAGATTGTTGGGACGAAAGAAGTTGTCGACGGCACGAGCCGCCGTGTCCTGCACGTAGACCTTGCCCTCGGCCAGCCGCTTGAGGAGCTCGTCCGGCGGGAGGTCGACGAGAACCAGTTCGTCGGCCTCGTCGAAGACGGCGTCGGGTACGGTTTCGCGCACGCGGATCCGCGTGATGCGCTGGACGACATCGTTCAGGCTTTCGAGATGCTGAATGTTCAGCGTCGTCCAGACGTCGATTCCCGCCGCCAGCAATTCCTCGATATCCTGCCATCGCTTCGGATGGCGGCTGCCCGAGGCATTCGTGTGGGCATATTCATCGACGAGGACGAGCCGTGGATGGCGTCGCAGGGTGGCGTCGAGGTCGAATTCCTGCACCATCCGGCCGCGATACGGAACGGACAGGCGGGGCAGGATCTCGAGGCCCTGGAGAAGTTCCTCCGTTTCCTGGCGCCCATGGGTTTCGACGAGACCGACGAGGACCTCCGCCCCCTCCTCGCGCGCCGCCCGCGCAGCCTGCAGCATGGCGTAGGTCTTGCCCACGCCGGGGGCCGCCCCGAGAAAGATCTTGAGGCGGCCGCGCCCCTCCCGATTGGCGAGGGTGAGCAGCGCATCGGGCGAGGCACGCGGCGTTTCGGTCAGGGCCATGAGGGCTTACGCCTCCATCGTATCAAGATACATCGCGCCCTCCTCCCTGCACGCCCAGCCTGTCGAGGGCTTGATTGACGCGCAGGACGTTGACCCGAGGCTCTCCGAAGACCCCGAAGGCACGCCCTTCGGTCGACGCTTCGATCACCCGCCGGATCTGCTCCTCCGTAAGCTTCCGGGCCGCAGCGATGCGGGGAGCCTGCGCCATCGCGAAAGCCGGGGAGATGTGCGGGTCGAGGCCGCTGCCGGAGGTGGTGACGGCATCGCCGGGGATCGGCAGCGGGAGGCCCACCTGACGCCAGGTCTCCGCAGCTCCCGTCAGGCGTTCCGCCAGCTTCTGGGAGGTCGGCCCCAGATTGGAGCCGGTCGAGGCCGCGGCGTTGTAGGGCGCATCCACGGTCTTGGTCGGATCCGTAGGATCGGCAGTGCTCGTGGCCGAGGGACGCGGCCAGAGATACCGATCGGATGTGAATGCCTGCCCGATGAGATCGGAGCCGATGACGCGGCCTTCCTGCACGATCAGGCTGCCGTTGGCCTGCGCCGGAAAGACGATCTGTCCGATGCCTGTGACGGCGAAGGGATAGACGATCCCGGTCAAGGCGGTGAACAGGATGAGCAGAACGAGCGCGGGACGGAGATGGGACATGGCGGTTCCTTTCAGGCCCAGCCGATCGCCGTGACGGCGAGGTCGATGATCTTGATGCCGATGAAGGGCACGACGAGCCCGCCGAGGCCGTAGACGAGCAGATTCCGGCGCAGCAGAGTCGCTGCCCCGAGCGGTCGGTAGGAAATGCCGCGCAGGGCCAGCGGGATCAGAGCGATGATGATCAAGGCGTTGAAGATCACCGCGGACAGGATCGCGCTCTGCGGCGTCGACAGCTCCATGATGTTGAGGGCGCCGAGTTCGGGAATTGCTGCCACGAACAGGGCCGGGATGATGGCGAAATACTTCGCCACGTCGTTGGCGATAGAGAACGTCGTCAGCGATCCTCGCGTCATCAGGAGCTGCTTGCCGATGCCGACGATCTCGATGAGCTTGGTCGGATTGGAGTCGAGATCGACCATGTTGCCGGCCTCGCGGGCGGCCTGCGTGCCGGACTGCATCGCCACGCCGACATCGGCCTGCGCCAGCGCCGGAGCGTCGTTCGTGCCGTCGCCGCACATGGCCACGAGTCGGCCCTCCGTCTGCGCCCGACGGATGTAGTCGAGCTTGTCCTGCGGCGTGGCCTCGGCGATGAAATCGTCGACGCCCGCCTCCGAGGCGATTGCGGCGGCCGTGACCGGATTGTCGCCGGTCACCATGACGGTGCGGATGCCCATGCGCCGCAACTCGGAGAAACGCTCCTTGATGTCGGGCTTGACCACGTCCTTGAGGTGAATGACGCCCAGAAGCCTGCTCCCGTCCGCCAGCCCGAGCGGAGTCCCTCCCGAGCGAGCGATACGGTCGACGGCGGCGGCGAAGCCCTGATCCTCGACGGTTCGGCCGCTGGCGTCACGGACGAAGCGGAGCACCGCATCGACCGCTCCCTTGCGAAGGGACCGATTGCCGAGGTCGACACCCGAAAGGCGCGTCGTTGCCGAGAACTCGATGAAGCGCGACGTCTCCGGCGATTGCTCGGGCGCTGCCACGCCGTACTTTTCCTGCACGAGCGTGACAATGGAGCGGCCCTCCGCCGTCTCGTCCGCGAGGCTCGCGAGCAACGCAGCTTCGGCCGCTTCGCGGTCCGAGACGCCGGAGACCGGAATGATCTCCGATGCCATGCGGTTGCCGAAGGTGATGGTGCCGGTCTTGTCGAGGAGCAACGTGTCCACGTCGCCCGCGGCCTCCACGGCCCGCCCGGACATGGCGAGCACGTTGAACCGGATGAGACGATCCATGCCGGCGATGCCGATGGCCGACAGCAGCCCGCCGATGGTGGTGGGGATCAGCGTCACGAGAAGCGCCACCAGCACCGGGACCGGGACATCGGCTCCGGAATAGCGCCCGAGCCCGGACAGCGTCACCACGGCGATCAGGAACACGATGGTCATGCCCGCGAGCAGGACGTTGAGGGCGATCTCGTTCGGCGTCTTCTGCCGCTCGGCGCCCTCCACGAGGGCGATCATCCTGTCGAGGAACGAGGAGCCGGGCGGCGCCGTGATCCGCACGACGAGCCAGTCCGAAATCACCGCGGTCCCGCCGGTCACGGCGGAGCGGTCCCCGCCCGATTCGCGGATGACGGGAGCGGACTCGCCCGTGATGGCGGCCTCGTTGACCGACGCGATGCCTTCCACCACCTCGCCGTCGCCCGGGATCAGGTCGCCGGCTTCGACCAGCACGAGATCGCCGACATCGAGATCGAGGGCCGACACCGTCTGGTGGAGCTCCTTGCGCTCGGGATCGCAAAGCCGCTTCGCGACGGTCTGCGTGCGCGCCTGGCGCAGGGTGTCGGCCTGGGCGCGGCCCCGCCCCTCGGCCACGGCCTCGGCGAAATTGGCGAAGATCACCGTGAACCAGAGCCAGGCCGCGATCTGCCCCGTGAAGAACGCGGATTCACCGGTCGCGAGATCGCGAACGAAGAGGACGGTGACCAGAAGAGCCACCACCTCGGTCACGAAGATGACGGGGTTTCGAACGAGATCGCCGGGATTGAGCTTCCTGAGGGCGTCAAGCGTCGCCTGGCGCAGGATCGCCCCATCGAGCATCGAGATGGTTGGTTGGATGTGTTTGCTCATGGAGCACCTGTCAGAAGGTTTTGCCGGCCAGCATCAGCACCTGCTCGGCGATGGGGCCGAGAGCGGGAGCCGGGAAGAACTGGAGACCGCCGAGGATCAGGATCATGCCGGTCAGGAGTCCGACGAACAGCGGGCCGTGGGTCGGGAAAGTCCCGGTCGACGCCTCCAGCCTGGTCTTCGCCGCCAGCGAGCCTGCGATGGCCAGCATCGGCACGATGTAGGCGAAGCGGCCGAGCAGCATCGCAAGGCCGAGCGTCGTGTTGTACCAGGGCGAGTTCGCCGTGAGCCCGGCGAAGGCGGAGCCGTTGTTGCCCGCAGCCGACGAGTAGGCATAGAGGATCTCGGACAGGCCGTGCGGACCGGCATTGAGAAGCCCCGCGAGCCCCTGCGGGAGCACGGCGGCCACGGCCGAGAAGCCGAGGATCGCTGTCGGCAGGATCAGGACCGCCAGCATCGCCATCTTGACTTCCTTCGCCTCGATCTTCTTGCCGAGGTACTCGGGCGTGCGGCCGACCATGAGACCCGCCACGAAGACCGCGATGATCGCCATGACAAGGATGCCGTAGAGTCCGGAGCCGACGCCGCCCGGCAGGATCTCGCCGAGCTGCATCAGGAACATCGGGATCATGCCGCCGATGGGCGTGAAGCTCGCATGCATGGCATTGACCGCCCCGCATGACAGGCCCGTCGTCACGACGGCCCAGAGAGCCGACAGGGCGAGCCCGAAGCGGACCTCCTTGCCCTCCATGTTGCCGTCGGCCAGGTCGATGCCGGCCAAATGCAGAACCGGCGTTCCGGCCGCCTCCGCCGCGTAGGTGGCGGCGATGCCCGCCACGAGCAGGACGCCCATCACCCAGACCAAGGCGCGCGCCTGTCGGCTGTCGCCGACGAGACGGCCGAAGGTGAAGACCACCGCAACCGAGATCACCAGCATCTGCCAAACCTGGACGACATTCGCCAGCGCCGTCGGGTTCTCGAAGGGATGGGCGGCGTTCACGTTGAAGAAGCCGCCGCCGTTGGTGCCGAGCTGCTTGATCGCGATCTGGCTGGCGACGGGCCCGAGAGCGATGGTCTGCTTCGCGCCTTCGAGCGTCGTGGCGTCCACCGAGGCGAGCATGGTCTGCGGGATCCCGAGCGCCACGAGCAGAATGGCCGTGACGAGGGAAAGCGGCAGGAGCACGTAGAGGGTCGAGCGGGTCATGTCGACCCAGAAATTGCCGACGGTCCCGGCCTTGGAGCGGGCAAAGCCCCGGACGAGCGCCACCGCGAGGGCGAGCCCCGTGGCGGCAGAGAGGAAGTTCTGCACCGTCAGCCCGGCCATCTGAGAGAAATGGCTCATGGTGGTCTCGCCGCCATAGGACTGCCAGTTCGTGTTCGTGACGAACGACACGGCGGTGTTGAAGGCGAGGTCAGGCGAGAGCGCCCCGAAGCCCTGCGGATTGAGGGGCAGGAAACCTTGGAGCCTCAGAAGCGCGTAAAGCAGCACGAACCCTGCCGCATTGAACAGGAGCATGGCGAGCGCATAGGCGCGCCATCCCTGCTCCCGGGCGGGATCGATGCCCGCCAGGGCATAGAATCCGCGCTCGACCGGGCCGAGCACCGGCGAGAGGAAGGTGCCCTTGCCGGCATAAACCTTGGCCATGAAGGTGCCGAGAGGCACCGCCGCCAAGAGGACGGTTGCGAGAACGATGGCGATCTGGAGCCAGCCGTTGAGAGTCATGACGTCGGCCTCCTAGAAGCGTTCGGGCTTGAGGAGCGCCATGACGAGATACGCGGCGATGCCTAGGGCGACGATGCCGCCGAGAAGAAGATCGAGAGACATGGATCGGCCTCCCTCAGAGCCGCTCGGCCGCGCGGGCGTAGAGCGCCATGAGCGCGAAGAACCCAAGGCCTGTAAGGAGATAGATTAGGTCGTACATGACAGCATCCTGCAATGAGGGCTGAACGCTACGCCTGATCGGAATCAAATCTCGATTGGGAAGTGCTGCCCGAAACATAAAGGCGTCATAAAGGCCGCCGACGACGGTAGCGGATGGACAGCGCCAAGCCTCTCGCGTGGTCCCGTCGTGGCCCGATGGGCTCGGATCCCTTCATCGGTCGGATCGCCGGCCCGACCGGGTCTTTGCGGATGGCCTCTCCTGTTCTGCAACACCATTGCAGAAGGTGTCACCGGTATGCAGCACTTCCGATTTTTGAGCAGAGCGCAGCTTTGCCTTAACGACTGGCACAACCGTCGGGAGGTATGACTAGGAGGTTGCTGATTCGCTGAGGGTTATCGATGAAGAGGCTGATCGTCCTGAGTTTCGTCGCGATGGCCGCCGGATGCGCAGCAAACGCTGCGGATCTCACCGAAAAGAGCGTAATTCCAACCCTTCCTCAGCAAGTCTATGCTCCCGCCTTTCTCTCCGAGCTTCGCCTCGGGCTCACGGCCCAGGATCCGACCGGCCCGGAAAGCGGATCGGTCAACCTCACATTGGAAGCCCTATCGCCTAAGCTCGGGTCGGCAGCCGACCCCCTCGTGAACGCCCTCATCCCTCGCCTTCACATCGGCGGCAGCATCAATCTCGACCATGACACGAGCTTTGCCTATGCGGGCTTCACGTGGACCTTCGACCTGACGCCGTCGATCTTCGTCGAGGGCAGCTTCGGAGGGGCGGTTCACGACGGTGAGACGGACCCGATCGAGGTCGACCGTGAGGCTCTCGGCTGCCGCGCTCTGTTCCGTGAAGCCGCGGCGCTCGGCTTTCGTCTGAGCCCGAACTGGAGCCTCATGGGAACCATCGAGCACCTTTCCAACGCGGGCTTGTGCTCGAACAATCGCGGTATGACCAATTTCGGCGTGAAGGTTGGGTATACGTTCTGACGGCACCCACGGCGAGAGCTCAAAGCCTGGCGCCAATGCTCTCATCGCTTGTTTTGTCGTATCTTGCCACGCAAAACCGGTTCCCGGTTTTGCGTTCGACGCTCTGGCTGGACGCTTCTCTCAAGCAGCATAACGTTGCATCTGCCGAGTCTCCCTTTTGCGAGGGATCTTTCTCAGCATCAGCTTGACATGCTCCTTCACAGCAAACTGGCTGGGCTCACCGGCGCTCTGCTTCTGCTGCGACATCCCACCCTCCTATGCCCTAGCAGGCAAGGCGCGATGATGGCCCCATTGTGCAGCTTCGTCTGTGACTTAAGTCACACAACTTTTGGCATAAGACTAAGGTTTAATGGACCTCCTTCTGCCCGGTCTCGCCCGGAATGCGGCGGTCGTGCCGCAATTTCCGCACTTGCGGGGCGCATGATCCGGGTCTGGAGGGAGTTGTCATGTTTGGGAACCTGCCTTCAGCAGGCTGGCGGTACTGGGCCGTCTGGGGGCTCGTCATCGCGCTGGGCGTGCTCGGCCTGCTCTTCTACGAGACCTTGAAGTACAAGTAAGCCTCTGCCTTCCGGGGCCGACGCAGACAGATCATCATTCGCCGCTTGAGGAGGCTGCCATGCGCTTCGGCTCTCTTCCACGACCGGGTTGGCCGACTTGGATCGCACTGGCCGTCATCATCGCCATTGGATTGGCAGGACTGATCCTGCTCAAGCTCTTGCTGCCCTGAGCTATCGCCTCAAGAGCCCTAGCCTCGCAGCGGTTCCCGGACGAAGGCCGCGACGCCGACCGCTGCCGCGGCGTTATGGCCGGAGCGCTCGCGCCGGTCAGTGAAACCGCTCGCCGCGTTCCAGCTGGGCCAGCATCAATTCCATCCGCTTGGCCCGCGTCTCGGGCTTCTTCGCCGTGTGAAGGCGATAATAGATCGGGTAAAGGTTCTTGCGGTCGAGCGTCAGGAAGAACGCCTTCGCCTTCGGCCTTGCTTCCAGGGCGTCGAGGAAGTCCTGCGGGATCGTCATCGTCGCCGAGCCGGCATAGGCCTTGTCCCACCGACCGTCGGCCTTCGCGGCCTCCACCTGCGCCAATCCGGCCGGAGCCATCCGATCTTCCGCAATCAGCGTCGTCGCATGAGCGCAGTTCTTGGCCGACCAGTTGGACTTAGGCATCCTGGGCGTCAGGCGCTGCAGGAACGACTCCGTATCGAACGGCAGCTTCTGCCCATCGATCCATCCGAAGCGGATCGCCTCGACCACGCAATCCGCCCACGTGACAGAGGGCCTGCTCGCGCCTGACTTGAAGATCCTGACCCAGAGCTCCGTGGCCGACTGATGATGCGCCGCAAGCCACTCACCCAGCTCAGCAGCCGTCTGAAACGCCAGAGGCGTATGCCGTGTGCCAACCATTCCAAACACTTGCGCTGTTTCCTTGGCCGCATTTGTGACGCCGAACCGGATCGATGTCACCGAACAAGGCTCTAGGCTGCTGCGGAGCATGTCGCAAGGACGACACGGCGGCAGCTCCATCAACATGAACGAGTCCGGGCCTTGATCAAGCCGCATCGCATTCATCTGCAATGAGGCGATCAGATCACGAAGAAGTCCTTATGGGTGAGAGTGACTTTGTTGGAGAGCGTCGCAATCTGGATCTGCTTTGACCCGCCGATGCCGTCGGCATCATAATACACTGCGCCCGTCTTCTTGTTGTAGATGATCCTGTCGTCTCTGTCGTGAGCCGACGAGCCGGCATCCGTGTCCGTGACGGTGCGAATCCCCTGACGGAACAGATGGCCGCGTTCCGCGAGTGAAAACGCGTCGAGAACGAGGCTTACCTCGACATCGCCGGACGCGCTGTGTGTCAGAAGCGCGGTAGCCTTATCGGCATAGGTCACGGCTCCGGAAGCCAACGTTGCAAAGGCAGCGGAACGGATCGGGCGCCTGGGGGAATGGTGGCGCGACAAGATGCTGTCGGAGGTGACGCCGCGCACGTGTCGGGACTATGCCGACACGCGGACGAAGGGCGGGGCCCGGCGCGATCTGGAGGACTTGCGGGCGGCGATCAACCACCACGCCAGACGCAACCTGCATGTCGGGCTGGTGATTGTGGATCTGCCGGAGAAGGGCAAGGCTCGCGAGGAGTGGTTGACCCGCGACGAGGTCGCCCGGCTGGTATGGGTCTGTTATCGGCACGGCCGCACGGTTCGGCTCCCGAGGGGGCGCAACAAGGGCGCTGTGGTCGAAAGCCAGTGGCACGACCTGAGGCACCTTGCCCGCTTCATCCTGTTCTCGCTTTACACGGGAAGCCGATCAGGGGCGGTGCTCAGCGCCTCGCTCTACAAGGGTCAGGGCCGCAGCTACATCGATCTGGAGCATGGCGTCTTCTACCGGCTGGCCGAGGGCAAGCGGGAGACGAACAAGAGACAACCGCCTGTGCGCCTGCCGCCACGCCTCATCGCCCATATCCGCCGCTGGCAGGCCAAGGGGCTGATCGCCACGCATATCGTGGAATGGGACGGAGTGCCGGTGAAGTCGGTCAAGGTTGCCTGGGCGCGTGCTCTGAAGCTGGCCAAGATCACGAAGAAGGCGCCGCCGCATACGCTCCGGCATACGGCCGCCACGTGGCTGATGCAGCAGGGCGTGGACAAGTGGGAGGCGGCCGGGTTCCTCGGCATGTCCACCGACGATCCGGCCTGGACCGATAGGAAGCAACCTCCGGATCGTGCGGCCGATGCGGCGAGCGCGATCACCCGGAAAAGACGCAAATCATCGCCGTAATCGTTGCCGCGGACCCGGGAGAGATCGAGGGGCTTTGAGAGCCAGTTTGATCAAACTATCAGCAAGTTGGGAAGTGGTGGGCCTGGCAGGACTCGAACCTGCAACCAGACCGTTATGAGCGGCCGGCTCTAACCATTGAGCTACAGGCCCTTCCGAGGAAGGCAAGGGATCGTGCGAGGGGACATCCCATCGTCACCCCTTGTCGTGACGGCGGGCCCTGCCCTTTCCAGGAGCGAGGCTCAGGCGAAAGGGTGGTCCGGGGGAGCCCGGAGGCCATCCATGTTCCTGTAATACATCGCTCTCTCCGTCAAGCCGGTTTTGTCCGCCGTCGATCCCGGCTGCGACAGCGGAGTTGAGCCCTGCCTCTTGATCCCTGTCCGGATCCTCCATCTGTCTGCTTTCCCGCTTGGGTCGGGACCTCCCGTACGGGATGGAACGCGAGGTGGAGGACGGGATGGGATTGCTGATCGACGGGGTCTGGCACGACCAATGGTACGATACCAAAGGCACCGGCGGGCGTTTCGTCCGCAAGCCGTCGGCCTTTCGCAACTGGGTCACGCCCAACGGCTCCCCCGGGCCTTCCGGCAATGGAGGGTTCAAGGCGGAGCCGGGGCGCTACCACCTCTATGTCTCCCTCGCCTGTCCCTGGGCGCACCGCACCCTGATCATGCGCAAGCTGAAAGGGCTCGAGGGGGCGATCGACATCTCCGTCGTTCACTGGCGCATGCTCGAGCACGGCTGGACCTTCGAGGACGGGCCGGGCGTCGTTCCCGATCCGATCCACCGGGCGCAATATCTCTACCAGGTCTATACTGCGGCGGTGCCCGACTATACCGGCCGCGTGACGGTTCCGGTGCTCTGGGACAAGGCGACCGGCACCATCGTGAACAACGAATCCGCCGAAATCATCCGCATGCTGAATTCGGCCTTCGACGGCGTGGGAGCGATCCCGGGCGACTACTGGCCGGACGACCTGCGCTCCGAGATCGACGCCCTTAACGGGCGGATCTACGACAATGTCAACAACGGGGTCTACAAGGCCGGTTTCGCGACGACGCAGCAGGCCTATGAAGAGGCGGTCCGTCCGCTGTTCGAGACGCTCGATGTCCTCGACGAGCGCCTGTCCTCACGGCGCTATCTCTGCGGCGACCGGCTGACCGAGGCCGACATCCGGCTCTTCACCACATTGGTGCGCTTCGATCCGGTCTATGTGGGCCATTTCAAGTGCAACCTGCGCCGCATCGCCGATTACCCGCATCTCTCGGGCTACCTGCGCGACATCTACCAGACGGGCGGCATCGCCGGGACCGTGAACATGACGCATATCAAGGGGCATTATTACGAGAGCCACAGGACCATCAATCCGACGGGCGTCGTGCCGCTGGGCCCGATCCTGGATCTCGACGCGCCGCATGGGCGGGAGCGGATCTAGAGCATCGTGCGGAAAAGTGGGAGCCGCTTTTGCGTGCAAAGATGTGTGACGTCGAAAACCGTAGAGCATCGGATGCACATCCGATGCTCTACGGTTTGTAGACCTCGATCGCCTCCGCAAAACCTTCGACCTCATGTGCGCCGAGGGGCGAAGGATTGCCCCAGAGATGCTCGACGAAGGGCTTGGACATGAGCAGAGGCTCACCCAGTCGCTTGTTCAGCTCCGCGATGCGGCTCGCGAGGTTCACGTCGCGGCCGATCACCGTGAAGTCGAGGCGCTGGCCGGAGCCCACGTTGCCGTAGGCCGCGTCGCCGTGGTGGAGCGCGAGACCCACATTGATCGGCACGGGGAAGCGCCCCTCGTTGTTGGCAGCCTCAATGCGCCGCAGGGCCTTGGTGGCGGCGGTCAGCGCCGATTGCGCGGCGCCTCCCGTGTCGTCGCCCTTGTCGCGCACGATGGCGAGAAGCCCGTCGCCGAGATATTTCAGCACCTCGCCGCCCTCGTCCTCGATGGGGGGCACGAGGCAATCGAAATAGTTGTTCAGGAGATCGACCGCGCTTTCCGGGCTCAGGGTCGAGGAGATATGCGTGTAGTCGCGCATGTCGGCGAACAGGATGGCCGAACGGATCCGCGTCACCTGCCCGCGCTGGATGGCGCCGGAAAGAATCGCCTTGTGCGGATCGTCCCCCACATAGATGCGCAGCACCTCGTCGAGCCGGTTGCTCGTCGCGCGCAGCTCGGTCACGAGGGAGAAGGACGGGATCACCATGCGCAGGATCGTCAGCTCGCGGATGCCGAACCCTTGCGGTGTCCTGGTCGCGAAGGAGATCGCGTTCTCCGCACCGTTGGTGAAGCGGATCGGGATGGTGACATAGTGGCGATAGCCCGCTTCCTTCAACTCGGGAATGATCGGGAAGAGATCGTCGGGGGTGTTCGCGAGATCGAGGACGAGCCACTCCCCCGTGCGGTTCACATGGGCAAAGGGGCTCGTCTGATAGACGGTCTCCCGACGATCGCCGTGCGGCAGGTAGCGAACGACCGTCCCCTCCTCCCGGGTCCAGAACCGCCCAATGCCGGCATATTCCGAATGCAGCGTCTCGATGGCGGAAACCGCCCGGTCGATGGGCAGGCCGAGCTCGATCAGCCGGTTGAGGAAGCCGGACAGGACCTCGTTCGAATCCTCCATCTGGCCCGCCACCGTGATCAGCCAGTCCCGCAGGGCGATGACCCGCGCGAGGCTTTCCGCGTCGAGGCTTCGCGCCATGGTCAGGAGATCGTCCGAGAAGGCCGGCGGGAGGGAGGATGACATCATAAGGCCAAGGTGTGTTGCCCCGGCGGATCCTTCAACCCACCAGGAATCGTTCATCCGGAAAGCTGGGATGCCCCTTCCAAAAGGGCAATGGCTTTGACAGAAGCCTACGGCCGGAATAGAGCCAAGCCATGGCAAGCATCGATACGCTTTTCGTCACCAAAGTCTACCGCGCCGAGATGACGGGCGCCAAGGCCGAACTTCGCAATGCGGAGCTGGAGGCGGCCTGCCTGTCCATTGCCGAGGATGACGAGGCCGGCCAGCGCTGGTGCGAGAAGCACGGCTATCCGGGCTACACGTCCTATGCCTCCCTGAACGACCTGCCCTGGCGAGTGCCGGTGTTCGGCGAGCTTCTGAAGGAGCTCGACAAGCATGTGGCGGGCTTCGCCAAGGAGCTGGAATTCGACCTCCAGGGCCGCAAGCTCGTGCTCGACAGCCTGTGGATCAACATTCTCCCGCCGGGCGGCATCCACACGTCCCACATCCACCCGCATTCGGTGATCAGCGGCACCTATTACGTGACGATCCCGGAGGGCGCGAGCGCGCTGAAGCTCGAGGATCCTCGCCTCGGCTTCATGATGGCCGCCCCGCCGCGCAAGGCCAAGGCCAAGCAGGAAAACCGGCAATTCGCCTATATGAAGCCGGTCCCGGGAACGGTGCTGCTCTGGGAAAGCTGGCTGCGCCACGAGGTTCCCCTGAACGAGGCCGAGAGCGAGCGCATCAGCGTGAGCTTCAATTACTCCTGGCAATAGACACGGCGGGTCCGACACCCTCCCGCTGATCGGGCTCACCGGCACCGGGCCGGTGATGACGTGAGGCGCTCGAAACAGCCGCCCCTCAAACCTCCGCCCACATGCGGAAAAGATTGGCGCTGCTCTTTGCCAGCAGATCGAATTCCGGCGTCTTGCCCGATCGGGCGAACAGGTTGCGCTTCGCGGTTTCCAGATCGAACAGAAGCTCGCGCCGCGCGCTGTCCCGCACGTAGCTCTGGGCCCAACCCACGGCCACCATGCGCTCCCCCCGCGTGACGGGGGCGACCCGGTGCAGGCTCGTCGAATCATAGGCCACCAGATGCCCGGCCGGGAGCTTCACCTCCTCCTCGCCGGACACGGATTCGATCACGAGCTCGCCGCCGTCATAGGTCTCCGGATCGGCCAGGAACAGCGTGAAGGACACGTCCGTGCGGATGCCGTTCATGAGCGGGTTGTCCACGTGGGGGCCGTATTCCCGGCCTGCGCCGTAACGGGCGAAGGTCAGCGGCGTCAGGGCCTTCGGACGCGCCGCGAGGGCGAAGACCTCGTGGCCCAGAATGGCCGCCGACACCTTCTCCCGCAGCAGGGTGAGCGCCGCCCCCTCGCGGGCCTGCTCGTTGTCCTTGACCAGCCGGGCGCTCCACCCCGCCGTCGCGCGGCCGTCCTCGAAGCGCATGGAGCCCAGCATCCCGCGAACCTCTTCGAGGTCGGCCGGGACGAGGACATCCGCAATCGTGATCAGCATGGGAGAGCACCTTCAGGCTTGCCAGATCTCCCCATAGTATGTAGCTAAGTTATTGTAAAGACAGACAGTTTTTAACTTTTCTAAACTAGCCGCGGCGGCCAGCATGCCGAGGGGGATTCATGAAGAAACGGAAGATCTGGGCGGGCCTGAGCTCCGCCGTCCTCGTTGCCGCGCCGGTGGCCGCGCAAGCGACGGCCCTCCATGTCGAGCCGCAGGCCGGAATCGAGGCCAAGGCCGGCCGGAGCCTGCTCCAGCTCGCTCAGCACCAGGGCCACGCCGCGCCTGCGGCCACGTCGGGGGGCGAGGGCGACGAGGGCGGAGCCGGCGCGACGCCGCTGCCGGCGCCCCTCCATGTCTATCGCGGCATCGAGATGATTCGCGGCCATCTGACCGTCGGGGCTGAGCTGATCGAGGCCGGTCGCTGGGCCGACGCCCTGCCCCACTTCCTGCACCCGGAGGAAGAGATTTACGGCAGCCTCCGCGATCAGCTGAAGTCGCTCAACATCGCCCCGTTCCAGGTCGCCCTGAAGTCCCTGTCGCAGACCGTGAAGGCCAAGAACAAGGAAGCCTATCTCCGCGCCCGCGCGGCGCTCGATGAGCGCCTGGCCTCCGCCGAGACGGCCGTGAAGGCGAAGGAACAGGACGGCACTTACTTCGTGCTCGAGACGGCCCTCGAAGTGCTGCAGCAGGCCGCCGACGAATACGCGGAAGCGATCGAGAAGGGCCGCATCGCCAACGTGGTCGAGTACCAGGATGCGCGCGGCTTCGTGTTCGAGGTTGACCGCCTCGTCGGAACAATCATGCCGGCCGCTTCCGCCAAGAGCGCCGATGCGGCCAAGGCCCTGCAGGCGAGCCTCGACGACCTGAAGGCGACCTTCCCGGCCGTGACGCCGCCGAAGCAGGCCGTGAAAGACTCCGGACAGTTCCTGAGCGCCGTCGCGAAGTTCGAGCTGCAGCTCAGCAACTTCCACTGATCCCATGCCGAGCGAAAGCCTCGCCAGAATCGGCCGGGTGCTTGCGGGCCTCGTGCTCGCAAGCCTCGTGGGCGCAGCCGCCGATAAGCCCGCACCGCTCGATGCCGGGCATTGGAGGCAGGTTTTCGCGCGTCCGGACCATGCTCCGATGCCTGCGGACAATCCGGCCGCTCCGGAGAAAATCGCGCTCGGCGCGAAGCTCTTCGAGGATACGCGCCTGTCGGGCTCCGGCGACATGGCGTGCTCGAGCTGCCATCAGGCGGATCTTTCGTTCTCCGATGGGGTCGACCGCCATCTCGGCCATGACGGCCAGCCGCTCGACCGCCGTACGCCTCCCTTGTGGAACCTGGCCTGGGGGCTGTCCTTCTTCTGGGACGGCCGGGCGTCGAGCCTGGAAGCCCAGGCCATGGTGCCGATCGAGAACGAACGCGAGATGGCCGGCAACCTGCAGAAGGCCCTGCGCGCGCTCGGCAGCGACCCGCAGATGCGCAAGGACTTCGCGGCCGCCTTTCCGGACGATCCCGCCGTGACCCAGGCGAACCTGGCGAAGGCGCTCGCGGCCTTTCAACGGACGCTCGTCTCGCCGGAAACCCGCTTCGACCGATGGGTCAAGGGCGACGACACGGCCCTGGAAGCGAACGAGCTGGCGGGCTTCTCGCTCTTCGTCGGCAAGGCCGGATGCGTCGCCTGCCATCAGGGCTGGCGGTTCACCGATGAAGCCTTCCACGACATCGGCCTGCCGGGCGACGACAAGGGTCGCGGCCCCGTCATCGGCGTGAGCGCCGCGAACCATGCCTTCAAGACGCCGAGCCTGCGCGAGCGCGTCTGGTCCGCGCCCTACATGCATGACGGCTCCCTCGCCACGTTCGACGATGTGGTCGCGCATTACGCGGACCATGTGGTGCAGCGCCCCACCCTGTCGGCCGACCTGCCGCGACCCATAGAACTGAACGACGAAGAGCGCGCACAACTCGTCGCTTTTCTCGCCACCCTGTCCAGCGACGACCCGCCGCGCCCCGCAAACCTGCCGTCGAAAGCGATGTCCTGGGGGACGGACGAGAAAGCCATTCCCACCTCGACCGTCAGTCAGAAGGATAAGCGCTTCACGCCGGGCGCGATCCTCCTGAAGGTGGGCGAGGCCCTGCGCATCGTCAACGACGATACCCGCGTGCACAACGTGCGCCTCGACGGCCCGGGCAAGAGCTTCAACTCGGACGGCCAGAACCCCGGCGACACGGTCACCATCGGGTTCGACGGCTCGGGCCATTACGACGTCATCTGCGGCATCCATCCGGAGATGCGCCTGAGCGTGGAAGTCGCCCAGGTGCGCTGAGCGCAAACAAAAATACACGCCTCGTTTCCGGCGACACGGATCCGATGACTGCGCTAGAACAGGGGTATGCCGATGCTCCGCGACGACGACACTCTCTTTGCCGCCCTGATCGCCCGGGATCCCTCCTACGAGGGATTCGCCTATGTGGGCGTGAAGACGACCGGCATCTTCTGCCGCCTCACCTGCCCGGCCCGCAAGCCGAAGCGCCACAACGTGGTGTTCTTCTCCTGCCGGGATGCCGCGCAGGATGCGGGCTTCCGCCCCTGCCTGCGCTGCAAGCCCCTCGACAGCAGGCGTCCGACGAGCGGCGCCTTCGAGGCCTTGCGGGACAGGATCAAGGCCGAACCGGAGCGGCGCTGGAGCACCGAGGACGTGAGGGCGCTCGGTTACGATCCCTCGACCGTGCGCCGCGCCTTCCAGCGCGAATACGGCGTCACCTTCGCGCAATATGCCCGGTCTCAGCGTCTGGGGCTCGCAGTGAATACCTTGCAGCAGGGAGGAACGGTGATGGATGCCCAGCTCGATGCGGGTTATGAATCCGGCAGCGGCTTTCGCGACGCCATCGGCAGGCTCATCGGCGATGCGCCGATCCGCACATCCGCGCGGCAGATCCTGACCGCGCAATGGCTCGACACGCCCATCGGGGCGATGCTCGCGGTCGTGGACGACACAGGGATCCACCTGCTCGAATTCGCCGAGCGCAAGGCGCTTCCGACCGAGATCGAGCGCCTGCGCAAGCGCGTCGGGCCGATCTGCTTCGGGCAGCACCCGATGCTCGACACGCTCGCCCGTCAGGTGGAGCTCTATTTCGCCGGCCGTTCCGTCGCGTTCGATCTGCCCATCGTGCAGAAGGGGACGCCGTTCGAAGCGACGGTCTGGGACGCCCTGCGCCGGATCCCGGCCGGCACCACACGCAGCTATGGGGAGATCGCGCATTCCATCGATCGCCCCGATGCGCCCCGCGCCGTGGCGCGGGCGAACGGCGCCAACCAAGTGGCGATCATCGTGCCATGCCATCGCGTGATCGGCGCCGACGGGTCATTGACCGGCTATGGTGGCAAGATCTGGCGCAAGCAATGGCTGCTCGAACACGAGCGGCGCGTCGCGACAGCGTTATCCAAGGGGTGAAAGACATGACGGATCAAGTCACGAAGGCCGGGGCATTCAAGGCTCTCCACGTTCCCGGAAATCCGGTCGTCCTGTTCAACGTCTGGGATGCAGGCAGCGCCAAGGCGGTCGCGGCAGGCGGCGCGAAGGCGCTCGCCACCGGCAGCTGGTCGGTGGCGGCGGCCCATGGGTTCGAGGACGGCGAATACATGCCGTTCGATCTCGCCCTCGCCAATCTTGAGCGCATCGTGGCGGCGAGCGATCTGCCGGTCACCATCGACCTGGAGAGCGGGTACGGGACCACGCCCGAGGAGGTCGGCGCGACCATCGCCCGGACCGTACAGGCCGGCGCCATCGGCTTCAACATCGAGGATGGCGTTCGGGAGGCCGCGCTTCGTGAGACCTCGGAACAAGCCGCGCGTCTCGGAGCCGTCAGGGACGCGGCGGACCGGCTCGGCGTCCCGGCCTTCGTGAATGCGCGCACGGACGTGTTCCTGATCGCCGCAAGCGATCAGCACGAGAGCCTCCTCGCGGGAGCGCTGGAACGCAGCCGCGCCTATGCGGATGCCGGAGCGGACGGGTTCTTCGTGCCAGGCCTTGCGGATGAAAGGCTCATCGCCCGCGTCGTGGAGGGCTCGCCCCTGCCGGTGAACATCATGGCCAACGCGAAGACTCCCCCGGCCGTGCGGCTCGCTGAACTCGGCGTCTCACGCATCAGCCATGGTCCCGGCCCGTATCGCATGGCGATGAAGGCCCTCGAAGACGCCGCGCGGGCGGCCCTGCTTTGACGGCCGGCGCTTACGTGTGCTTCCTCTCGATCTTCGGGAGGAAATACGCGAGAAGCCCCAAAGCCGGCAGGAACGAGCAGACGGCGTAGACCGTCCCGATGCTCGTGACGTCGGCGAGATGTCCGAGCGCTGCGGCACCGATGCCCGCCATGCCGAACGAGAAACCGAAGAAGAAGCCGGAGATCATGCCGACGCGGCCCGGCACGAGCTCGATGGCATAGACGACGATCGACGAGAAGGCGGAGGCCAGAACCACGCCGATGATCATGCTCAGCACCGTCGTCCAGAACAGATCGGCGAAGGGCAGCATGAGCGTGAAGGGCAGGACGCCGAGAATCGAGAACCAGATCACATAGCGCCGGCCGACCCGATCGCCGAGAGGGCCGCCGAGCAACGTGCCGACGGCGAGCGATCCGAGGAAGATGAAGAGGTGGACCTGTGCGTCCTGCACGGGCAGATGGAACTTGGAGATCAGGTAAAACGTGAAATAATTGGTGAAGCTCGCGACGTAAAAGTCCTTCGAGAAGATCAGCAGCACCAGGATCGCAAGGGAGATCACGATGCGCCTCTTCGAGAACACCGATCCGGTCTCGACCATGCGCGGCTTGGCGCGCAGATCCGCGAGTTTTGCCTGATACCAGCGCCCCACGGCAAAGAGGATCATGATCGCCAACAAGGCCACCGCCGAAAACCAGGCGATGCTCGGCTGCCCGAACGGGACGACGATGAAGGCGGCAAGCAGAGGCCCCAGGGCGCTTCCGGCATTGCCGCCGACCTGGAACACGGACTGGGCCAGGCCGTGCCGTCCGCCCGAGGCCAGTCGCGCCACGCGGGAGGATTCCGGATGGAAGACCGATGACCCCATGCCGATGAGGGCGGCCGCCAGGAGCAGGACCGGATAGGAGCTTGCCTGAGAGAGCGTCAGCAGGCCGATGAGGGTGAAGCCCATGCCGACGACCAGGGAGAACGGCTGCGGCTTGCGGTCCGTGAACGTGCCGATCATGGGCTGGAGCAGCGAAGCCGTGAGCTGGAAAGTGAGCGTCAGAAATCCGATCTGTCCGAAATCGAGATTGAAATCCCGCTTGAGGATCGGGTAGATCGCCGGCAGCAGCGACTGGATGAGATCGTTCAGCAGGTGCGACACGCTGATGGCGGCCAGGATCGGCACCGCGACCCTTTCCGGCGAGACGACGCGGGTCGCAAGGGGCATGGCTGGCGTTTGATGGGTCATCGATCGTTGTTCTTCGTGATGCTGCCAAGCTTGCGCGGGCCCGGCCTTAAGGCGTTTCCAGCTTCCCTATAACCCAGAAACGGGTTCCGATCTCCCTCTCGTCCTGCAGGGCTGGGTTACGGCGCAGGTAGGGCAGCCCCCGCCGCCCCATCGGACGGGTCACAACTTTTTCCTATTTCGCCCCTAAGCCTTGGCTCCAAGGTTCAAGCCCGCTCCAGGGACAATCATAAAACGAAAAGGGGTCCTCCATGTCGCAAGCCTCGGCCTACGAGCAGTTCATGCTCGAACTGGTCAATCGCGAACGCGCCCAGACCGGCGCCCAGCCGCTCGCCTTCAACGGCAACCTGAACGACTCGGCGGATTCCCACAGCAGCTGGATGATCGCGACCGATACCTTCTCGCATACGGGATCAGGCGGCTCGACGTCGACCGACCGGATGGTCCAGGCCGGCTATGCCTTCTCGGGAAGCTGGGCATCGGGGGAGAACATCGCCTGGGCCAGCACCCGCGCGCCGGACGGCCTCCAGGACGAGGTGGAGTTGCTGCACGCGAACCTGATGAACAGCCCGGGCCACAAGGCCAACATCCTCAACGGGACCTTCAGCGAGATCGGCATCGGCTTCGATACCGGCGCCTACCAGAGCTGGGACAGCGCCTTCGTGACGCAGAACTTCGCCAAGTCGGGCTCGGCGGTGTTTCTGACCGGCGTCGGCATGGCCGACAAGGACGGCGACCACTTCTACGACATCGGCGAGGGGCTCGGCGGATTGACCGTCACCGCCGTGAGCTCGACCGGCGCCCAGTACAGCACGACGACGCAGGACGCCGGCGGCTACAGCCTGGCTCTTGCGGCTGGCACTTATTCGGTCACCTTCTCCGGCGGCGGCTATGCCCCGGTGACCCGGCAGGTGACCATCGGCTCCTCGAACGTGAAACTCGACCTGGTCGATCCGGCTCAGGGAGCCCCGGCCGTATCGTCCACCATCACCGGAAATGCCGGCAGGAATACCCTGAAGGGCACCGCCGAGGCCGACACGATCAAGGGCCTGGGCGGCAACGACAAGATCTACGGCAATGGCGGCAACGACAAGCTCTATGGCGGGGCCGGAAACGACGCGCTCACCGGCAATGCGGGCGATGACCGGCTCTACGGCAATGGGGGCAACGACACCCTCACCGGCGGCAGCGGCAACGATATTCTCACCGGCGGCGCCGGCGCGGATACCTTCCGGTTCTCCGGCAATTGGGGAGCAGACACGATCACCGATTTCCAGAACGGCATCGACCACATCAATCTGCGCGGCACGGGTCTGAGCTTCAAGGATCTCAGCATCACCAGGTTCAACGCGGACGGCGACGGCAGGGTAGACGACGTGCTCATCAAGGGCGACAACCATTCGATCGCTCTGCTCAACGTGAAGCTGGCGCTGATCGGAGCCTCCGACTTCCTGTTCTGACAGGGCCCTATCGCCATCGCGTCATCTGGGGAGCCTGGCTCATAAAGGTGGGGCGCTGGAACACCTCTCCTTGAGGGAGAGGTCGGACCAACAGGTCCGGGTGAGGGGTTACGCCCTCTCCGGATAGACCTGTAATCCCTCACCCGCCGCGCTGACGCGCGTCGACCTCTCCCTCAAGGAGAGGTGAACCCGTGCCATACCTCGATCGGTCTTCGCTCACGCGTCTTTCCTTCGCCTTTGACGGGCGGGGAGCACGCGTGAGCCAGTGCACCCTTTTCCCCCTCGACCGCCTCTCACAATGGCGTGTGAGCGTGTTGCTCCTCCGGAACGCTCGCCCCTCTCGGGTCTTGTCCGACGGCAACACGATCTCAGAACGGTTCATGCGCCTTCTCCCGAGCCTCACTCGAATCAAAGCAGGACTTGTCCTTCTCCTCATGTTGAGCGGGACGATCACTGCGTCCGCACAGCCCGCTTCCCCTTCGTCCGCCCCCGATCCGAAGCTGATCGGTGAGACGATCGAACGCGCGAAGGGCCTGTCCAATCTGCGCTCCCTGATCGTGTCCCACGACGGAACGATCCTGGCCGAGCAGGCCGTCGGCGGTGCGCGGATCGATCGCCCGGCCAACATCAAGTCCGCGTCGAAGACCGTCATGTCGGCTCTCGTCGGAATTGCCATCGAGCGTGGCGTCCTGGCGGGCGTGGACCAGCCGATCGCATCGCTTCTCGGGTCAAACATTCCTTCCGATGCGGATCCAAGGATCCGGCAGGTCACCATCGGCCATCTGCTGTCCATGCAGGCGGGATTGGAGCGCACATCGGGCCGCAATTACGGGGCCTGGACCGGCAGCGGAAACTGGGTCCGCTATGTCCTCTCCCGCCCGTTCGTGGACGAGCCCGGCGGACGCATGCTCTATTCGACGGGAAGCACGCATCTTCTCTCCGCCGCGCTGACGCGGGCCTCGAAGCGGAGCACCCTGGAGCTGGCGCGCGACTGGCTCGGCGAGCCGCTCGGGATCGACGTCGCGCCCTGGACGCGCGATCCGCAAGGGATCTATCTCGGCGGCAACGAGATGGCGCTTTCGCCGCGCGCGCTCTGGCGTTTCGGCGAGATGTATCGCCAGGGCGGCACCATGGACGGCAAGCGCATCGTGTCCGAGAACTGGATCAGGGAATCCTGGACGCCGCGCACGTCGTCGCCCTTCACGGGCGATGCTTACGGCTATGGCTGGTTCATCCGCGAGATGCGCGGCCACAAGGCCTATTACGCCTGGGGCTTCGGCGGGCAGATGCTCTACGTGATCCCCAGCCTCGGGCTGACGGTGGTCATGACCTCCAACCCGACGGAACCCTCGCGCGAGGACAACTATGTCGGGCAGCTCCATTCCCTCGTAGCGGACGGCATAGTGCCCGCCCTGCTCCAGAAGCGGAACGAGTCCGCCGGCAGTCTCGGAGCGAACGACCAGAAGCCGTCCGAAAGGCCGCTTTGACCATCGTCACCGCGTGCCTGCGACGGAAAGCTCCGCATGCCGGAAGGAATGCCCTGCCCTCCGAACGTTGTCCTCCATCGCGCATCTCGCCGCGAGGACCGGGACCGCACCTGATGCCGCCCCTCTTGCGGACGGAGCAGGTTCTGCCTACATAAGCGTTGCCTTAGGGTCCGGGCCCCTCTGGCGAGCGGGTCGCCGCTCGCGATGTCGGACTCCTTCTCTTGCCCTTGCGCCTACGAGCGCGACCGCAACTGGAGGATCCGATTATGGATTCCACGTCTTCCGATCTGGCCGCCCCCTCAATTCTCGTCGTCGATGACGATGCCGGCGTTCGTACGGCGATCGCCCTCGCCCTCAGGCAGGCCGGCTATGAGGCCGTTCCGGCCTCTTCCGGCGAAGACGCCCTCGACCTGATCGCAGCGGCCGATTTCGATGGCCTCTACTGCACCATCGAGCTCCCCGGCCAAGTCGATGGCTGGGAGGTCGGCACCACCTTCAGCTTCATCTGGCCCGACAAGCCAGCCGTTTACGCTTCCGCCGTGCAGACGATCCTGCCGGGTCGGCTGCGGCATGGCATATTCCTGCGCAAGCCTTTCGCCATGGATCGGCTCGTTCGTGTCTTCGAGGCGGGCGCCACCGCCGCGAGCGCCAAGCGGCAACTGACATGACCGAGACGGCATCAAGAAATTCGAACGACGCGGGGATTAAACCCGTCAACGGCTCCGTATACCTCGCATGAACGACACGAAGCGCATGGACGTCATCGGCCTGCTCGGTCCCTTGCGGCGCTATGCCCGATCGCTGACCCGCGACGAGACTCAGGCCGAGGATCTGGTGCAGGACACCCTTGTCCGCGCCTATGAGCGGCACGGCTCCTTTCGCTCGAGCGGCAACCTGCGCGGCTGGCTGCTCTCCATTCTTCACAACACCTTCATCGATCACCGGCGCCGTCAAAGGGCGGAGGCCCGCCGCCTGGAGCAAGCTGCCTCCTTCGTCGCCAGCGAGGCCCCGCCCGAACAGGAAAGCCGGGTGCGGCTGCAGCAGGTCCAGGCGGCCTTCATGAGCCTGCCGGACGAGCAGCGCGCCGTCCTTCACCTCGTAGCCATCGAAGGCCTGCCTTACCAGGAGGCCGCCGATGCGCTGAAGATCCCTGTGGGGACCCTCATGTCCCGCCTGGGCCGCGCCCGCGCCGCCTTGCGGGGCTTCGAGGCCGGAGACGACACGTCACGGCCGTCGCAAGGCAGGCGGCCCAGTCTGCGCATCGTAGGAGGACCCGATGTCTGACCCCGTCACCGAAGCGGACCTTCTGGCCTACGTCGATGACCAGCTTGCCCCGGCCCGGCGCATCGAGGTCGAGGAATATCTCGCGCGCGATCCGGAATCGGCCGCGCGCGTCATGGCCGATCTCAAGGATCGTGACGCCCTGCGGCTGCTCCATGCCGCTCCCCTGCCGCGCCCGCCGGAGGCGACGCTTGGAGCGGCCGCTCGGCTCGAGCGTGTTCTGGCCTGGAAGGAATTCGGGTTGAAGCTCCGGCGGATCGCCGCCGTCGTGGCGCTCATCGGGGTTGGCTGGTTTGCCCACGGACAGGTCGGCTTGGGCGTTACCGACAGCGAGGCCTCCCCCAAGCCGCCGGCCTTTGTCGAGGACGCTCTGCATTCGCACGAGACGGCTTTGGTGCGTGCCCGTATGGCGTCGCAGACCGAGGCTGCCGGATACGACCCGGCCGAACTCCTGGCCGAAACGGGCGTCCGGCTGCCGCCCCTGCCCGACGACTGGCATGTTCGGGACGCCCAGGTCTTCCCGTCCCGCGACGGCCACAGCGTCGAGGTCGCCGTCGATGCCGACGACCTCGGCCGCGTGTCGCTGTTCGCCGCCCATGTGCCGGTCTTCGACGTGATCGACCCGACGGTCGCCCGCTTCGACAAGTCGACGACCGTCTACTGGCAGACAGGCCAACTCGCCTATGCGCTGACCGGAACCGGCGGCGACAAGGCTCTCGAACGGGCCGCCACCCGGCTCGCCCGCAAGCTTCAGTGATCCCCACAGGAGGAATAACGTGAACACACCCTATGCCTGGCAAACGACCACGGCGCGCGCCAGCGGCGCCATCTTCGACGAGGGCCTGCGTCAGCACATGCTGCGGGTCTACAACACCATGGGGCTCGGCCTCGTGGTCACGGGACTCGTGGCCTTCTTCGTCTCCTCGACGCCGGCCCTTTACGTGCCTCTGTTCCAGACGCCGCTCAAGTGGGTGGTGATGCTGGCGCCGCTGGCCTTCATCTTCTTCTTCTCGTTCCGCATGGAACGGATGACGGCTGCCTCCGCGCGCACCGCCTTCTTCGCCTTCTCGGCCGTGATGGGATTGTCGCTCGCCTCCGTGTTCCTGGTGTTCACGGGGACGAGCATCGCCCGCACCTTCTTCATCACGGCCGCCATGTTCGGCGCCACCAGTCTCTACGGCTACACCACCAAGCGAGATCTCTCGAAGTTCGGCTCGTTCCTCGTCATGGGCCTGATCGGCATCATCATCGCGTCCCTGGTGAACATCTTCGTCGGCTCCAGCGCGCTGCAATTCGCGATCTCGATCATCGGCGTGCTCGTGTTCACCGGGCTCACCGCCTACGACACGCAATCGATCAAGGAGCAATACGCCGAAGGTTACGGGCACGAGGCCAACAACAAGATGGCCGTGTTCGGCGCGCTCTCGCTCTACCTGAACTTCGTCAATCTCTTCCAGCTGCTGCTGAGCCTCACCGGCCAGCGGGAAGAGTAACTTCCGTCCATTGTTGAAAGGATCAATTTGCATGGACCATCAGGATCGTCAGGCCATCGAGCAGCTCTTCGGCAAGATCTCGCAGGTGGAGCGCCAGTCCACGCCTCCGGATGCGCAGGCGGCGGAGTTCATCCGCTCGCAGATCGGCCAGCAGCCGAATGCCCCCTACTACATGGCCCAGACCATCGTGGTGCAGGAACAGGCATTGAGCGCCGCCCAGGGACGCATCCAGCAGCTGGAACACGAAGTCGCCAGCCGTCCCGCCGGTGGCGGTGGCTTCCTGGCCGGCCTCTTCGGCGGCGGGCAGTCCCGACCCCAGCCGCACCAGCCGTCCTACCAGCCCCAGCCGATGCACGGCATGGCGCCTCACGGGGCACCCGGCATGGCTTCGCGCGGAGGCGGCGGCTTCCTGGCCGGTGCGGCGCAGACCGCCATGGGCGTGGCCGGCGGTGTCCTCCTCGGCAACATGATCGCAGGTGCGTTCTCCGGCGGCGACGAGGCGAAGGCTGCCGATGCCGGACAGGCTGAGCCGCAACAGGCGGCCGCCGAGGATTTCGGCGATGCCGGAGACGACTTCGGCTTCGAGGAGGATATCTGATCCCGGAGCCGTCCCGGATTTCATCCGCACAGGTGTTTCCCGAACGATCGAGCACTCCCGGACTGCCGGCGCACCGCGCCGGCAGAACCGTCTGGATACGTCTCAAGGAGACGGATTTGTCAAAACCTTTGTCCTTTTGGACAACAGCCTCGGCGCCGGCGCGCCGAGGCCACATTGATCACGGACCTGAAGGGATAAGAAGTATGGCCAATCTCGATGATCGCAGAGATGCATTCGAAAAGAAGTTCGCCCACGACGAGGAATTGCGCTTCAAGGCAACGGCCCGCCGCAACAAGCTTTTCGGCCTCTGGGCGGCCCATCAGCTCGGCAAGTCCAGCGCGGACGCCGAGGAATATTCGAAAGCCGTCATCCTGGCGGATTTCCAGGAAGCCGGCGATGGCGACGTCATCCGCAAGGTGCGCCAGGATTTCGAGGCGGCAGGCAAGACGACCAGCGATGCCGAGCTGGCGGGCATTCTGGCCGGCCTCATGAACGAGGCCGTCGAGCAGATCCGATCAGGACGCTAAAGCATTTTTCGGCGAGGCGGATCCGGTTCGCCGTCGAAAAATGCGGCTCGACATCGGAACAGCCTCGCGCTTTCCAAAACAGCTTGCAGCCCCCCGGGCCGGTGGATCCTTCCGCCGATCACCGGCCCGAGGGCTCAGACAGGACTCGCGCAGCTGTCGCTTCAGGACCGCTGACGGGTTTTTGACCAGCCCCACTCGCTTTGCTTCGAGCGAGCCACTATAGACAGGCCCATGCCCGACCCTTCGAGTAGTCTCTCCACCGTCGTGTCACCGGACGACGCTGTGGAGCCCCGACAACGGTTTTCAGAGGTCCTGAGCGATCTCGCCAGCCGGCCGACTGCGACCATCAGCATCGGCGACGTGCTGGACGCCTTCGGCGACCGGGCCTTCGGCGCCCTGATGCTTCTGTTCGCTGCCCCCAACGTGCTGCCGCTGCCGCCCGGCATGTCGGCCGTGCTGGGCGCGCCTCTCCTCTTCGTGACGGCCCAGTTGATGCTCGGGCGTCCGGTCCTGTGGATGCCCCGCTTCATTCGCGAGCGCTCCATTTCCCGCGACTTCTTCACGCTCCTGACGAGCAAGCTCAGCCCCATCCTGCACCGGATGGAACGCTTCCTGCGGCCCCGGCTCGGTCTGCTGCTGAGCCCCGTCCCGGAGCGGATCGTGGGCGCCGCCTGCCTGCTGCTGGCGCTCATTCTCTTCTTGCCGATCCCGTTTGGGAACATGCCTCCCGCCTTCGCCATTTCCGCCTTTGCGCTCGGCATCGTGGAGCGGGACGGCATTGCCACGCTTGTGGGCTGGCTCGCCGCCCTCGGCAGCCTGCTGATCCTGGCGGCGATCTCCTCGGCGATCGTCGCCGGCATCAACGCCTTTCTCGACCAGCTGTGGGTGACCCTCTGATGATCGTCCGGACAACGAATGACGGATTTTGCAGCCGTGCCGATGCCCACCTGCGAGGGAACCGCAATCCGGAGCCCTGCATATCCCCGCCATCAAGCCCGTGAACGGCCGTGGCGTGCCCAACGAACGAGCAGCCTGCCGAAGCCGGAAGGCCGTTACCCTCTTGAACCCAAGACCATAGGACTTCTCAATGGACTTCTCCTGGATTTCCGACCCGACCGCCCTCGTGGCTCTTGCGACCCTGGTCGTGATGGAAGTGGTGCTCGGCATCGACAACCTGATCTTCATCTCGATCCTGACCAACAAGCTGCCGGAGCATCAGCGCTCACGGGCGCGACGCATCGGCATCGGCCTGGCGCTGATCCTGCGGCTCGGGCTGCTCGGCACGATCGCCATCATCGTCACGTTGACGGAGCCGATCTTCACGCTGCTCGGACACGCCTTCTCGTGGCGCGACCTGATCCTGATCGGCGGCGGTCTCTTCCTGGTCTGGAAGGCGACGAAGGAGATCCATCACAACGTGGACCCGACGCCGTCCAATGACGTGTTCGACACCGCGAAAGCCACCATGACCTTCGGCGCTGCGATCACGCAGATCCTGCTGCTCGATCTCGTGTTCTCGCTGGACAGCATCATCACGGCGGTCGGCATGACTGATGTCGTGATGATCATGGTCATCGCGGTAATCGCCGCCGTGACGGTCATGCTGCTCGCGGCAAATCCCCTGGCCCAGTTCATCAACAACAATCCGACGGTGGTCATGCTGGCCCTTGGCTTCCTGCTGATGATCGGCACGACTCTGATCGCGGAGGGCTTCGGCGCGCACGTTCCGAAGGGCTATATCTATGCGGCTATGGCGTTCTCGGCCGTGATCGAGGGCCTCAACATGCTTTCGCGTCGGGCCGCCGGTCGCAAGGCTGCAGGTTCCTCCGAACGGAAGCACTGAGATCGCTCTCGACATGGCTGCGGCGGGATTGGCTCGCCGCGCCCCGACCAGACCCCTGAAAGGAGTTCCTGAATGGTCCCCTTGAAGCCCCTTTTCGTTGCGGCTGCCGTCGGCATCGGCACGCTTGCTGTGCCGTATGGTGCTGCCTTGGCTCAGAACAACAATGCGTTCCGGAGCGCCGAGGTGGTGGCCGGGAAGGCGGAGCGCCTTGGCGTCTACGGCAACGTGCAAAAGGACTGCACGTCCGGGCCGCTGCCGACGGTCCGCGTGGTGACCCCGCCGAAGAACGGCGAGCTGAACGTGCGCAGCGGAAAGCTCAAGGCGGGACGGATCTCCCGCTGCCCCAAGCTGGAGGCGACGGCACAAGGCATCTTCTACAAGGCCAAACCGGCCTACACGGGGATCGACGAGGTCGTCTACGAGGTCAGGTCCGCCAGCGGCAAGGTGGAGAGCCATACGGTCAGGATCACCGTGAAGGAGGCGGCCGCGCCTGACGCCAAGCCCAATCCGGAAACCGAAACGGATCTCTGAAGACGAGCCTTCGGTCGAACCCGCTGTAGTTCTGACGCAGTGCCGTGTGCGGGCGGAACGACGGAAGGGCGGCTTGCGAACGCCCGTTCGGCGAGCCGCCCGAACAGGCCCGTGAGCGACAGCAGCCAATCCCGACCGTGCTTCGCTTCGCCCCTGGTCATCAGGAGCCATCGCGATCCCTGGCATGTCACGAACAGGTCGACATCCGATGGCGCTGAGAAACGTCTGTGTGTTGTATCGGCGACCTGCGCACCCGCGAGTGCTACATCTCGCTGAAGGACCGAAGCATTCGTGCCGGATCGGGCTCTCGGCCGGTGAAGAGCCGGAAGGCGCCGACCGCCTGGAAGACGGCCATGCCGCCGCCGGACATGGTGCGGCAGCCGCGCGCGCGGGCTTGGCGCAGCAGTTCCGTCTCCAGCGGGAAGTAGACGATGTCGGCCACCCAGAGATCCGGCCGCAGCAGATCGCTCGGGATCACCATGCCGGGATATTTCGCCATGCCGAGCGGCGTCGTATTGACCATCCCGTCGGCCGTCATCAGAGCCTTCGCGACTGGAATGCCGGTCGATGCACGGCTTGGGCCGAAGCGCTCGCGCAAAGCCGAGACGAGATGTTCGGCGCGGCCTTCATCCGTATCGATGACGATGACCTCGCCCGCACCGAGCGTGAGCAGAGCGTGGGCGACGGCCGCACCGGCTCCCCCGGCGCCGAACTGAACCACGCGATCGCGGCGCACGTCCGGCAACTCGCGCCGGAAGCTTTCGGCAAATCCCCACCAATCGGTGTTGTGCCCCACGCGCCGGCGATCCTTCAGCACGATGGTATTGACCGCCCCCAGCGCAGCCGCGTCGGGCGACAGCTCGTCGAGAAGCGGAATGACGGCCTGCTTGCAGGGATGCGTGATGTTGAGGCCGGCGAAGCCGAAAAGTTCCGCAGCCTTGAGGATGTCGGGCAGAGCCGTCGCATCGAGCCCGTAGACCTCAAGATCGATCAGCTTGTAGACATATCGCAAGCCCTGCTCGGCCCCCTCCCGCTCGTGCAGACGCGGCGTTCGGGAAGCCTGAATGCCGGTGCCGACCAATCCGACAAGAACCGACGGATGGGTCCATGGATCCGAGGCATTGTCGTTACTGGGGGCGGCCATGGGCGGCTCTTCGGGTATGGGCATCATGTCCGTGCCGGCGGCGCGTCGATCATGTCGAGCAAGGCGCGCACGGCCACGGGATAGCCGTTGGTGCCCAGACCCGCGATGACGGCCGTCGCCACCGGCGAGACATAGGACTTGTGATAGATCGGCTCGCGCTTGTGAATGTTCGAGATGTGCAGCTCGATCAGCGGGCCGGGAAACATCTTCAGGGCATCCATGATCGCCATGGAGGTGAACGTGAAGGCCGCCGGATTGATGATGATGCCGCTGCCCTCGTCGATCGCTTCATGCACCCATTCGATGATCTCGTATTCCCGATTGGACTGGCGGAAGACGATGGGGCGGCCAGACGCGGCCGACCGGCACGATGCCTCGACCTCCGCCAAGGTCGTGCGGCCGTAGATCTCCGGCTCCCGGGTTCCAAGGCGATTGAGATTGGGACCATTCAGAATGTAGATCGGCTTGCTCATGATGACGCTCCTGTGCGGTGAGGCCGTTCACCCCTGATAGCCGAACAGGCGCGGGAGCCAGAGGACGGTTTCAGGCACGAAGGTGAGGATCGCGAGCGCAACGATCATGGCGAAGAGAAACGGGAGCGTATCGCGGACGATATCGCGCAGCGGCTCTCCCGAGATATTCGCCATGATGAACAGAAGCAGCCCGTAGGGCGGCGTGATCAGGCCGATCATGATGTTCACGACCACCACGACGCCGAAATGCACGAGATCGATGCCGAGAGCCTGTGCGGTCGGAATGAAAACCGGCACGACGATCAGCAGGATCGCCGTTCCTTCGAGAACGCAACCCAGCAGCAGCAGCAGAATGTTGACGAGGATCAGGAAGCCGACCGGCGAGAGGTTCCATCCCGCAAGCAGCGCCTTCACGCCCTCCGGGATATTCTCGACGGTGACCACGTAGTTGAACACGAGCGCCCCGGCGATCAGCATGCCGATGGAAGCCGTCGTGCGCGCGCTGACCGCCAGCGATTGATAGAAGTCGCGCCAGCTCACGCTTCTATAAAGTCCAGCCGAGATGACGAGCGCATAGGCTGCCGCCACCGCGGCCGCCTCGGTCGGCGTCATCACGCCGCTGTAGATGCCGCCGAGAAGGACGACCGGCATCATCAAGGAGGGAAAGGCCTGCCAGGTGATCCGCGGCAGCTTGCGCAGGGGCACCGGCTTCTCGACCGGGAAGTTCTTGCGGCGCGCCGTGACGAAGACGATGATCATCTGGCTCAACGCCATCAGAAGACCCGGGATCACGCCGCCCAGGAACAGATATCCGATCGAGGCATCGGACACGAGGGCATAGAGCACCATCGGGATCGACGGCGGGATGATCGGTCCGATGACGGATGAGACGGCAGTCAGGGCCGCCGCGTAGCTCGGCGTGTACCGGCCGTCGCGGGTCATCATCACCTGCATCATGCGCCCGGTGCCGGCCGCATCCGCGATCGCCGAGCCGGACATGCCCGCGAAGATGATGCTCTGCAGGATGTTGACGTGAGCCAGTCCCCCACGGAAGCGGCCGACGAGGGCGTTGCAGAAGGCCATGAGCCTGTCGGTCATGCTGCCGATGTTCATGAACTCGGCCGCGAGGATGAACAACGGCACCGAGAGGATGACGTAGTTGGAATACATCCCGTTCAGGAGCTGCTCGGCGGCCGTTCCCATGTCCAGTCCGGCGAGGTACAGATACAGGATCGAGCCGGCGATCATCGCGTGCCCGATCGGCAGCCCGAGGAACGCCAGAAGCGTGATCGCGACGATCGCGAGCGAGAAGGGGCTTGTCAGGTTCATACGCCGGAACTCGCCTTGGTGGGATCGAACTCGTCCGGCGCGACACCGCGCAACGCCTGCCAGCCGAGCCAGATGTAGCGGACGATGCTGGCCACCGCGAAGACGATGTAGATCGAGAACAGCCAGTCGAAGCGGATCTTGAGATAGCTGGTCTTTTCCACCTTCATGAAGGTGACGTAGTCCAGAACCGCCGGAAACGAGATGGAGTAAAGCGCGATCAGAGCCACGGCCGTGATTCCGCACATCACCCTGCGCGTGCCGGGCCCGACCGCGCCGTAGATGATGTCGAAGCGGATCTCCTCCCGCTCGGTGACGACGAAGGCCGCGCCCCAGAGAACCAGCCAGATCCAGATGATCGCACTCGCTTCATGCGTCCAGCCGATCGGCAGTCCGAGCACGTACCGGAACACGATCTGGAGGAGAAACGCCAGGAACATCGCCGCCAGCATCGCAGCCGCGACATTCTCGGCCCGTCGGGCAAGCCAGGAGCCAACCGTCCTCAACCGAGCGGTCATCACAATCCATCCCTTGATTCAAGAAGGGCATTCAAGAAGCGAATGAGCGCCGGGATATCGCATGCCCGGCGCCCCTGATCAGGCCTTACATGGCGTTGATCTTGTCGAGCATTCCGGGCGTCCAGCTCTTTGCCAGATCCGAGGCGAGATACTTCTTCTGGGCGAAATCGCGGAAGGCCTTCAGGTCGGGCGTATAGACGTTGAGGCCCTTTTCCTTGAAGAAGCTGACGAGCTCCGCCTCCTTCTTCAGGTGCTCCTGGGTGCTCCACTCGATCGCTTTGTCGGCGGCGGCCTGGAAGGCGGCCTGCTTCTCGGGCGACATGGCGTTCCAGACCTTGTTCGACACGGCCAGCAGATCGAACCCGACGAGATGCGAGGTCAGGGCGACCTGCGACATCACTTCGTAGAACTTCATGTTCTGCACGTTCGGCAACGGATTGTCCTGGCCGTCGATCGCGCCCGTCTGCAGGCCCGTATAGACCTCGGCATAGGCCATCGGCGTGGGATTAGCCCCGATGGCCTGGCCCAGGAACTGCCAAGCATCGCCGCCGGGCATGCGCAGTTTTATGCCGGCCATGTCATCCGGCGTGTTGATCTTCTTGGTCGGCTTCAACCCGATCTGACGAGCGCCGAAATAGGTGGGGCCGAGAATGTGAATGCCCAACTGGTCCGAAGCCATCTTCTTGAGCTGCTGCCCGACGTCGCTGGCGAACACTTTCTTCAAGTGATCGGCATCGCGGAACAGATAGGCGGACGTGACGATGGACCAGGCCGGGATCTGGTTGGAAATGTCCTGCGGGGCGATGTTGCCCATTTCCAGGTTGCCGCGTTGCATGGCGACGAGCTCGGTGCCCTGCTTGAACAGGTTGCCGCCGTAATAGGGCTGGAGGGCAAAGCCCTGGGCCTTAATGTCCTCCCCGAACCGCTTCATCATCTCGGCACGGATGTCCTGCTCGGAGAAGACGGCCGAGAACCTCAGGTTCGCAGGCGATTGGGCCATCGCCGACCCGCATGCGCCCCACGCCAATAGGGCTGCGCCTGCCGCTATCGCAAGGCGCCGATTGATAGTGAATGCCATGATTTCCTCTCCTTGTCGTACAGCGCATTGAACTGCGTCTTGGACGGCACTATCCCCTCCGACGATCGGATAATCAATAGGCATTCGGGAAATCGTATGATATTTTCAGTTTCAGCATATGATCGCGATCTGGCCCCGGAGGCAGAAGGCCCCGAACGAGGCTGCGCGATGGTGACGGACTGGTTGATGGTGGAAGGATGAGTATCGAGTTGCTGGCGACATCCATTGCGGACCGCGCCTATGGCCGGATCCGGACGGACATCGTGTTCGGCCGTCTCGACCCGGGGGGACGCCTCCGGCTGGACCGGCTCGCCGGCGAATATGGAACGAGCGTCAGCACCTTGCGGGAAATCCTGAGCCGGTTGTCGTCGGAAGGCCTCGTGGTCGCCGAAGGGCAGCGGGGCTTTCGGGTCGCCCCCGTCTCCCCGGCCGGGTTCGAAGACGTCGCTGCGATGCGGCTGCTCCTGGAAACCTATGCCCTGCCCTTGTCCTTCGCGGCCGGCGATCTCGAGTGGGAAAGCCGTGTCGTCGCCGCCCACCACAAGCTTGCCTTCATGGAGCGGCGGATGCTGGCCGGCGACCAGGAGGGAACCGAACTCTGGAAGCGGTATGACCGTGAGTTTCACCAGTGCCTGATCGAAGCCTGCGGTTCCCAGACCCTGCTCGATCTCTATGGCGGCGTTTTCGACCAGTATCTGCGCTATCAGATGGTGGCTGTCGTTTTCCGCGGAGAGATCGCAGCCGAGGAGCATAGAATGCTGCTGGACTGTGCCCTGACACGCAAGGCCGACGAGGCCTGCCGGCTGCTCGCGCAGCATGTGAATGGATGCGTGGCCTATACGCTCCAGAGCGGGGCGCTGACATGACCACCGATGCGCAGGCCATCGCTCAGGCCTCGACGGTCGGCGAGAGCGCCCATCGGAGGATCCGGTCCGACATCATCTTCGGCCGCCTTCCCCCGGGCAAGAAGCTGAAGCTCGAACGCCTGAAAGTCGATTACGGGGCGAGCGTCAGCACGCTCAGGGAAATCCTGAACCGTCTTCACTCCGAACGGCTCGTGGTGGCCGAAGGGCAGAAGGGTTTCGAGGTGGCGCCCGTCTCGATCTCGAACTTGCGAGAAATTGCCGCGCTGCGACAACTCCTCGAGTGCCGCGCGCTGGAGCAATCGTTTCGGGCCGGCGACATGGATTGGGAAGGCCGGGTCGTCGCCGCCCATCACCGGCTCGCCCGAATGGAAGAGCGCATGGCGGACGGCGACAGAAGCCATTCCGAGGAGTGGAAGCGCTACGACTGGCAGTTCCACCAGGCGCTCATTTCCGCCTGCGGATCGAAGATGCTGATCGACAACCATGCGGCGGTCTTCGACAAGTACCTGCGCTATCAAATGATTGCCCTGAGTTATCGAGGCGACATCGCCGCCCGGGAGCATGCTCTCCTCCTGGAATGCGCGCTTGCTAGGGATGCGACGCGCGCCTGCGAAGTCCTGACGCGCCATGTGGCCGGCGGCGTCGAGCACGCGCTCGCAACGGGGACGATCAGCTGAACTGAAGGGGCGGGCCGATCCGGCACCATGCTCCCACGCTTTGAAGAGGAAGTGGATCGACGAGCATGCGCACCGCTATTGCCACTGTCTGCCTGAGCGGCACCCTTTCGGAAAAGATCGAGGCCATCGCGGCCGCGCAATTCAAGGGCGTGGAGATCTTCGAGACCGATCTCCTCTCGTTCAATCGAACGCCTGCCGACGCCCGGCGCATGATCGAAGACCTCGGCCTCGAGACGATCACCTTTCAGCCGTTCCGCGATTTCGAGGGCATGCCCGAGCCGCAGCGATCCAAGGTGTTCGCCCGCGCCGAGCGCAAGTTCGACGTCATGGAGGAGCTCGGCTGCGACCTTCTGATGGTGTGCAGCAACGTCTCGCCGGATTCGCTGGGCGGGATCGAACGGGCGGCCGCCGATTTCCACGAACTCGGGGAGCGCGCCGCCAAGCGCGGCATGCGCGTGGCTTTCGAGGCCCTGTCCTGGGGGCGGCACATCCACGATTATCGCGATGCCTGGGAGGTGGTGCGGCGCGCCGACCATCCCGCTGTCGGGCTGGTGCTCGACTCGTTTCACGTGCTGGCTCGGGGAACGGATCTATCCGCCATCCGGTCGATTCCGGCAGACCGGATCTTCCTCGTGCAGATGGCCGACGCACCGAGGCTCGACATGGATTATCTCTCCTGGAGCCGGCATTACCGCTGCTTTCCGGGACAAGGCGACTTGCCCATCGCTGACTTCATGAACGCGCTCCAGGCGACGGGCTTCGACGGGCTTCTGTCCCTGGAGATCTTCAACGATCGCTTCCGGGCCGGTTCGGCGCGCAGCGTTGCCATCGACGGGCAACGCTCCCTCATGGTCATGCTGGACGAACTCCGGCGCCATACGGGAGCGGACATCCCGGGTCTTCCCGACCTCCCGGCCAAGGCGACCTGCTCGGGCGTCGAGTTTCTGGAATTCGCCGTGGACGAGCGCGGAGCGCTCGCCTTCGAGCGGACATTGAGCGGATTGGGATTCCGCAAGGCCGGCCTTCATCGCTCAAAGTCCGTCACGCGCTGGCGGCAGGGAGACATCAACATCGTCGTGAATGCGGACAAGGAGGGCTTTGCCCATTCCTTCAACATCACGCATGGCACCTCCGTCTGTGCCATGGCATTGCGCGTCGACGATGCACCGGGGACCGTGAACCGTGCTGTCACGCTCCTGGACCAACCTTTCCAGCAACCGGTCGGCCCCGGCGAGATGAACATCCCGGCGGTTCGCGGCCTCGGTGGCAGCCTCTTGTACTTCGTCGACCATAAGACCGGGTTGGATCGGCTCTGGGATGTCGATTTCAAGCCCGTGGAGGGAGACGACTTCACGGGAGCAGGGCTTCGCACGGTCGATCACATTTCCCAGTCGATGCATTACGAGGAGATGCTCACCTGGCTCCTGTTCTACACATCGCTGCTCAACGTGCGAACGACGCCGACGCAGACGGTGATCGATCCCGGCGGGGTCGTGCAGAGCCAGGCCATCGAGACGCAGGACGGCTCGCTTCGCCTGATCCTCAACGCCTCTCAGAGCCAGCGTACTCTGTCATCCCGGTTCCTGAGCGAGCTCTTCGGGTCGGGTGTCCAGCACATCGCTCTGGCGACCGGCGATATCTTCGCAACGGCCGAGCACCTCAAGGCGAATGGGGTCGACCTCCTGCCGATCCCGGAGAACTATTACGACGATCTCGAAGGCCGATCCGACCTCACCTCCGAGGAGGTCGCCCGGTTGCGAGAGAGCAATATCCTGTATGACCGTGAGGGCGGGGACGAGTACTTCCAGATTTACACCAAGACCCTGGAAGGCGGCCTCTTCTTCGAGATCGTGGAGCGGCGCGGCTATCGCGGGTATGGAGCCGTGAACGCTCCCATTCGTCTTGCCGCGCAGACACGTCTGGCGTCAGACAACCTTCCGTCCGGGATCTGATCAGCCGTCCCTCTCCGATAGCTCCTCCTGCTGGCTGTCCTGGGAGTGGTTCTCCCGAGCCTCGCGCGCCTGCCCTGTCCTGAACCTTCGCGCGTCACGGAACTGTTTGACGAGATGGGAACGATCGCTGCCACGTTCAGGATCTGACGGTCTTGGCACGGGCCGGGCGAGCCGCAGGCTTCTTCGACAGGTTCAGGGCCACCGCCGCGCGAATAAGCGCCATCAGCGCGTCCCCGTCGATCTCCTCGCCCTCGCGGATGTCGATGGCGCGCCGCGTGTTGCCGTCGAGGCTGGAATTGAAGAGACGTGACGGATCTTCCAGAGCGGCCCCCTTGACGAAGGTCATCTTCACGACGCTCTTGTAGGTCTCGCCGGTGCAGATGATGCCGGCATGCGACCACACCGGAACGCCCCGCCACTTCACTTCCTCGATCACGCCCGGATCGGCCTGCCTGATGAGAGATCGGATGCGGGCGAGGGTCTCGCCCCGCCAGTCGCCCAGCTCCCCGATCTTCGCATCGATCAACCGGGACGGTTCGCCTTCTCCGTCGGAAACCTTCACGTCGCTCTCCTTCATGGCGCTCGCTTTCTTCATCGGCTTTGTCCGCTCACATCCGCTCGCCGGGCAAACGGCTCGCCTGTCTCACCCAATCGGTGAAACGATCTTCGTCGATCCCATCGTGCTCATAGATGTCGAGGTAGCGCACGTCCTTTTGCTTGGAGGCACCGGGAAGCACCGGCTGCAGGGATGCGCCGCGGAAGAACGCCACCTTGATGAACTTCGCGAAGCAATGGAAGCTGAGAAACCAGCCCTGGCCTTCGACTCCGTAGAACGGCGAATTCCATTTCACGGCTTTGTTCACATCGGGAACCGCAGCCACGATGAGCGCATCGATCCGACGCCCGACATCGCTCTTCCAGTCCGGCATGGCCGCGAGATAGGCCTGCACGGGCGCATCACCGAGACCCTTCGCGATCTGAGGATTGCCGCCGGAGAGAAGCTTCGGCCCAGCCTTCTTCGCGACCATTGGCGATTTCCCGGAGGACATTGTGTCGGTCATCGGCCTTACCCCGTCGACGCGTCGGCGCGCATCATAGGATCAGAATCCGCCCATGTGCAACCTGCGCTAATCGAGCAGCAGCTTCAGCACCAACGGCAGGAGAAGCGCCGTCACGAGCGCATTCAGCCCCATGGCGATCCCCGCGAAGGTGCCGGCGAGCGAATGGACCTGGAAGGCGCGCGCGGTGCCGATGCCGTGCGAGGCGAGCCCCACGGCGAAACCGCGGGCGCGCCAATCCTTCATGCGCAGCGCATTCATCAGCGGCGTCACCATGATCGAGCCGATGACGCCGGTCAGCATGATCAGGATGGCGGTCAGGGCCGGATCACCCCCTAAGGCCTCCGTAATGCCCATGCCCACGGGAGCAGTGACGGATTTCGGCGCCAGCGAGATGAGAATGGGATTGGGAATGCCGAAGAGCTGCGCGACGGCCACGGCCGACACGATGGCCGTGACGGATCCCACCACCAGCGCCACCACCATCGGCACGATCGAGCGCAGCACGATGGCGCGGTTTTCATAAAGCGGAATGGCGAGCGCGACGGTCGCGGGACCGAGCAGGAAATGGACGAACTTCGCGCCTTCGAAGTAGACCGGATACGACGTGCCGGTGCCCCACAGCACGAGGGCCACGGCCGCCACGGCGATCAGCACCGGATTGCACAGGGGATGGCGCTTGAACGCCCACGAGATGCGGTCCGCGATGACGTAGGCCCCGAGCGTCACCACGAGCCAGAGCAGCGGGGTCTGCGAGAGATAGACCCAGAGGGAGAAGGCCTGATCAGTCACGGACTTTGCCCTCCCCGGTCGCTTCCATGGAGGAGCCGGTGAGACGCGACACCACCACGAAGGCGACGACCGTCACCACGAGCGTCACGAAGGTCGAGACGACGAGAGCGACGCCGAGCCCGACGCCATATTCAGCCAGAACGTCGAGTCGCTGGATCACGCCGACGCTCGCCGGAATGAACAGCAGCGAGAGATGGGCCAAAAGCCCCTTCCCGGTCGAATCGAGCGCCCGGCCGAATTCCGGGATCTTCGTCCTGATCCGGTCGCGCAGGCTCAAGGCGACGAGCAGGAACAGCATTCCGAGCACCGGCCCGGGAAGCGGCCATCCGAACCCGTGGGTAACGATCTCGCCGAGCAGTTGGCAGAGAAGAATGACGGTCAGGCTGACGATCATGAGCGACCTCGCGTGCGGGACCGATGCTCTAGCATCGGGCGCAAAGGTGAAAACCGGCCCTGCGTGCAAAGACGCGCAGAGCCAGAACCTTAAAGCACCGGATGCGGCCTCGGGTTCATGTCCGGTGACTTAGAGGTACCGTGGCGGAGGGCTCGTGCAAAGCACCGATGGCGGCTCCGGGAGCTGGGCTGTTTCCGAAAGCTTGCCCGTGCTAAGGGAACACTCCACGGTCGGGGACGCCAGTTGTCATGTCGACCGGCCGAGCCATGAGGGTCATGAGCGATACGTCCCTGCTTTTCCGTCTTGCCGTTGCCCTCGCCATCGGCCTGCTGATCGGCCTCGAACGCGGCTGGCAGCAGCGCGACGAGGCGGAGGGAGAGCGCACCGCCGGCCTGCGGACCTATACGCTGGTCGCCCTGCTCGGCGCTCTGTCGGCCGTTCTGGCGGGCTATACCAGCACGGTCTTTCTCGCCCTCTCCTTCCTCGGCTTCGCTCTCGCGTTCAGCGCCTTCTCCTGGCTGGAGGCGAAGGCGGAGGAGAATTTCAGCGTCACGGGCGTCGTCGCCGGTCTCCTCACCTTCTGTCTCGGCGCCTATGCGGTGCTCGGCGACCTCGAGATCGCGACCGCCGCGGGCGTCGTGGTGACGCTCATCCTCGCCCTCAAGCGGCCGCTTCACCAATGGGTGCGCACCATCACCTGGCTGGAGATCAGGTCCGCGCTCATTCTCCTCGCCATGACGTTCCTGGCGCTGCCCTTGCTGCCGAACCGGACGGTCGATCCCTGGAATGCAGTCAACCCGTTCGAAATCTGGCTGCTCGCCATCATCATCGCGGCGATCTCCTTCGTCGGCTATATCGCGGTGAAGATCATGGGGAGCCAGGCGGGCGTCGCGCTCGCGGCGCTCGCGGGCGGACTGGCATCGTCGACGGCGACGACCGTCACCCTCGCCCGGTTGGCACGAGAGCATCCCGCCGCGAGCCCGCTGCTCGCCGGCGGCATCCTTCTGTCCGGATCGGTGATGATCGCCCGCGTGCTCGTCATCGCGAGCGTCCTGAACAGCGCCCTGGTCGTTCCCCTCGCCTGGCCCCTGGGCGCCGGAGGGCTCGTCCTGATCGCGGTGGCCGGACTGCTCTTCTTCACCCACGGCAGTGGAAGCAAGGAGCATCCGCAGCTCGGCATGAGGAGCCCCTTCGATCTCGGGACCGCGCTGAAGCTCGCGGGGCTCATCGCGGTGATCAGCCTGCTGGCGAAGGTGATCGGCAATTCCGCCGGCGATGTCGGCATCACCATCCTGGCGGCGCTCTCCGGCATCGCCGACGTGGACGCCATCACGCTCTCGCTCGCGCGCCTCGCCAATAACGGCATCACGCCCGTGACGGCGGCGCTCGGCATCGGCATCGCGGTTGCGGTGAATACGGTGGTGAAGGCGGGAATGACGTTCAGCTTAGGCACGGGACAAGCCGGCTGGATCGTGTCAGGCGCGAGCATTGCGGCAATCGCGGCCGGCGGCGCGGCTTTCGCGATGTTCGGCTGACATGAAAAAGGCGGGTCCTAAAACCCGCCTTTTTGGATCGTCTCAGTTGTCGAGGAAGCTCCTGAGCTTCCGCGACCGCGAGGGGTGCTTGAGCTTGCGCAGGGCCTTCGCCTCGATCTGGCGGATACGCTCGCGGGTCACCGAGAACTGCTGCCCCACCTCTTCGAGGGTGTGGTCGGTGTTCATGCCGATGCCGAAGCGCATGCGCAGCACGCGCTCCTCACGCGGCGTGAGCGAGGCGAGGACGCGGGTCGTCGTCTCGCGCAGGTTCGACTGGATCGCCGCGTCGATGGGCAGGATCGCGTTCTTGTCCTCGATGAAGTCGCCGAGATGCGAATCCTCCTCGTCGCCGATGGGCGTTTCGAGGGAGATCGGCTCCTTGGCGATCTTGAGGACCTTGCGCACCTTCTCCAGCGGCATGGCGAGCTTTTCCGCCAGCTCCTCCGGGGTCGGCTCGCGGCCGATCTCGTGCAGCATCTGGCGCGACGTGCGCACGATCTTGTTGATCGTCTCGATCATGTGCACCGGGATGCGGATCGTGCGGGCCTGATCCGCAATGGAGCGCGTGATCGCCTGCCGGATCCACCAGGTGGCGTAGGTCGAGAACTTGTAGCCGCGCCGGTACTCGAACTTGTCGACCGCCTTCATGAGGCCGATGTTGCCCTCCTGGATCAGGTCCAGGAACTGCAGACCGCGGTTCGTGTACTTCTTGGCGATGGAGATCACGAGACGCAGGTTCGCCTCGATCATTTCCTTCTTCGCCTGACGGGCCTCGCGCTCGCCCTTCTGCACCATCATGACGATGCGGCGGAATTCCTGGATCTCCAGGCCGGTCTCGCTCGCCAGGTTGTGAATGTTCTCGCGCAGGTCGTGGATGCCGTCCTTCGCCTTGGCGACGAAGTCCTTCCAGCCCTTGCCGCCGAGCTTGGAGACGCGCAGCACCCATTTCGGGTCGAGTTCCCAGCCCTGGTAGTGCTTCAGGAACTCCTCGCGGGCGACGCCGTGGCTCTCGGCCAGGCGCATCAGGCGGCCCTCATGGGAGATGAGGCGCTTGTTGATGTCGTAGAGCTGCTCGACCAGGGCCTCGATGCGGTTGTTGTTCAGCGACAGCGACTTCACCGCCGTGACGATATCCGCCTTGAGCTCCTTGTACTTGCGCTCCTGGGCCGGGGTCAGCTGCTTGTTCTGCATGCGCTGTTCCACATGCTCGACCTGCAGGCGGCGCAGCTTCTTGTAGTTGTCGGCGATGGAGTCGAAGGTTTCGAGAACGCGCGGCTTCAGCTCGGCCTCCATGGCCGAGAGCGACACGTTGTTCTCTAGGTCGTCGTCGTCCATCTCGCCCTCGGGCGGGGTCATGCCCTCCTCGGACTCGGCCGTCTCCTCCTCGGCTTCGCCTTCGCCCATGCCTTCGACCTTGGGCGCGCCCTTGCCGTCGGGGCCCGCATAGGTGGCCTCGAGGTCGATGATGTCGCGCAGGAGCACCCGGCCTTCGACGAGCTCGTCGCGCCAGATGATGATGGCCTGGAAGGTCAGCGGGCTTTCGCAGAGGCCCGCGATCATGGCCTCGCGGCCGGCCTCGATGCGCTTGGCGATGGCGATTTCGCCCTCGCGGGAGAGAAGCTCCACCGAGCCCATCTCGCGCAGGTACATGCGCACCGGGTCGTCCGTGCGGTCGGTCGGCTCCTTGGCGGTGGTCTCCCGCACCGCCACGGCGCGGGTCTGCGACGCCTCGACGAGGTCGCCGCCGTCGGCCTCCTCCTCCTCGGCTTCCGGCTGGGCGTTCTCGTCGGTCTCTTCAGACTCGACGACGTTGATGCCCATCTCGGACAGCTGGCCGAGCACGTCCTCGATCTGCTCCGAGGAGAACTCCTCCGGAGGCAGAACCTCGTTCAGTTCGTCATAAGTGACATACCCGCGTTTCTTCGCGAGCTTGATCATCCGTTTAACGGCGGCATCGCTCAGGTCGAGCAGGGGCCCGTCGCTCTGCTGCTCCGGAGCCGTCGTCTCGCCTTCGTCCCGTTCGGTTGCCTTCGTCGCCATGCTTTGCTCAACTCCAGCGCCCCGCTCATCCCCCCTACAGGACCCGCGATGCGCGAATGGGCGGCCAAGCCTCCAGAGCTCCGCCACCCGAAATTCATTGCCAATCATAAACAGTGAGTCGCTTGACTAACCGTTAACCATCCCCTGCACAAACCGCCGCAACCGCTTAAGCTTGCCGCACTCTGACATAATTGGACATCAGAGACCGAGAGCCCCTGCATTGTCCATGTCGGCCTCGGCACCCTCGACGGAGGACAGTTGGTTTTGGACCTCTCGCAGCCAGGCGAGATTGGCCTCGTTGTCCTCTTCGGCGAGCGCGCGCTCGGCAGCTCGAAGTTCGCTATGTAACGTGCGTGCGCGGCGATGCAAGGTGATGGCTTGCCTCAATGCGTCCTCAAGCCGCAAGGGATCCGCATGTGGATCCAGCATCCACCGGTCGCCAGGACGGACCAGAGCCGTCAATCTTTCCGCCGCCCCGGTCAGGCCGGCCCGTTCGAGGCGGGCCATCATGACTGTCGGATCGGCCGGTTCGCCGCTCGCCGCTCCATCGAGCAGGAGACTGCGCATCATTTGGGTGGACCGGCCCTCAAGTTCAAGATCTGCAAGGGTTTCTGCGTGATTCTGAATGAGTTCCGGGTGGACCAGGAAGGTGCAGAGGATCATCGCCTCCCGCGGACTCTCGGCCGTGCTGCCGGCGAAAAGCGGGTTGCGGGCGAGCAGCGGCGAGACGCTCAGGCGGGAGCTCGGAGTCATGGGCTGGGGCTTCCCGAAATCCCGCCGTCCGCCCCCGCCCTGGCGCTCGAACCTTTTGGGCCGGGCATCCGCATTGAGGGCCGAAAGGCGGCCCGCGATGTCCTCCCGGTAGTATTTCTTGAGGGTTTCGTCGCGAATCAGCGCCAGTGATTCGCGCAGGCGCCGCTCCAGGGCCGCCCGGCGCTCGGGGGTATCGAGGGGGCCGGCTTCCAGCTCCCGGGTCCAGAGCACGTCGACCAGCGGCCGCGCCGAGGCCAGAACGCGTTCCACGGCGGCGTTCCCTCCGGCACGGGCGAGATCGTCCGGGTCCTGCCCCTCCGGCAGCATGGCGAAGCGCAGGGACTTGCCCGGCATGAGGTTCGGCAGGGCGACGTCGAGGGCCCGGTAGGCCGCCCGCTGCCCGGCCTTGTCGCCGTCGAAGCAGAGGATCGGCTCTTCCGCGAGGCGCCAGAGCAGGGTGAGCTGGTCCTCCGTCAGGGCCGTGCCGAGCGGCGCGACCGCATGGGGAAAGCCCGCGACGCTCAGCGAGATCACGTCCACATAGCCTTCGACGGCGATCACCGTGCCCTTCTCATGGGCCGGCTGGCGGGCGAGGTGGTAGTTGTAGAGGAGCCGCCCCTTGTTGAAGAGCGGGGTGTCGGGCGAGTTGAGGTACTTGGCCGGCACGTCGGCGCTCATGGCCCGGCCGCCGAAGGCGATGACCCGCCCTCGCACGTCGCAGATCGGGAACATGACCCGGTCGCGGAAGCGGTCGGCCGGGATCTTTCCCTCCTCGCCCGCATGGACCAGGCCCGCCTCGACCATCATCTCGACGGGAACGCCCTTGCCGGCGAGATGGTCGCGCAGCGCATAGCGCTCGGATGGAGCATAGCCGATCCGGAACCGACTTTGCGTCTCGCGGCTGAGCTGGCGCCCGGCGAGATAGTCCCGCGCCTTGCCGCCGGAGCGCCCCTGGAGGGACGATTCGAAGAACTCCGCCGCCAGCTCCATGACGTCGTGGAGGTTCTTGCGCTTGACCTCTTCCTGCCGGTCCTCGCGGGAGAGCGTCGGCAGGGGCACGCCCGCTTCGCCCGCCAGCCGCTCCACGGCCTCGGGGAAGGACAGCCCTTCCGTCTCCATCAGGAAGGTGAAGATGTCCCCATGCTTTCCGGACGAGAAGCAGTGATAGAACTGCTTCTGGTCGTTCACGTAGAAGGACGGCGTCTTCTCCGCGTTGAAGGGCGACAGCCCCTTCCATTCCCGTCCCGCCTTCTTCAGGCGCACGCGCTTTCCGACGACCGCCGAGGTCGGCAGCCGGGCGCGGATCTCTTCGAGGATTTGGGGCGGGTAGCGCACGAAGCGGTGATCTCCAAACCTGTTCCATAAACTAGAGCGCCTTCCCGTCGGGTAAAAACCCCAAGGCCACGCTTTTCTTTGCCCGCAATCCACAGGACCATCATCCGACCGGCTCTGCCGGTCGTCCCGGAACAGCCATCGCGCCTTCCGCATTACGGCAGAAAACCGACTGGAGGTGTCGTCATGACCATCGAGGACGATCCCCTGCTCCGGCGAGCCGAAGCCGCCCTGGCCGAGGCCTCGCGGCTTCGCCAAGCCCTGGACGAGATTCGGGAGAAGACCCTGCATCAGGTCGGGGAGATGCTCCGGATCGAGGCCGAACTGGATCCCATCCTGCCGCATCCTCCTGGGGAGGCTCGAGCAGTCAGGAGGCTTTTGGCCGAGGAACTGGATCTTTAGGCCGCTCGGCCTCGGACCGCTCATGCCGTGCGATTGCGTCCAGAATCAGCTGGCGATGCTCCTTCCAGATCGTCAGGGTCTCCTCGAGCAACCGCAGCAGATCCTTGGCCACGACGGTATCGTAGCCGTGCTTGGTCATCCACTGGATCAGATCAATCTGCTCGCCGATCCGCCGCTCGCCCTCAGCGAGATGCCGGTCGGCCTGAACCAGCTCGTCGCGTTCCTGTTGCAGATTGGTCATGGGGATGCTCCTCGACCCTGCAGGCGGGAGCACACATCTCTCTCTGCCACCAGCGCCTACGGGTTCGAAACGGCTGGTGATCGGCGAAGGATACGCTTTCCCCGCTCGCCCCGCTAGCTCATGTTCGGGCGGTCCGTCCGATCGAGGGAAAGCGCCGTGAATCAAAGCATCGCCCATATCGCCATCGTCGTTCGCGACTACGACGAGGCCATCGATTTCTATGTCGGCAAGCTCGGGTTCGAGCTGATCGAGGACACCGACCAGCCGGAGCAGGACAAGCGCTGGGTCGTCGTCCGTCCACGGGGCGACGGAGGCACGTCATTGCTGTTGGCCCGCGCATCCTCCGCCCATCAGGAAATCTTCATCGGCAATCAGGCCGGTGGCCGTGTCTTCCTGTTCCTCAGGACCGACGATTTCCGGCGCGATCATGCGGCGATGATCGAGGCCGGGATCACGTTCATCCGCGAACCGAAGGAAGCTCCCTACGGCATCGTCGCCGTGTTCGAGGATCTGTACGGCAACCTGTGGGATCTCGTTCAATTCACCGACGGGCGACCGTGAGGGCAGCCCGCCCCGACCGGCCTCCTCTCACCGGCTCGCGGCCGTGAGCGCGGCGCCGATGCCGACGAAGGTCACGCCGGCGGCGCGGTTGAACCAGCGGCCGTGACGGGTCAGCCAGGGAGCGATGCGCTGGGCCATCCCGGCGAGCAGGAGCTCGTAGACGATCTCCACCACCACGAAGGTGCCGCCGAAGATCGCGAGTTGGACGGGAAAGGACACACCCGAGACCATGAATTGCGGCAGGAAGGCTGCGAAGAAGATCAAAGCTTTCGGGTTCGACACCGCCACGAGGAAGCCCTGGTTGAACATCCAAAGGGGCCTCACCCGGCGTGCGCCGGCGTCCCGGCCGGCAACGTCCAGCACCGAAGCGGGCGACCGCCAGATGCGGATTCCGAGATAGACGAGATAGGCCGCGCCGATCCACTTGGCGATCGTGAAGGCCTTCTCCGAAGCGGCGAGCAGCGCCCCCATGCCGGCGAGCGACGCCGCGATGAGGACGAAGAACCCGAGCGCGCCGCCCAGGACCGTATAGATCGTGGGCCGGAACCCGTAGCAGACACCGTGCGTCAAGGACAAAAGCCCGTTGGGTCCCGGCGTCAGGGACAGGCCGATGGCCGCGACCAGATAGATCAACCAGAGTTCAAGGCTCATGTGTCACCGATGCTCGCTCGTGATGCCGCTTTCCGGAAGGGCCGATCCATTTCTTAGCACGATTTGAATGACGCCCACGAGCGGCTACGTCGTCTCTCTCCTCCCGCGCCTCACGCCCCGGCCCTGCCACCCTCCACGTCATGGCCGCACCTGTTGCGGTCATGACGGCAAGGCTCCGAGAGCAACGTTATGTTCTCACTTTGTTCTTGACAGGGGGATGAACCTTGGCTATATCGTTGCACAGCCTGATCCGACGAGGGGCGCGCTTCGCGAGGCGTCGCACAGTGTGGGATCCGGCACGGTCCTGCCCGCCGGTCACGCAGCCGGCGGCAGGAGGCCCTTGGCAGCCCTGTGCTGGTCCAAGTTTAAACGCCTAAAAGTACCGTGCGTGACGAGCAGTTCGGCTCTCACATTCACACTTAGACATCGAGCCGGGCTGCCCGCCGCGCCACCCTCGATCTCCTTAAAGGCTCGCAGCGCAAGCCGCGGGCCACAAGGTGCTGGCTCTTTGACATGCCCTGCCCCGGATTGCCGGAGGAACCGGCTAACCCCGCGCCCATTCCGTTGCAAGAACGATATGCGTCGTGGCGGTCGCCACTCCGGGGACGGACGCCACCACGTCCCTGATCCGGTTGAGACTGGCGTTCGACTCGCAGGCGACGCTGACCATCAGGTCGATGGAGCCCGTCAGCGAATGGCAGGCGACGATCTCCGGGATGCCGGCCAGGCGCGGCACCACCTGCTTGCAGCGGAAGCCCGGTTCGAAGGTCACGGCGATCATGGCGCGCACGGACGGATCGTGCTCGGAGGCGAGTTCGACCGTGTAGGCCTTGATGATCCCTTCCCGCTCCAGGCGGCGCATCCGCTCCTGCGTGGCGCTGCGCGAGAGTCCGACGCTGCGGGCGAGGCCCACGAGGCTTTCCCGCGCATTCCTGCGCAGGGCAGCGATCAGGATCCTGTCTTTCTCGTCCAGCGCCATGCCGGGAATCCGCCTTGAGGGTCCAAAGACCGGCATATAGCCGGTCGGCCCGTCATCTTGTCGAGTGCAACCGGCCGAACATTCACCGAAGGTTGAGCCTCGTTGCACAAGGAGCCATCGATGCCTTCCGACCTCACGAACGCCGTCCTTCTACCCATCGACATGCAGAAAGCCTTCGACCAGCCGTCCTGGCCGCGCCGCTGGAACGCGGCCGTCGATTCCAACGGGCTGCTGCTCGTCGAGGCCTGGCGGGCCGCCGGTCGACCCATCGTCCATGTCCGGCACGATTCGGTCGAGCCGGGCTCGACCCTCGGCCCGGCCCAGCCGGGGAACGCCTTCCGGGAGGGGTTCGGCCCGAAGGGCGACGAGCCGCTCGTCGGCAAGAGCGTGAACTCGGCCTTCATCGGCACCGACCTGGACCTGCGCCTGCGGCGGCTCGGGATCGGCACCATCGTGGCCTTCGGCATCTCGACCGACATGTGCGTGTCGACCACCGTGCGCATGGGAGCGAACCTGGGCTACCGCATGATCCTGGCCGAAGATGCCTGCGATTGCTTCGACCTCCCCGACGGCCGGGGCGGCACCATTCCGGCGGAAATGGTCCACCGGACGCATGTGGCGACCCTGGGTTTCGAATTCGCCAGGATCGCCACGGCGCGGGATCTGGTTCAGGCGCTCACCGCATCCGGAGAGGTTGCGGCGGCCTGATTTTCGCTTACCCCTTCGGCAGCATGTCCTTCACGAGGCCGGACGCCTTGGCGAAATCCATGCGGCCGGCGTATTTGGCGCGCAGGGCGCCCACGACCTTGCCCATATCCTTCATCGAGGCGGCGCCCGTCTCGGCGATGGCGGCCTCGATGGCGGCCCTGGTCTCGGCCTCGTCCATCTGCTGCGGCAGGTAGGAGGAGATCACCGCGACCTCGTTCTTCTCCTGATCGGCGAGCTCGGTGCGGCCGCCCTGCTCGTACATGGTGATCGATTCCTGGCGCTGCTTCACCATTTTCTGCAGGAGGGCCAGGATCTCCTCGTCGGACAGGGGCTCCTTGCCGTTGCCGCGGGCCTCGATGTCCTTGTCCTTGAGGGCGGCCTGAATCAGCCGGATGGCGCCGAGTCTGCCCTTGTCGCCGGCCTTCATGGCTTCCTTCATCTCGGCGGTAAAGCGTTCGCGCAGCATGGAGTTCTCCTTGGTTTTGAGTCGCTGGAGCATCGGGTCCGATGCTCCTTCCCTTGTTTGGCGCATCGTCGACGCGGACCCGGAGGGCCGCGTCAGCGAAAAGCGGATCCACTTTTCCGCACGATGCGCTTGAGCGTTGACGGAACGCGAACGGCCCCTTAAGTCACGGGGGTAGTTCAAAGGCGGCCCGGGCACGGCCTGCTCAAGCACGGCCTGTTGGCCCCGGACTTACAAGAGATCATGACGATGCTGCAAGACAAAGACACCACCGGGAGTTCCTCGGGTGGCTGGGCCGAGCCGCGCGCGACCGCGGTTCTCGTGCTCCAGGACGGAACGGTTCTCGAAGGCTTCGGCATCGGCGCCGTGGGCGAGGCGACCGGCGAGGTCTGCTTCAACACCGCGATGACGGGCTACCAGGAGATCCTGACCGACCCGTCCTATGCCGGCCAGATCATCACCTTCACCTTCCCGCATATCGGCAACGTGGGCACCAACGAGGAAGATATCGAGAGCGTCAACGCCGCCTCGTCCTCGGGGGTGCGCGGCGTCGTGCTGGCGGCGACCATCACCGAGCCGTCCAATTGGCGCGCCTCCCGCGACCTCGATGCGTGGCTCAAGGCCCGCAGCATCGTCGGCCTCTCGGGCATCGACACGAGGGCGCTCACGGCCCTGATCCGGGACAAGGGCATGCCGAACGCGGTCATCGCCCACGATCCCGAGGGCCAATTCGACATCGAGGCCCTCAAGGCCAAGGCCGCCGCGCTCCCCTCCATGGACGGCCTCGACCTCGTGCCACTCGTGACCAGCGCCCAGCGCTTCGACTGGGACGAGACCACCTGGACGCGCGGCGAAGGCTACGGCCACCAGGACGGCGCTCCGAAGCATCACGTGGTCGCCATCGATTACGGCGTGAAGCGCAACATCCTGCGCCTGCTCGCCCGCGCCGGCTGCAAGGTCACGGTCGTTCCCGCTACCGCCTCGGCCGAGGACGTGCTGGCCCTCAAGCCGGACGGCGTGTTCCTGTCCAACGGCCCCGGCGACCCGGCGGCGACCGGCGAATATGCCGTGCCGGTGATCCGCAAGGTCCTCGACGAGAAGATCCCGACCTTCGGCATCTGCCTCGGCCACCAGATGCTGAGCCTGGCCGTCGGCGCCAAGACCAAGAAGATGCACCAGGGCCATCACGGGGCGAACCATCCGGTGAAGGACAAGACCACCGGAAAGGTCGAGATCACCTCCATGAACCACGGCTTCGCGGTGGATCCGGAGACCCTGCCCTCGAACGCCGTGGAGACCCACGTGTCCCTGTTCGACGGCTCGAATTGCGGCATCTCGCTCACGGACCGCCCGGCCTTCTCGGTGCAGTACCACCCGGAGGCCTCCCCCGGCCCGCAGGACAGCCACTACCTGTTCGACCGCTTCGTGCAGCTGATGGACGGCAAGAAGGCGAAAGCCTAACAATCTTGTGAAGGCTGGCGCCGCGACAAACGGGTCTGTTGCGCCAGCCGCCCAAATCACGGTAACCGATCATTAACCATAAAAACAAAATGATTCCGGACCTTGGTTTGGGGGTTTCATCCAATGGATTTCGATGACGATTCCGGCGAATTCAGCCGACTGCACAACCTGTTCACGTTTCACCTCGGCATTGCCGTTACGCTGTCCTGGCTGACGTCGCTCTACGCCGCTCTCTACGCTCCCTGGGTGCGCAACATCCGTCCTCTGATCGACCCGGCCAGCGTCGGTCCGGTCGAGAGCACCTGGTCCTATCTCTTCATCTTCCCGGTGGTGCTGACGACAGCCTGGCTGATCTCGATCTTCGGCCAGAACCTCTTCGCCAAGTTCCGCATCTTCAGGAGCCAGATCGTCGAGTTCGCCATCGCGGCCGTCGTGGCCTTCGGGATGTTCTACCTGTCCATCGACCGCGCCGTCGCGGCCATGTTCATCGGCATGTGACGCCGGCCGGGATTTCACGGTCCCGCTCGATCTTTCGTGAAAGCCATGCGTTCCCTCCCCGGTTCCAAGGGAGAGAAGCATGGCTGAAGCGAAAGGATATGGCGATCCGCACGGCTACAACGCGCCGCTCGGCACGGAGACCTACGTCTTCCGGAGCAACGGCATCGTGCCGAATTCCTCTCTGCCGCTGATCGTGCGCCGCGGGGCGATTTCCCCTTCCGAGCACGATGCGGTCCGGACCTTCAAGACGACCTTCGCCAGGAACGGCTGGACGAATGCGTGGCTGAACGGCATCCACGATTACCATCATTACCACCCGAATACCCATGAGGTGCTCGGCATCGTGTCGGGCTCGGCCCAGGTCCGCTTCGGCGGCGAGGACGGCGACCTGGTGGCCGTGAGCGCCGGTGACGTGGTGATCATTCCGGCCGGGGTGGCCCATGCCTGCATCAACGCGAGCGACGATTTCTCCGTGGTCGGGGCCTATCCGGGCGGCGCCGATTACGACACGATCCGAGACGATCCGAATGCTCTCGCGGCCTCGCAACAGCGGATCGCCCAGGTACCTCTTCCTGATACCGATCCGGTCGATGGACCGGACGGGCCTCTCGTGAAGCTCTGGATCTGAACGCGATAAGGCCCCCTGCCCCGGAAGGCAGGAGGCCCTTGCCCCTACGGCTTGTTATTCTTGCTGTCAGACCGACAGCGTGACCTGCACGTTGCCCCTGATGGCGTGCGAATACGGACAGACCACGTCGGCCTTGTGCACCAGATCCGTCGCCAGCTCCTGCGACAGACCGGGCAGGTTCGCCTTCAGCTCGACCACCAAACCGAAGCCCGCGCCGTCGTCGCGCTTGCCGATCCCCACCTTGGCCTCGACATGAACATCGGCCGGAAGGGCGATCTTGTTCTGCGACGCGACGAACTTCAGCGCGCCTAGGAAGCAGGCCGAGTAGCCGGCCGCGAAGAGCTGCTCCGGATTGGTCCCCTCGCCGCCCGCACCGCCGAGTTCCTTCGGCGTGGAGAGGCGAACCTCCAGCTTTCCGTCGTTCGAAGCGGCGACGCCTTCGCGTCCGCCCTGGGCTGAGGCATGGGCTGTGTAGAGAGGGGTCATCGAGATGCTCCTTGAATTGCCGAACGAGGATCCTGCCGGCAAATCGAACGCTTACAATTTAATTGCGCTCAATCTAAATAGAGGCATAAGGGCAAATTAGATTGTGTGCAACCTATTTCTTTCATAGATTGCTTTGGCGGAGGAGACGATGACGACACACCCGAAGACCTTGGCGCTCGATAACCAGCTGTGCTTCGCCTTCTATTCCGTCTCTCACGCCTTCAACCGGGCCTATCGCAAGCTCCTGGAGCCCCTCGGCCTGACCTACCCGCAATACGTGGTCCTGCTGGTGCTCTGGGAGCAGGACGAACTCACCGTGAAGGAGATAGGGGAACGGTTGTTTCTTGACTCCGGCACCCTGACCCCGTTGCTGAAGCGCCTCGAAAGCGCGGGGCATGTCCGCCGCACACGCGACACGAAGGACGAGCGGCAGGTCAGGATCCACCTGACCGAATCCGGCCGTGTCCTGCGCGGGAAGGCGGAAGAGGTTCCCCACCAGGTCGGCTGCATGCTGGGCATGTCTGCCGACGAGGCCCGTGCCTTGACCAGGGAGGTTGCGAAACTGCGCGGCAGGCTCCATGACTCGGCCACGCTCTCGCCCGACACCTGACGTCAACAAGGACAGCCTTTCGATGAACTGGCGCGATTATTGGAACCAGGACACGCCGATCTACGTGAACGAGCGGCACAAGCTCCTGCATTACCGCCTGATCGCCAACGACATCATCGGGCTCATCCCCTCGCCGGACGCGGTCGTGCTGGATTACGGCTGCGGCGAGGCGCTTCTGGCCGACAAGGTCGCGGCCCGATGCGCGAGACTTTACCTGAGCGATGCCGCGCCGCTCGTTCGCGATCGCCTGAACGAGCGCTTCCGAGACAACGAGCGGATCACGGTCCTGGCGACCGACGATGTCGCTGACCTTGCGGATTCCTCGATCGATCTCATCGTGGTGAACTCGCTCGTCCAGTATCTCTCCCTCGACGAGTTTCGCGGTCTCCTGAGGCTCCTGCACCCGAAGCTCAAGGACAATGGCAGACTGGTTCTGGGCGACGTCATCCCGCCGGACATCAGCCCGCTCATCGATGCCAAGGCGCTGCTCTCCTTCGCCTGGCAGGGCGGGTTCATGAGGGCCGCCCTCGGCGGCCTCGCCCGCACGGCCTTCTCCGAATACCGCAAGATCCGCGAGGAACTGGGCCTCTCTCAATACAGCGCGGAGGAGATCGCCGATCTTCTCGACGATGCCGGCTTCGTGCCCGAGCGCGCGGCGCGGAACCTCGGGCACAATCAGGCCCGCATGACCTTCGTCGGCCGCCCGGCTCAGGCCCTCGATACGGACGACCTCACTGAGCGCTGATCGCTCAGGAGCGACAGGCCGAACACGCCAAGCCCCGCAACGGCGAGAGCCGCACCGACCCATCCGGTCGAGGCGAAGCCATAGCCGGCCGCGATCGCAAGGCCGCCGAGCCAAGCGCCGAGCGCGTTGGCGATGTTGAAGGCGGAATGGTTGAGGGCAGCGGCCAGGGTCTGCGCATCGGCCGCCACGTCCATCAGGCGCGTCTGAAGGGCGGGTCCGATCGCGACGCTGCAACCGACGAGGAACACGCAGGCCGAGAGCATGTAGGGGTTTTCCGCCGTCAGCCACAGCACCGTCATCACCACGGCGCTGGAGGCGAGCACCCCGCCGATGGTGGCCATCAGGTTCCGGTCGGCGAACCACGCTCCGACGAGATTGCCCACGATCATGCCGGAGCCGAACAGGGCCATCATGAGGGGAACGGCGCTCTCCGGCATCCCGGCGACGGAGGTCGCCGTCGACGCGATGTAAGAGAAGACGGAGAACAGACCGCCGAAGCCCACGGCTCCAATGCCGAGGGTGAACCAGACCTGCTTGCGCTTGAAGGCGCCGAGCTCCCGCATCGGGCTCGCCCCCTCCTGGACCTCGTCCTTCGGCAGGAAGAGCCAGATCAGCAGCACGGTCAGCGCGCCCATGAAACCAACGGCGCCGAAGGCGAGCCGCCAGGTCAAAGCCTGGCCGAACCATGTCGCGACGGGCGTGCCGAGCAGGGTCGCGACAGTCAGGCCCATCATGACCCGCGCCACGGCCTGGGGGCGCTTGTTCGGCGGGACGAGGGAGGCCGCCACGAGCGCGGCCACGCCGAAATAGGCGCCGTGCGGCAGGCCGGTGAGGAAACGCAGGAGCACGAAGGACTCGAAGCTCGGCGCCACGGCGCTGACCGCGTTGCCGACGGCGAACACGGCCATCAGGACGAGGAGCAGCGTCTGGCGGGCGAGCTTGGCCGCCAGGACGGCGATGATGGGAGCACCGACCACGACCCCGAGCGCATAGGCGCTGATCGCATGTCCGGCCTGGGGCGTCGTGATGTGGAACTCCTGCGCGAGGTTCGGCAGCAATCCCATGATGGCGAACTCGCCCGTTCCGATGCCGAAGCTGCCGACCGCGAGCGCCAGTTCGATCAGGGCGACGGCGAGGCGAGATTGCGGAACGGCGGGAGCCTTGCTCCGTGCGAGACAGGCTTCCTCGGCAATGGCCAGATCGGACATGAAGCCCCCAAGCTTCTTATACGGTGCGAATGTGAGATGAGCGGCGGAGCGATCTTGAGAGGCTCCTGCGGCATCCATATTGCATTGCGAAAAGATTCGCGGGATCCGGCAGAATGCAGGCCAGGGCTGCGCTGGAAGCCTGGAACCTGGCAAACAGGCCGCGCGCTTGCCCAAGACCTATGCAAATGTCCATTTCTTGTGCGCCATGAAGCTCCACAGCATCACGACGCCGGTGGTGATGACCTGCGATGGCAGATAGGGACCCTCGAGCCACACCGTGAAGGCGTGCATCAGGAACCAGGTCACGAGGAAGCCGACGAAGGCCACCAGGGCGAAGCGCCACGTGGCCTCCCGATGGGGCCTGTCGCTTTCGTACGTGTGCTTTCGGTTGAGCACATAGGACACGAGCCCTCCCGCCACGTAGCCGGCAAGCGTCGCCGGCACGGGATGCGTCCCGGCGCCCTCGACGAGAGCGACGAGAAGTCCGTAATGAGCCACGGCCGCCGCCACGCCCACCCCGAAGAAGGCGGTGAATTGACGGGTGAGCCGATGAAGGGAGCGGGATGCGGTCACGCTTTCTCGATAGCGACTTCCCGAGCGCGCGTCACCTCATTCCCTGCAGAAGCCCGGCGATCCTGCGGGAGATGGAGCGGGGAGCGAACTTCGCCGCGACAGCCCCGATCCGGTTGCCTCTCCCCGGGATGACGATGGCCTTCCCGGCCTCGTAGCCGTCGATCCCCGCACGGGCCACCTCGGCTGGGGACATGGCGTCGCCCTTGAAGAAGCCCGATCCTTTAGGGCCCGCCGTTTCGGAGAACTCGCTCTCGGTCGGTCCCGGGCAGAGAGCCGTCACGGTCACTCCATGCGGCCTGGCTTCGTCGTGCAAAGCCTCGGAGAGGGACAGGACGAAGGCCTTCGTGGCGTAATAGACGGCCATGTAGGGCCCGGCCTGGAAGGCCGCGATGGAAGCCACGTTCAAGATCCCTCCCCGCCGGCGCTCGATCATTCCCGGCAGCATCAGGCGGCAGAGCGAGGTCAGGGCCGTGACGTTGAGGTCGATCATGGCGACCTGCTTCTCGTGCGGGAGAGACGCGAAATATCCCCTCAGGCCGAATCCCGCATTGTTGACCAGGGTATGCACGGCGATTCGCCGCTCCAGCAGCATCTCATGAAGGTCCCGAGGGGCCTGTCTGTCCTCGAGGTCGAGAGCGACGACCTCGACGGGAACGCCATGGGCTCGCCCGATCTCCGCGCTTAGAGATTCCAGGCGCTCGTGCCGGCGGGCCGTGAGAACCAGGCGATAGCCCCGGCCGGCGAAAGCCCGCGCCAGTTCGGCGCCGATCCCGCTGGACGCTCCCGTGATCAGCGCCCAGCGCGGCTCCTCCGTCATGACCATCTTTTCCCAGTTCTCCTGCAAGGCGGCGGCCTGCGGTTCGTACCGCATGGGCATTGCCTGTCTAAATCATGGCTCAGGCCTTTGAATTTGCTCAAGGTCCGTGTAAGAGCCTCTCTCAACCTACAATCAGATCACATCCCGGCTGCGCTTGAAGCGCCGTAGCTCTACGGCCGCGCGGCTGGACACGCCTGGGTGGCCCAATGCCAAAGCGGACAGACATCTCCTCCATTCTCATCATCGGCGCCGGTCCGATCATCATCGGTCAGGCCTGCGAGTTCGACTATTCGGGAACCCAGGCCGTGAAGGCTCTGAAGGAGGAAGGCTACCGCATCGTCCTGGTGAATTCGAACCCCGCGACGATCATGACCGATCCCGATCTCGCGGATGCCACCTATGTGGAGCCGATCACCCCCGAGATCGTCGCCAAGATCATCGAGAAGGAGCGCCCGGACGCGATCCTGCCCACCATGGGCGGCCAGACGGCGCTGAACTGCGCCCTGTCGCTCAAGAAGATGGGTGTGCTCGACAAGTTCAACGTGGAGATGATCGGCGCGACGGCGGAAGCCATCGACAAGGCCGAGGACCGCCAGCTCTTCCGCGAGGCCATGACCAAGATCGGCCTCGATACGCCGAAATCCCGCCTCGCCAACGCCTCGGCCCTCAAGAAAGCCGACCGGGACGCGTATCTCGCCGAGCTCGCCCGCATGGAAGCCATGGACATGCATCCGGGCGACAAGAAGCGGATGATAGCCGCCTACAAGCTCAAGTGGGACGCCGGCGAGAACGACCGCCGCAAGCGCTACCAGGAGCACGCCATGGGCGAGGCCCTGATCGCGCTCTCCGAAGTCGGCCTGCCGGCCATCCTGCGCCCGTCCTTCACCATGGGCGGCACCGGCGGCGGCATCGCCTACAACCGCGAGGAGTTCCTCGACATCGTGGAGCGGGGCCTCGACGCCTCCCCGACCAACGAGGTCCTGATCGAGGAAAGCGTGCTCGGCTGGAAGGAGTACGAGATGGAGGTCGTCCGCGACAAGGCGGACAACTGCATCATCATCTGCTCCATCGAGAACTTCGACCCGATGGGCGTGCACACGGGCGATTCCATCACCGTCGCCCCGGCCCTGACGCTCACCGACAAGGAATACCAGATCATGCGCGACGCCTCCCTGGCGGTGCTGCGCGAGATCGGCGTCGAGACCGGCGGTTCGAACGTGCAGTTCGCGATCGACCCTTCGAGCGGGCGCATGATCGTGATCGAGATGAACCCGCGCGTGTCGCGCTCCTCGGCGCTCGCCTCGAAGGCCACGGGCTTCCCCATCGCCAAGGTGGCGGCGAAGCTCGCCGTCGGCTACACCCTCGACGAGATCGCCAACGACATCACCGGCGGCGCGACGCCCGCCTCCTTCGAGCCGACCATCGACTACGTGGTCACGAAGATCCCGCGCTTCGCCTTCGAGAAGTTCCCCGGCGCCGAGCCGACGCTGACCACGGCCATGAAGTCCGTGGGCGAGGCCATGGCCATCGGCCGCTCCTTCCCGGAATCCCTTCAGAAGGCCCTGCGTTCGCTGGAGACCGGCCTGACCGGCCTCGACGAGATCGAGATCGAGGGCATGGGCAAGGGCGACGACAAGAACGCCATCAAGGCGGCCCTGGGCACGCCCACCCCCGACCGGATCCTCAAGGTCGCGCAGGCCCTTCGCCTCGGCATCAGCCATGACGAGGTCTACGAATCCTGCAAGATCGACCGCTGGTTCCTCGAGCAGCTCCAGGACATCGTCGACCTGGAGGCCAAGGTGAAGGCCCACGGCCTGCCGCAGACGCCGGGCGCTTTCCGGCATCTGAAGGCCATGGGCTTCTCGGATGCCCGTCTCGCCGTCCTCACCCGCAAGACGGAGGCCGAGGTGCGCGAGGCGCGCCGGGCCCTCTCCGTGCGGCCGGTCTTCAAGCGCATCGACACCTGCGCGGCGGAGTTCGCCTCGCCCACCGCCTACATGTATTCGAGCTACGCCGCTCCCTTCGCCGGCCAGCCGGCCGACGAGGCAGCGCCTTCGGACGCCAACAAGGTCATCATCCTCGGCGGCGGCCCGAACCGGATCGGCCAGGGCATCGAGTTCGATTACTGCTGCTGTCATGCCTGCTTCGCGCTCAAGGACGCGGGCTATGAAACCATCATGATCAACTGCAACCCGGAGACGGTCTCGACCGATTACGACACCTCCGACCGGCTCTATTTCGAGCCGCTGACGCAGGAAGACGTGCTGGAGATCATCGAGACCGAGCGGTCGAAGGGCAACCTCCACGGCGTAATCGTCCAGTTCGGCGGCCAGACCCCGCTCAAGCTCGCCCGCGCCCTGGAAGAGGCCGATGTGCGCATTCTCGGCACCTCGCCGGACGCCATCGACCTCGCCGAGGACCGGGACCGGTTCAAGCGCCTGCTCGACAAGCTGCACCTGAAGCAGCCGAAGAACGGCATCGCCTATTCGGTGGAGCAGGCCCGCCTGATCGCCGCCGATCTCGGCCTGCCCTTCGTGGTGCGCCCGAGCTACGTGCTCGGCGGCCGGGCGATGGCGATCATCCGCGACGAGACCCAGTTCGAGGACTACCTGCTCGGCACCCTGCCGAGCCTGATCCCCTCCGACATCAAGGCGCGCTACCCCAACGACAAGACGGGCCAGATCAACACGGTCCTGGGCAAGAACCCGCTGCTCTTCGACCGCTATCTCTCGGATGCGATCGAGGTGGACGTGGACTGCCTCGCGGACGGCAAGGACGTGTTCATCGCCGGCATCATGGAGCACATCGAGGAAGCGGGCATCCATTCCGGCGATTCGGCCTGCTCGCTGCCGCCCCGCTCGCTCTCGCCCGAGATCATCGCCGAGCTGGAGCGCCAGACGAAGGCCCTGGCCCTGGGGCTCGACGTGGGCGGCCTGATGAACGTGCAATACGCCATCAAGGACGGGGTGATCTACGTGCTGGAGGTCAATCCCCGCGCCTCGCGCACGGTGCCGTTCGTGGCCAAGGTCATCGGCGAGCCCATCGCCAAGATCGCGGCCCGCGTGATGGCCGGCGAGCCCCTGGCCAAGTTCGCGCTGACCCCGAAGGAACTGCCGCATATCGGCGTCAAGGAAGCGGTCTTCCCCTTCGCCCGCTTCCCCGGCGTGGACGTGCTGCTCGGGCCCGAGATGCGCTCCACGGGCGAGGTGATCGGCCTCGACCGCGGCTTCGGCGTGGCCTTCGCCAAGAGCCAGCTCGGCGCCGGGAGCCAGGTTCCCAAGACCGGGACCCTGTTCGTGTCGGTCCGCGACTCGGACAAGGCCCGCATCCTGCCTACGGTCCGGATGCTCGAGGAAATCGGCTTCCGGGTCATGGCGACCGCCGGAACCCAGAAGTTTCTTGAGGAAAACGGCGTCAAGGCGACGAAGATCAACAAGGTTCTGGAAGGTCGCCCGCACGTGGTTGACGCCATCAAGAACGGCGATATTCAGCTTGTCTTCAATACCACCGAAGGAGCAGGCGCTCTCTCGGATTCCCGGTCTTTACGACAAGCTGCCCTCTTGCATAAGATACCTTACTACACCACTCTTGCAGGAGCGATCGCCGCGGCCGAGGGCATCAAGGCATACCTCAGCGGCGATCTCGAAGTCCGGGCGCTTCAGGAATACTTTGCCTGAGGCATCCGGCCTCACATTGGAACTGCGAAGCTTCTGGTAAGTTTTCGTTGACATGCGAGGGCGCTGGCGACAGCGGCCTCGTACCTCTTTTTGGACGAGACAAACGATGGACAAGGTCCCTCTGACGATCAAGGGTTTTGCGGCGCTCGAGGATGAACTCAAGCACCGGCAGCAGGTTGAACGCCCCCGGATCATCCAGGCGATCGCGGAAGCCCGCGCGCTTGGCGACCTGTCGGAAAATGCCGAATACCATGCCGCCAAGGAAGCCCAATCCCTCAACGAAGGCCGGATCCTTGAGCTTGAAAGCCTGATTTCACGCGCCGAGGTGATCGATATCGCGAAGCTTTCCGGCGACCGGATCAAGTTCGGCGCCACGGTGAAGCTCGTGGACGAGGACACCGAGGAAGAGAAGACCTACCAGATCGTCGGCGAGCCCGAGGCGGACGTGCGCTCGGGCCGCGTCTCGGTGGCCTCCCCCATCGCCCGCGCCCTGATGGGCAAGACCATCGGCGATACGGTGGAGGTCTCGACACCCGGTGGCGGCAAGTCCTACGAGGTCGTCGGCGTCCAATTCGGCGCCTGATAAGGAAAGGGGCAGGAGCAATGAGAAATTCCATGATGTCCCCCCTCTCCCGGCGAACCATTCTTAAAGCTTTCGCCTGTGCCGGCCTCGCCGGCGCAGGCTTTGTCGCGCCCGCCCAGGCCCAAGGCTTCCCGCAGGCCTTCTCGTCCTTCTCGGTCGATGTGAGCGCGTTGAAAGACAAGGGCCTCGGCCCTTTCGCGGATCTCGTCGGTGCGGCCGCGCTCGATGAGCTGCGACGCTCCTTTGCCGACCGGGTCGATCCACGCGGTCCCCGTCTGGTGCTGGTGCTGACAAGCGTCACGATGACGGCGTTTCCCGACGGCGGCGTCGGATACCGGAGCAGGGGCGAGGGAAACAGCGGGCACGATGCTCTGGAAGGCCAAGCCCTGGCCGTAGGCCGCAGGGGCGAAGTCCTGGCTGCCCATCCGATGCTGGCCGTGCGCGACGTGAATACCAGCACGCTCACGCCGAACGAGCAGGGCCGCGCCGTCATGATCGCCCAGCATTACGTGCGCTGGCTAAGGCGCGAAATCTAACCTCTGCCGACACCAAATCCCCCTACCCTCTTTCTCCGACGCGGAGGGGATGAGCAGCCTCATGTCATGGCCACCACGTCATGGCCGGGCTTGTCCCGGCCGTCCCGCTTGGCTGAAGCGCGGCGCTCCAAGGCATCGGGATCACCGACACGGGTCCCCGGATCAAGTCCGGGGAGGTGATGACGCGGCGGGTGTGGGAAGCGTGATGTTATGTTCTCACTTTGTTCTTGACAGGGCGGTGAACCTTGGCTATATCGTTGCACAGCCTGATCCGACGAGGGGCGCGCTTCGCGAGGCGTCGCACGGTGTGGGATCCGGCACGGTCCTGTCCGCCGGTCACGCAGCCGGCGGCAGGAGGCCCTTGGCAGCCCTGTGCTGGTCCAAGTCGAAACGCCTAAAAGAACCGTGCGCGAGGAGCCGTCGGGTTCTTCCTTTAGCTTACACCGAGCCGGACGCCTTCTCGCGCCCTCCCTCGACTGACCTGCGGCTCGCAGCGCAAGCTGCGGGCCCCAAGGTGCTGCTCTTTGACAGGAAAGCATCAGCAGGCATCCGGCCTGTCACAGTCGCCGTGGGCTCGATCCGGGATCAGTTCCGGGCATCCAGGATCGCCGACACGGCAGAACGAGGAGCCACGCCGCTCGCACCTTCCTACGGACTCAGGTTTTGCCGATTGACGAACCCGATCCTCGGGAGCCGAAGGGCTCAGCCCTCAACTTCGGCCACATCCTCGATCGGCACCAGCGGCTCGTCCTTGATCAGGTCGAGGGTCAGGGCCGTGCGGACGTTGCGGACGTTCGGCAGGGATGTGAGCTCGGACACAAGGCTCTGGAACGATGCGAGGTTCGGCGCCACGCATTTCAGGATGAAGTCGATGTCGCCCGAGAGGGTCCAGCACTCGCGGACCATGGACCAATCCTTCACCCGCTGCTCGAATTCCTGCAGCTCCTTCTTGCCCTGGACGTCGAGCTGCACCATGGCGAAGCAGACGATCTCGAAGCCGAGATTCTTCGGGTCGAGGATCGCCCGATAGGCCTTGATGATCCCGGCGCTTTCCAGCGCCCGCACCCGGCGCAGGCAGGGCGGCGCCGACAGGCCGACCCGGCGGGCGAGCTCCACGTTCGTGATGCTGCCGTCGGCTTGCAGTTCCTTCAGAATGGCCCAGTCGATGGAATCGAGGCGTCCGCGCACGGTAACTCCGCTCATGCACGGTCAGGCACGGCGACCGGCGGGCCACCCTTGTCTGACCATACGGCATCAGGTCAAAAAATCTCGTCTTGGCTGAGTAGACCGTGTAGAGGGTCTACACAAGAAGGACAGGCGATTAAGTCGCAACGAACTTCATGAACTCCACAGGCTCATTGATCGAATGTTGCGCAAGGATAGCGGCCTTATCACCTGGGTGCTGACCGATGGCAAGGCCGGAGACGAGCTGCAGGCCCTGAGCGTCACGGAGGCTCTCGGCCTCCTCCCCGAGATCCGACGGGTCAAGCCGCGGCCGCCTTTCAGCTGGCTCATGCCCTGGGGACCCATCGATCCTCGCGAGCGGCCCGGGGTTCCCGGCAGCCCTCTTGCGCCGCCCTACCCCGACCTTCTCGTCGCCTCGGGCCGCCGAGCCGTGGCCTATCTGCGCTTCGTCAGGAAGGCCTCGGGCGGGCGGGCCTACACGGTGTTCCTCAAGGATCCCCGCACGGGCCCGGAGACGGCCGATCTCATCTGGTCGCCGGAATACGACCGCCTGCGGGGGCCCAACGTCCTCAACACCCTGACCCCGCCCCACCGGGTCGCCGCCGGCAAGCTCGAAGCGGCCCGCGTCGGTCCCGATCCACGCCTTGCCTCCCTCGCCCGCCCGCGCGTCGCAGTCCTGGCCGGGGGCAACTCTCGTCATCATCGCTTCACGGACGACGATATCGCCAGTTTCATCCGGCACCTGACGGCCCTGGCCGAGACTGGAGCTGGCCTGATGGTGACTGCGTCCCGCCGCACCCCGCCGCCCCTGCGGGAGGCCCTGGCGGGCCTGACCGCGCGGCATGGCGGGTTCTTCTGGGACGGCGCCGGCGCGAACCCCTATGTGGATCTCCTCGCTCAGGCCGATTTCATCGTCGCGACGGCGGATTCCTTCAACATGATCGGCGAGGCGGCTGTGACGGGGCGGCCGATCCTGGTCTTCGAGCCCTCCGGGGGACATCCTAAACTCGATATTTACATGCAGGCCCTTAAAGCCCATGGAGTTGTGCATCCGTTCGAGGGTCGTCTTGAAGGACAGCCCTATGAACCCCTAAATTCAACACCCAAGGTCGCGAAGGCCATTGCCGAGGGCTTCAGGCGCCACCGCCGCGCTCTCGGCCTGCCGGACATCGCCCTATCACTGGAGACCCCCTGATGGCCCATTCTCACGCCAAGCTCATCATCATCGGCTCGGGGCCGGCGGGCTATACGGCGGCGATCTACGCGGCGCGCGCGCTTCTCGAACCCGTGATGATCTCCGGCTTCCAGCCGGGCGGGCAGCTCATGATCACCACGGACGTGGAGAATTACCCGGGCTTCGCCGACGTGATCCAGGGCCCCTGGCTCATGGAGCAGATGCGCATGCAGGCCGAGCATGTGGGCACCCGCATGATCTCGGACCACATCACCAAGGTGGACCTGAAGCAGCGCCCCTTCCGTCTGGAGGGCGATTCCGGCGAAACCTATACCTGCGACGCGCTGATCGTCGCGACCGGCGCCCAGGCCAAGTGGCTGGGCCTGCCGTCCGAGGGCCAGTTCCAGGGCTTCGGCGTCTCGGCCTGCGCGACCTGCGACGGCTTCTTCTACCGCGGCAAGGAGGTCGTGGTGGTCGGCGGCGGCAACACGGCCGTCGAGGAGGCGCTTTACCTCGCCAATCTCGCCTCGAAGGTCACCCTGGTTCACCGTCGGGATTCCCTGCGCGCCGAGCGCATCCTGCAGGATCGCCTGTTCAAGCATCCCAAGGTGGAGGTGATCTGGAACTCGGCCGTCGAGGAGATCTGCGGCTCGGAGAACCCCTCCTCCGTCACCCATGTGCGGCTGAAGAACCTCGTTTCGGGCGAGGCGTCCGACTACAAGACCGACGGCGTCTTCATCGCAATCGGGCACAAGCCGGCGACGGAGCTCTTCACGGGCCAGCTCGACATGAAGCCCGGCGGCTATCTGCTGACGAAGCCCGGCTCGACGGACACCAACATTCCCGGCGTCTTCGCGGCTGGCGACGTGACCGACGACATCTACCGTCAGGCCGTCACCTCGGCAGGCATGGGCTGCATGGCAGCCCTGGACGCGGAGCGTTACCTGGCCGCCCTGGAGGCCACCCAGGAAGCCGCCGAATAGGGTTTATTAACAACTGGTTAGTCCTCAGGCCGATTTCCTGTTGCATCGGACCCTCGGCTCATAAGAGATAAGAGTTGCCTTGCGTCACGAGCATGCGAGGCATGAGGGGAATGCCGTGGACTGGGATAAAATCCGGATTTTCTATACGGTCGCTGAAGCGGGCAGCTTCACCCGGGCCGGAGACGATCTGGGTTTGAGCCAATCTGCCGTCAGCCGCCAGATCAGCGCCCTCGAGCGCGAATTGCGGGCTCCCCTCTTCCACCGCCATGCCCGCGGCCTGATCCTGACCGAGCAGGGCGACCTGCTGTTCAGGGCCGCCCGCGACATGCGCATGCGGCTGGAAACAACCAAGGCGCGGCTCGTCGAGACCAGCGAGCGGCCTTCGGGCGAGCTGAAGGTGACGACGACGGTCGGCCTGGGCTCCATCTGGCTCGCCCAGCGCATCGCCGAGTTCCTCGACCTCTACCCGGACGTCCGCGTCGAGCTGATCCTGTCCAACGAGGAACTGGACCTTGCCATGCGCGAGGCCGATGTGGCCATCCGCCTGCGTCGCCCGGCCCAGCCCGACCTGATCCAGCGCCGTCTCTTCACGGTGCATTTCCACGTCTATGCCTCGGCGGATTACCTGAAGCGCTTCGGCGAGCCCAAGACCCTGGAGGATCTGGACGAGCACCGGATCGTCTCCTTCGGCGGCGACCAGCCGTCCTACCTCATGGCCGTGCACTGGCTTTCGACGGCCGGGCGCGAGGGGCGCGAACCGCGGCAGTATCACTATGTCGTGAACAACATCACGGCCCTGAAGCTCGCCGTCGAGACGGGGGCAGGCATCGCCGTGCTGCCGGATTATGCGGTGGTCGGCAACCCGGACCTGATTCAGATCCTGCGGGACGTGGAGATGCCATCCCTCGACAGCTATCTGGTTTATGCTGAGGAAATGCGCTCCGTCGCCCGCGTTCAGGCCTTCCGCGACTTCCTCATTTCCAAGGCCCAGCGCTGGACTTTCTGACGCGAATCCCCCGCCAAGCTCGATAGCTCTTCCAATTTTGTCGGTCAGATGACGCGAGCCATGCGCTTTGTGCAGCCCTTTTATGAGGCATGCTGCATTGCAAATAGGCGCTCAGCGGCCGATATCACCCGTGGCTGATTTCAACGCGGCACCGCTTTTCTTCCTCCCGGCGCTGCCGTGTCGGCCGTTCCCTCTGGAAGGTTTTGACTTTTGTCGGACCTCTACTTTAGCCGGGCTTCGCGCCCGGCTTTTTTTTGCCCTCGCGGCGCGATCAGGATCGGCCCTGCCCGACTTCTTCCTTCAGGGCACGACGCAGGACCTTGCCCACATTGGTCTTCGGCAGGGTGTCCCGGAATTCGATCCGTCGCGGCACCTTGTAGCCGGTGAGGTTCTCCCGGCAGAATTCGCGCAGCTCCTCGACCGTGAGAGCCTGGTTCCTGCGGACCACGTAGGCCACGACCGCCTCGCCGGAATGTTCGTCCGGCAGGCCGATGACAGCGGCTTCCATGACGCCTGGATGTTTGACGATCACGTCCTCCACTTCGTTCGGATAGACGTTGAATCCCGACACGAGCACCATGTCCTTCATCCGGTCGACGATCTTGATCTGGCCGTCGGGCAGCATCACCGCCACGTCGCCGGTCCGGAACCAGCCGTCGGCGGTCATGACCTTCGCGGTCTCGTCGGGCCGCTGCCAGTAGCCCGCCATGACCTGAGGTCCCTTCACGCAGAGCTCTCCCCGTTCGCCGGGCGGGAGGGTCGTTCCGTCGCTGGAGCGGACGGAGACATCCGTCGAGGGCAGCGGATAGCCGATGGTGCCGGTGAACTCCTCGATGTCGAGCCTGTTGGCGCAGACCACCGGCGAGGTCTCCGACAGGCCGTAGCCCTCGACGATAGGCTGCCCGGTCACGGCCTTCCACTTCTTCGCCACGGCCTCCTGAGTGGCCATGCCGCCGGAGACGGAGAAGACCATCTGGGAGAAATCGACTTTCTCGATTCCGGGCGCGTTGGCGAGCGCGTTGTAGAGGGTGTTGAGGCCGGACATGAGAGTGATCCGGCTCTTCTGCAGGGTCTTGACGAAACCCGGAATGTCGCGCGGGTTGGCGATCAGGAGCTGGCACCCGCCGATCCGCGTCATCAGCATGGCGCAGACCGTGAGGGCGAAGATGTGATAGAGCGGCAGGGCCGTGACCATCACGTGGTCCTCCCGATCGCCGAAGAACGGCCGCATCCAGGCTTCGCACTGGAGCACGTTGGCCGCCACGTTGCGATGGAGCAGGGTCGCGCCCTTGGCGATGCCCGTGGTGCCGCCCGTATATTGCAGGAAGGCGACGTCGTCGGGCGACACGGCCACCGCTTGGGGCTTCTGCCTGCCTCCCTGGCCGATCACGGCCCTGAAGGCGACGGCCTGCGGCAGGTTGAAGGGCTTCACGGCCTTCTTTACATGGCGCGAGACCAGGTTGACGACGGCCCCCTTGAGGCCCAGGAGATCGCCGGGCGTGACCAGGACCACTCGGTCGAGCGTCAGGTCCGGCAGGGATTCCTCGACGGTCGCGGCGAAGTTCTCGAGCACGAACAGGAACCGCGCCCCGGAATCCTTGAGCTGGTAGGTCAGCTCCCGCGGGGTATAGAGCGGGTTGACGTTGACCACCGTGCCGCCGGCCAGAAGCACCCCGAACAGGATCGGGGGAAAAGCCATCACGTTCGGCAGCATGATCGCCACCCGGTCGCCCTTCTTCAGCCCCTGGGCCTGAAGCCAGGAGGCGACCGCATCGGCTTCGCGACCCAGCGCCGCGTAGGTCATGCGCGTGCCGAAACTCTCGACGGCGGCCCGGTTCGGATAATCGGTGACGGCTTGGCGGAAGATGTCGTTGAGCGTGCCGATCCTGGACTCGTCGATCGTCTTGGGCACCTGCGCCGGGTAGGAAACGAGCCAGGGGCGGGCGGCATAGGGATCCGTCGCGCCTGCCGTGGCAGGGGCCGGGGTCGACACGGTCATTGTTGTCCTCCGCTTCGGGGCGAGGTTGGCGTCCTGGGAGATGGCGTCTCCATAGGGGGATAACTTGGCGCGGACGAGCCCTTTTGTCGATGGAAATAGTTTAGAACTGAACGATTGGATGAGCGCCCGCGTCCTCACTCTCCGATGTCGTCACCGCTCCTGTGCCAGTCATTTCGCGTAGAGAAGCGCGATGCCTCAAACAATCGCCAGGGCCGTCCCCGGACTCGATCCAGGGATGGCCATGCCGTGACGGGTGTGAGCCCTCTCGGTGATCAATGCGCCTTCTGCAGCACCATGTCGGCCGGGCGGCCGCTCAGTTCCGCCATGTGGTCGAACCGGGTCGAGAAGGTCCCGACGCCGGCCGTGGCCGAGCGGAGTTCCACGATCAGATCCCCGACCTCGGATTCCGGAATGGTGGCGCTCAGGACCTGCCAGCCGGTCCAGCCCGGCCGCTCGTCATAGCCCTGGATCTGCCCGCGCCGACCGGTTACGAGGGCCGTCGCCTTGGATAGGGCATCGGTCGGGATCGTGACCTCGACCGACAGCACCGGCTCCAGCAGCACGGGCTTGGCCTTCGGCAGCGCCTCCGCGAGGGCGAGCTTGGCGGCCGCCTGGAAGGCCGCATCCGAGGAATCCACCGTGTGGTAGGATCCGTCGGTGAGCGTCACCGCGAGGTCGACCACGGGGAATCCGAGCGGTCCGCATTTCAGCGCATCCCGCACCCCCGTCTCGACCGACGGGATGTACTGGCGCGGCACGACGCCGCCGGTGATCTGATCCTGGAACGCGAACCCCTCCCCGCGCGGCAGCGGCCTGATCTCGATCATCACGTCGCCGAACTGGCCGTGACCGCCGGTCTGCTTGCGGTGCCGTCCGCGGGCGGCGGCGGGCAGCTTGATCGTCTCGCAATAGGCCACCCGGGGCTTGGACGTCTCGACGCCGACCTGGAACCGGGAGGCGAGCTTCTCCACGGCCACGCGCAGATGCATCTCGCCCTGACCGTGAAGCCTGATCTCACCCATTTCGGGCCGGGTCTCGACCACGAGGGACGGGTCCTCCTCGGTAATCTTGGACAGCGCGCTCGACAGACGAACATCGTCCTTGCGGTCCTTCACCTTGAGGGCCAGCACATAGACGGATTCGGGTGGCGCGGACGAGACGATGGCCTCGGGCCGCGCCTTCCCAGCCGCGAAGGCGTCCCCGGTCGCGATCCCCTCCAGCCGCCCGAAGCCGACCGTATCGCCGGCCACTGCGTCCACCTTGCGGTTCAATGCGGTGCCCAGGAGCGTGGAGAGACTGCCGATCCGCGCCTCCGCCCCGCGCGAGCCGACCACCGTGTCGCCCTCGTGGAGGGTGCCGCGCAGGACCCGGGCGATGGTGAGCTTCCCGCCTTGGCCCATGTGCAGGGTTTTCATGGCCTGGGCGAGAGGCGCGCCCTCCTCGGGAAGCCCTAAGCGGGCGCGGGTTTCCGCCAGGGTCGGTGCCTCGTGGCGGAGCGCTTTCAGAAGCCGCGTGATGCCATTGCCGCGTTCGGCCGAGCCGATCAGGGCGGGGACCACATGGCGGTCCCTCAGCTCTTTCGAAAGGTCGTCGAAGATCTGGTCGCGCGGCGGCTCGATCTCCGAGATCAACTCTTCCATGAGCTCGTCGTCGTAATCGGCCAGGCGCTCGAGCATGGCGAAGCGCGCCTCCTTCTCCCGGGGCAGCTCGCCCTCGGGCAGGTCCACGATCTCGCTGGGAGCATGCTCGCGATAGATGAAGGCGCGCTCCAGGGCGAGATCGATGAACCCGACGGCGATGCCGTCCTTCCAGAGCGGGATCTGGCGCAGAAGCAGGGGCGTGCGCGAGGCCTGCTGCAGCAGCGCGAGGGTTTCGCGGATGCGCTGGGTCGCGGTGTCGATCTTGTTGATGAAGAGGAAGCGCGGGATATCGGCCTCCTCCAGTTCGCGCAGGATGATTTCGAGGGCCGGGATCTTGCGCTCATCCGCCTCGCAGACGACGATCGCAGCGTCGCAGACCGGCGTGACGTTGCGCATCTCGTGCAGGAATTCCGTCGAGCCGGGGCAGTCCACGAAGGTCATGCTCTCCCCCAGGAACTCGACGGTCGCCACGTTGGGCTCGATGCTCATGGCGTGGGCGCGGGCCTCCGCGCTCGCATCGCCGACGCTGTCGCCATTGGACACGCGGCCTGCGCGCGAGATTGCCCCGGTGCGCTCCACGATGGCTTCGAGAAGCGTGGTCTTGCCACTCTGAAACGGGCCGACGATTGCGAAGCATCGCGGGCCCGTACCTAGTCTGCCGTTGGGTGCCATAGGACGTCATCCTCCCTGCCCCCACCTGTCAGCGCTCTCTTGACGGATGCGTTCCGTCGATGCTCTGCCTGTCGATGCGGAATGGCAAGAGGGATTGTGCGTGGGCAGCTGGACGTGAGGCGTGCGGAGAGGGACATCCTCGACGTCAAGGCCGGCCTCGTGCCGGCCATCCCGATTGTGTGAAGCGCCGCGCTTGTCCGAGCGGGATCACCGGCACGAGACCGGTGATGACGTGGAGGGCAAGGACGCGAGAGAGGTTTGCCTGTTCGGACTGTGCTGTCTATCGCGCGGGGCGCAGTTCGAAGCCGGCGACCCCGAGGGCGAGGTTGAGGCCGGTCTGGCCGCTGACGGACAGGGGCTGGAGCGAGATGCTTTGGTTCGATCCGCCGACTAGGACGTTCGCCCCGACGCCGGCACCGGCCGTCGCCTCGGCCGCGCCGCCCACATAGCTGCCGGCGAGCGAGCCCGGCGCTACGCTGCCCCGGGAGAACACCGCCCAGGTCAGGATGCCCCGCCGGGTTGCCCCGATATCGAGCCCGAACCGGCGGATGACGCCCACATAGCGTTCCGGCCGCCCACGCCGGGGATTGAAGGTGCAAAGCGTGGTCTTCTGCGACGTGACGATGAGCCCGATCCCGCCCGAGACGCTGCAGGACAGGACGCCGACGCGCCCCCGGTTCTGGGCCTGGGCCTCGGTGGCCCCGAGAGCGGCCAGAAGAGCAAGGGCGGCAACGGGGAGAGCGGCACGACGCATGGGGATCTCCTAAGCTTGGTCAAGCTTAGCGCTTAACGGCGCAAGGGCGGCACCGTTCCATGGCGAGGATGTCAATCCTGGATACGGGAGTGCAATCCTTGGGCTTGCTCCGGCGCATGATGTGTATTCCCGCCCCCGAGCCTCTCCGTTCGAAGAGTATCCGGCGGGGAGGCGAAACTATTAAATCGGTGCGCCTTCCCGCGGCTGTGGCCGGCCGCACGTCATTCAGAGGTCCGCCATGCTCCTGTCCGTGCAATCCGTCATCCGTCCTACGATTGCGGACATCCAGTCTCGGATCTCGACCACCGCCGGCGGGGCGGAGGCAAACAGCGACAGCTTCGACGCCCGGTTCAGCCCGGACGGGCGTTACGTCGTGTTTGCAAGCTTTGCTTCCAACCTGGCTGCCGGCGATAACCACTTGAGCTACCACATCTTCCTCAAGGACCTCACCACCGGTGCCGTCACCCGTCTGTCGACCGACGCGACCGGCGCGCCGGCAGACGGGGATAGCTACAGCGTCCAGTTCAGCCCGGACGGGCGCCATGTGGTGTTCACGAGCTATGCCTCGAACCTTGTCACCGGCGACACCAATGGTCGTACCGACATCTTCCTCAAGGACCTGGTCACCGGCGCCGTCACCCGCCTGTCCACCAATGCGGCTGGCGCGCAGGGAGACGACGACAGCTACAGCGTCCAGTTCAGCCCGGACGGGCGCCATGTGGTGTTCACGAGCTATGCCTCGAACCTGGTCGCCGGCGACACCAACGACAACTCTGACATCTTCCTCAAAGACCTGGTCACCGGCGCGGTTACGCGCCTGTCCACGACGGCGATGGGCGCACAGGTGGACGGCAGCAGCTACCACGCCCAGTTCAGCCCGGATGGACGCTACGTGGCGTTCGATAGTTACGCCTCCGGCCTGGTGGCCGGCGACACCAACGATCGCTCCGACATTTTTCTGAAAGATCTGGTCACCGGCGCCGTCACCCGTCTGTCCACCACGGCGACGGGCGCGCAAGCAGACGAGGGAAGCTACAATGCCCAGTTCAGCCCGGACGGGCGCTACGTCCTGTTCGAAAGCAATGCCTCCAACCTAGTCGCCGGCGACACGAACGACCGCTCCGACATCTTCCTTAAGGACCTGGCGACCGGCGCGATCACGCGTTTGTCCACCGATGCGACAGGCGCGCAGGTGGACGGCAGCAGCTATAGCGCCCAGTTCAGCCTGGACGGGCGTTCCGTGGTGTTCGAAAGCAGCGCTTCCAACCTGGCCGCCGGCGACACCAACAACAGCTACGACATCTTCCTCAAAGACCTGCTCACCGGCGCCGTCACCCGCCTGTCGACCGACGCGTCTGGCGCGCAGGCAGATGGGAGCAGCTACGGCGCCCAGTTCAGCCCGGACGGGCGTTATGCTATGTTCGTGAGCAGCGCCTCCAACCTGGTCTCCGGCGACGGCAATCATGGCGACGACATCTTCCGGGTCGACCTGCTGTACAAGGCGCATGCGGCCGCCATCGCCGAGGGCCGCTTCGTCGAGGCGACGCTGAACGTCGGCAATGCCTCCCGCGTCAGCATCGCCTGGGGCGACGGCTCCAGCAGCCTCGTGTCCCCCACCGCCGGGCGCGCCACGTTCAACCACGCCTATGCCAGCCCCGGCAGCAAGCAGGCCGTGGTCACCCTGGTCGAGGGCGCCCTCACCTGGACCGTGGCCCACATTCTCGATCTCGGCGCCGGCACCCTGGTGCGCAACACGGCCCTTGCCGACACCCTCTCGGGCGGCGCCGGCAGCGATGCCCTCGCCGGCGACGCCTTCCGCAACATCCTCATCGGCGCGGCCGGTGCCGACCGGCTCGACGGCGCGGCCGGCGACGACCGGCTCCTGGGCGGGCTCGGGCGGGACAGCCTCAGCGGCGGGGCCGGCAAGGACGTGTTCGTGTTCGCCGAGCGCGACACCGGCGCGACCAAGAGCAAGGCCGACCTCATCCTCGACTTCTCGGGCAAGGCCGGCGACCGCATCGACCTGTCGGGCATCGATGCCAACACCCGGAAGAAGGGCGATCAGAAGTTCGTCTTCATCGGCAGCAAGGCCTTCAGCAAGGCCGGCGAGCTTCGCGTCGAGAAGGCGAAGAAGGAAACCTACATCTACCTCAACACCGACAACGACAAGGCCGCGGAGGCCGTGATCAAGCTCAAGGGCGCGATCGACCTCAGCAAAGGATGGTTCGTCCTGTAGGACACAGGCCGTCGGATCACACCTCAACCGTCACGGCCGGCCTCGTGCCGGCCATCCCCACCCCTTCACCCTCATCCAGAAGAGCCGCTATCAGCGGCATCGCGAAGGAGGATCAAGAGAGGATTGGGGCCGCCTTCGAGACGCAGACTTCGTCTGCTCCCCGGGATGAGGTGAGAGCGGATTGAAGCGGGATTCCCGGGTCAAGTCCGATGAGTTGCCGACGTGGAACGTCAACGTCCAACCGGCTTTCCGAACAGGAGGAGCAACTAGCCGTCCAGGTTCTCGCCGCGCCCGACGATGCGCATGGCCGTGATCGTCACGGGACCGGCGCGCAGGAGGTTCATGGCCGAGACGATGATCTCGGCCAGGCGCTCGGGCGAGATGTCTTCGCCCTCGATGTCGAGAAGGAAGTCTTTCGCCTCCACGTAGCCGCCATTGGTGAAGTCGACGCGGGCATCGAACTTCACGCGGTGCGTGGAGGCGGGATTGGCCCGGTAAGGCTCTGCCCCGGGATCCGGATGGAAGGTCCGGGGCACATTCATCACCGAAGCGATCCGCAGAAGCGCTGGATGCGGTTGCAGGCATCCTCCAGCGCCGCGTTGGACGTGGCATAGGAGATGCGGAAGTTCGGGCCGAGGCCGAAGGCCGAGCCGTGCACCGCCGCGACGCCCTCGGCCTCGAGCAGCTCGGACACGAAGTCCTCGTCGGTCTTCAGCACCTTGCCCGAGGGCGCGGTCCTGCCGATGGCCTCCGCGCAGGACGGATAGACGTAGAACGCGCCTTCCGGCATCGGGCACTTCAGGTATTTCGACTGGTTGAGCATCGAGACCACCAGGTCGCGACGCTCCTCGAAGGCCTTCCGGAACACCTTGAGGTGATCCTGCGGCCCGTCGAGGGCTTCCACGGCGGCCCATTGCGAGATCGAGGCGGCTCCGGAGGTCTGCTGGCCCTGCACGAAATCCATGGCCTTGATGAGGTGATCGGGACCGGCCGCGTAACCGATGCGCCAGCCCGTCATGGCATAGGCCTTCGACACGCCGTTCATGGTGAGCGTGCGCTCGTAGAGGTTCGGCTCGACCTGGGCCGGCGTGACGAACTCGAAATCGCCGTAGGTCAGGTGCTCGTACATGTCGTCGGTGAGCACCCACACATGCGGATGGCGCATCAGCACGTCGGTGATCGCCTTCATCTCGGCGCGGGTATAGGCGGCACCGGTCGGGTTCGACGGCGAGTTGAGGATGATCCACTTGGTCCTGGGCGTGATGGCGCGCTCGAGCGGCTCCGGCTGGAGCTTGAAGTTGTGCTCCATAGTGCAGTCGACGAAGACGGGCTTGCCGCCGCACAGGCCCACCATCTCAGGATAGGATACCCAGTACGGCGCCGGGATGATGACCTCGTCGCCCGGGTTCAGGGTGGCGAGGAGCGCGTTGTAGATCACCTGCTTGCCGCCCGTGGACACGATGGTCTGCGAGGGCTTGTAATCGAGGCCGTTCTCGCGCTTGAACTTGCGGGAAATCGCCTCGCGAAGCGGCACGATGCCGGAGACCGGCGTGTACTTGGTCTCGCCGCGGCGGATGGCCGCGATGGCCGCTTCCTTGATGTTGTCCGGCGTGTCGAAATCCGGCTCGCCGACGGAGAGGCTGATCACGTCCCGCCCCTGAGCTTTCAGATCCCGCGCTTTCTGCGTGATGACGATGGTGGCAGACGGCTTGATGCGGGAAAGGGCGTCAGACAAAAAGCCCATGGGAATCCTCCGATCGGGGCGTTAAGAAGGGAACCGTGACGGCGGCGGACCCTAATGCGGCGAAGCCGCCCAAGCAAGCAAAACAGCACACAAGATCAGCCCGTCGCCAATGGGCTTTCGAGGAGCCGCCTTTTCCGATGACCACTTCCGTCACCCGCCGCCTCGCGCTCGGCCTCGTCGCCGGCGCGGCCCTCTTCGCCACCGCAGCCTCCGCCCAGGACTTCCCGAACCGCATCATCAAGATGGTGGTACCCTACCCGGCCGGCGGACCGACCGACGTGATCGCCCGCATCGTCGCGGAGGAGATGGGCAAGGATCTCGGCCAGAACGTGATCGTCGAGAACCTGGCCGGCGCCTCGGGCGCCGTCGGCACCCGCGCGGTCGCCAAGGCGGAGCCCGACGGCTACACTATCGTGTTCGGCAACAACCAGACGCACGGGAACAACATGTTCCTGCTGAAGGAGCCGGGCTACGACGCGGTGAAGGACTTCGCCCCGCTCGCGGGCGCGGGCGCCTTCGAGCACGTCTTCGTGGTCAGGAACGACCTTCCGGCCAAGACCATTCCCGAGCTGATCGAGATCGCCAAGAAGGATCCGGGCAAGCTGAACTACGGCTCGACCGGCGTCGGCTCCGGCTCGCATCTGGCGACCGAGCTGTTCATGACCCGAACGGGCACCAAGATGACCCATGTGCCATTCCGGGGCGCCGCCCCTCTGGTGACGGAGATCATGGCGGGCCGCATCGACGTGTCGAACTCGACCCTGCCCAGCGTCCTGTCTCAGTTCCAGGCCGGCCAGATGCGCGCCATCGGCATCGCCAGCCCGCAGCGCAACCCGCAGGCTCCGGACGTCCCGACCCTGCGCGAGCAGGGCATCACCGATGCGGACGCGGAATCCTGGGCCGCCTTCTTCGCGCCGGTGAACACGCCGAAGCCCGTGCTTGACAAGCTCTCTGGCACGATCATCGCGATCCTCAACAAGCCCGACGTGAAGGAGCGCATCACCAAGCTCGGCTTCACCCTGAACGTGCGCGATCCGGAAGCGTTCAAGCCCTATCTCGCCAAGGAGATCCAGACCTGGGCCGAGATCATCAAGGCGGCGAGCATCAAGGCCGAGTGAGTTCAATCGGAACCGCCTGCCATCCCCGGCTGGGGATGGCAGGCAGTGAAAAGCGAACCGGTAGGAGACAGGAGAACGAAATCCAGGAAACCGCAGGGCGCCCGCGCCTGCGAGCCCCTTCGTCCGGAGAGTAGCCCGTGGGGAGGCGAGCCTGTTTAAGTCAGTGCGCCTTCACGCGGCTGTGGCCGCCGCACGTCATTAAGAGGTCCGCCATGCTCCTGTCCGTGCAAACCGTCGCCCGCCCCACCATTGCCGACATCCAGACGCGGATCTCGACTAACGCGGGTGGGGTGGAAGGAAACAGCGACAGTTACTATGCCCAGTTCAGCCCGGATGGCCGCTACGTGGCGTTTGAAAGCTTTGCTTCGAACTTGGTCGCCAGCGACTTCAACAACGACTACGATATCTTCCTCAAGGACCTGACCACCGGCACGATCATCCGCCTGTCCACCGACGCGGGCGGTGCGGAAGCAGATCGTGGCAGCTTCACCGCCTGTTTCACTCCCGATGGTCACTACGTGATGTTCACAAGCAATGCCTCCAACCTGGTCGAAGGTGACACCAACAATAGCTCCGACATTTTTCTCAAGAACCTGACCACCGGCGCGATCACCCGCCTGTCGACCAATGCCGCCGGCGCGCAAGCCAACGACAGCAGCTACGGCGCGCAGTTCAGCCCGGACGGGCGCTACCTGGTGTTCCATAGCACCGCCTCCAACCTGGTCGAAGGCGACACCAACTTTCGCTCTGACATTTTCCTCAAGGACCTCACTACCGGCGCGATCACCCGCCTGTCGACCAACGCGGCAGGCGCACAAGCGAATGCCAGCAGCTACAATGCCCAGTTCAGCCCAGACGGGCGCTATCTGGTGTTCGAGAGCGCGTCCTCCAACCTGGTTGAAGGTGATACCAACAGCAGCTACGATATCTTCCTCAAGGACCTCGTCACCGGCGCCATCACGCGCCTGTCCACCAGTGCCGCCGGAGCGCAAGCAGATAGCAGCAGCGACAGCGCCCGGTTCAGCCCGGACGGGCGCTACGTCCTGTTCGAAAGCAGCGCTTCCAACCTGGTCGAAGGTGACACCAACAATAGCTCCGACATCTTCCTCAAGGACTTGGTCACCGACGCGGTCACGTGTTTGTCCACCGATGCGACCGGCGCGCAAGTCAACGGCAGCAGCTCCAGCGCCCGGTTCAGTTCGGACGGGCGTTCCGTGGTGTTCGAAAGCGATGCCTCCAACTTGGTCGCCGGTGATACCAATGGCACCTCCGACATCTTCCTCAAGGACCTGACCACCGGTGCGATCACCCGTCTGTCGACCGCTGCGGCCGGCGTGGAAGCAGATCGTGGTAGCTACAATGCCCAGTTCAGCCTCGATGGACGCTATGTGATCTTCGAGAGTGGTGGCTCCAACCTGGTCGCCGGGGACACCAACGGGCGTTACGACATCTTCCGGGTCGACCTGCTGTACAAGGCGCATGCGGCCGCCATCGCCGAGGGCCGCTTCGTCGAGGCGACGCTGAACGTCGGCAATGCCTCCCGCGTCAGCATCGCCTGGGGCGACGGCTCCAGCAGCCTCGTGTCCCCCACCGCCGGGCGCGCCACGTTCAACCACGCCTATGCCAGCCCCGGCAGCAAGCAGGCCGTGGTCACCCTGGTCGAGGGCGCCCTCACCTGGACCGTGGCCCACATTCTCGATCTCGGCGCCGGCACCCTGGTGCGCAACACGGCCCTTGCCGACACCCTCTCGGGCGGCGCCGGCAGCGATGCCCTCGCCGGCGACGCCTTCCGCAACATCCTCATCGGCGCGGCCGGTGCCGACCGGCTCGACGGCGCGGCCGGCGACGACCGGCTCCTGGGCGGGCTCGGGCGGGACAGCCTCAGCGGCGGGGCCGGCAAGGACGTGTTCGTGTTCGCCGAGCGCGACACCGGCGCGACCAAGAGCAAGGCCGACCTCATCCTCGACTTCTCGGGCAAGGCCGGCGACCGCATCGACCTGTCGGGCATCGATGCCAACACCCGGAAGAAGGGCGATCAGAAGTTCGTCTTCATCGGCAGCAAGGCCTTCAGCAAGGCCGGCGAGCTTCGCGTCGAGAAGGCGAAGAAGGAAACCTACATCTACCTCAACACCGACAACGACAAGGCCGCGGAGGCCGTGATCAAGCTCAAGGGCGCGATCGACCTCAGCAAAGGATGGTTCGTCCTGTAAGAAATCAGCGGCGGGTGATACCAGGGGATCGGAAGAACCGCTGGAAGGACAGCCATGCCTCACCATCAGGGCCGCCTCATCGATCACGTTCACCTGCGCGTATCCGATCTCGAAGCCAGCCGCCGCTTCTACCGGGCCGTCCTCAAGGCTGTCGGCCGCGAGTTCACCTCGGAGAGCCCGACCCATTTCGCCTGCGACGAGCTGTGGGTGGACCGGGCGGACGGGCCGGTCTCCCGGGTCCATCTCGCCTTCCAGGCACCAGACAGGGAGGCCGTTCACGCGTTCCACGCGGCCGCCCTCTCCCATGGCGGGCGCGACAACGGCGGGCCGGGAGAACGGTCCTATCACCTGGGCTATTATGCCGCCTTTGCCTTCGATCCGGACGGGCACAATATCGAGGCCGTCTACCACGGGCCGACGGAGCGCTCGGCGGAGTCGGTCGTGGTGAGCCGCAAAGCTTGAGCATACGTTGCCACAATGGTTAATAATTAGTTAATACGGACACTTAGCTGAAAAACCGGAAGCAGCGCTTTCGGATAAGGCGGGAACTTTCTTGAATCGCACAAGTTTTTCTTCTGCAGCTTCTGTTCAGCTGCTGGGAATGGACCGATGAAGACTTTCCGACCAAGGCACGTCACCCGTGTTTCCACCCGCGCCCACCGGCTCGACCCGCGCCAGGAAAGCCGCTGTTCTCTGGCCCTGGTCATGCTGTTGGGTATCGCGACTCTCTCCGTCATGGCCACCACCCAGAGCCTGTCCGCGCGGGACACGAAAACCATCCACGTCCTTTCGCTGCGATAACGCGTGAGTGAACGGCGGCCCGGTTGACGGCCTGCCGCAGATGTTTAGCTCTCCGGCATGACAATCGACGGAGAGAATCCCACATGCTGAGCCCTCGAATTGCCCTGGCCTGCGCGCTTGCTCTCGGCGCCATCCCCTCCGCCCTGGCCCAGGACACCCAGCGCCTTCGCACCGACAAGGTCGAGGTGATCGTCGAGACGCTGGCCCGCAACCTCGAGAATCCCTGGGGTCTCGCCTTCCTGCCCGACAGCCGCATGCTCGTGACGGAACGCCCCGGCCGCCTGCGCACCATCGACGCCGACGGCACCATCTCCGAGCCGATCCGGGGCCTCCCAAAGATCGCCGCGCGCGGACAGGGCGGCCTCCTCGACGTCGCCCTCGACCCGATTTTCGCGCAGAACCGCCTCGTCTACCTGAGCTTCGCGGAGGATCGCGGGGAAGGCCGCTCCGGCACGACCGTCGCCCGCGGCCGCCTCAACCAGGACGGGACCGCCCTCAAGGAGACGCAGGTCATCTTCCGCCAGGAACCGGCGCATACCGGCAACAACCATTGGGGCTCGCGCCTCGTGTTCGACCGCGACGGCAACCTCTTCGTGACCCTCGGCGACCGGTTCGACCTGCGCGACCAGGCGCAGAACCCGGCCAACCACATCGGCAAGATCGTCCACATCAAGCCCGAAGGGGGCGCGGCTCCCGGCAACCCGTTCCTGAACCGGGGGGATACCCGGCCCGAGATCTGGTCCCTCGGCCACCGCAACCTGCAATCGGCCGCGCTCCACCCGATCACGGGCGAACTCTGGACCGTGGAGCACGGCGCCCGCGGCGGCGACGAGCTGAACATCCCGCAGAAGGGCAAGAATTACGGCTGGCCGGTGATCTCCTACGGGGTCGATTATTCCGGCGCGAAGATCGGCGAAGGTACGAAGAAGGAGGGCCTTGAGCAGCCTGTCTTCTACTGGGACCCATCCATTGCGCCCTCCGGCATGGCCTTCTACACGGGCGACCAGTTCCCGGCCTGGCGCGGCAGCATCCTCGTCGGCGCCCTGTCGGGCAAGCTCGTGTCGCGGCTCGAAACCGACGGCAACCGCGTCACCGGCGAAGAGCGCATGCTGCAGCAGCTCGGCGAGCGCATCCGCGACGTGCGCCAGGGCCCGGACGGCCTCGTCTACCTGCTGACGGATTCCCGCAACGGCCGGATCCTGCGCATGAAGCCGGCGACGTGAGGGGCGTACGATCATCTCCGCACGTCATGGTCGGCCTTGTGCCGGCCATCCCGATGCCGTGAAGCGCGACGCATTTCCGGTCGAGATCACCGGCACGAGGCCGGTGATGACGTGGAGGGTGCGAGGACACGCTGCTGCCCCCTAGTATCCCCTAGTATAGTGTTCCCCCTCACCCTCGCGGCCCGAACAGGATGAGCGCCGCGCCGGCCATGCAGATGCCCGCACCCGCAATGTCCCAGCGGTCCGGCCGCGCGCCTTCGGCGATCCAGAGCCACAGGATAGAGGCGACGATGTAGACCCCGCCATAGGCCGCATAGGCCCGGCCAGCGGCATCGGCCGGAACCAGGGTCAGGAGATAGGCAAAGAGGGCAAGCGCCCCCATGCCGGGCACGAGCCACAGGGGAGACTTGCCGAGCCGCAACCAGGCCCAGAAGGAAAAGCACCCGGCGATCTCGGCGAGCGCCGCGCCGGCATAGACGAGGAACGTCATATCCGGGACCGGATTAGCGCGCCTGGAAGATGAAGGCGGCGCCCGTGGCGATGAGGCCGAAGCCGATCAGATGGTTCCAGCCGAGGGGCTCCTTCAGGTAGAAGACCGAGAAGACCGCGAAGACCACGAGGGTGATGACCTCCTGCATGGTCTTGAGTTCGGCCGCCGAATAGACCGCAGAGCCGATCCGGTTGGCCGGCACGGCGAACCAGTACTCGACGAACGCGATGGCCCAGCTGCCCATAACGGCGATCCAGAGGGGCGATGTCTTGAACTTGAGATGTCCGTACCAGGCGAAGGTCATGAAGACGTTCGATGCGACCAGCATCAGGACGGGTGTCGTGTGGGGGCTCATGAGGGTTCCGGTACGGGCTGAGATCGGACAGGGCGTTCTGCCGTAATCGTCCTGGTGGTGCTGTCAAGCACAGGAACGGCGCCGGGCGCTTTAAAGCCAAGCTCCTCGACGGCCGCAACGCCGCAGGATCAACAGGTCGCCGATCGCGCCGCGCGCCCGGCCTGCTGCGTGGGAGCACCGGCCCGACAGGCCGCCTCCTTGAGCCGCGCCAGGACCTGCTCGCCGCCGGCGATCTGCGGGTTGGACGGATCGAAGCCTTCGCGCCGCTCGCGCTGCGTGACCAGCCCGCGCGCTTGCTCGAACGCGACATCCAGACGGCGCTCGCCTCTCAGGGCCTTGTTGAAGAAGGCATCGCCGAAATAGGTCCAGGTTGCCCCGTCCCGGCAGCCGAAGGACGGCTTGTCGGCTGCCGCCGCCGTGATGACGAGAGTGTGCGGATCGGCCAATTCCCGGGCGAAGATGCCCGAATAGCAGGCCGAGACGATCAGGACCCGGTTCTCGGCCCGGGTCCGGTCCAGCAACTCCCGGACATTGTCCGGCGTGACGAGAAGGGCGTCGCGACCTGCCACGAGTCCGATTCCTTCCGGGCCTCCATGGGAGGTGAGGACGAGCACCACGATATCCTCGGCGGGATCGAGCGCTTTCCCGGCAGCCGTAGCGGCCGCCATGAGGGTCTGGGGCGTCGCACCGGCGCGGCGCTTGGTGTTGACCCGGACGATGGAGCGTCCTTTTCCGTCGAAATTTGCCTCGAGGATGCGTGCCGCTCCCCTGGCCTCGCTCTCGAACACGCTCTGCGGGCCCCAGAGACCGAAGGACAGGATGTAGACGTCCGTCTGCCCGAGACGGTGCGGCACCAACTTGCCCGCATCGGCCCTGCGGGCCGGCTGGCCATGAGCGTCATGGAACGGGCCAATGGCGATCGAGAGCCCAATCAGGCAGAAAGCAAGCAAGCGGCGCATGATATATCCCAGCCTCGACCTCACTTTATGCGCAGCCGCCCTCGAAAGCCAAGAACCGGCCTTGGGCCCGCACGAGGCGCCAGCTGAACCGAATGCGCCGTTCCGGGTTTCCCTGTCAGGTACGTCACGAGTTATCCCAAGAGGGTTTTATGGACATCGCGCTCGATAAGGTTTGCGAACTCATTCTCCGGGTCAGGGCCATCGATGTGAAGGAAGGCATCACCGATCCGGCCTCGGGCTCGAACCCTATCGACGACGGCAGCATCGATGCCCTCACCTCCTCGCCTGACGATGCGACGGAAGAGGAGATCCGCGACGTGATCGCGGGCCTCAACGACGACGAGCGCGCCGACCTGATCGCCCTGGTCTATATCGGTCGCGGCGACATGGAGCCCGAGGAATGGGGCGCCGCCGTTCGCCTCGCCCGCGAGCGGGAGGCCGCGAGCTCGCTCTCCACGGCCGACTGGCTCATCGGGATCCCCAACTTGGCCGACCTTCTGGATGAGGGCCTCAACGCCATGGGGCGCAGCTGCGCCTGAGGCGCGGCCGAGCCGTTAGGAGTGGGCAGGGCCGATCCCTGTCCAGATCACGCAATCGGCATCGACGGTCCGGCCATGACGCCCTATTTGTGACATGGATCGAGCCAATAATCCTGCCTACTCCCAAAGGAGGATGTCATGAGTCCGCGCCTACCCCCTGAGAGCCCGGACGACGATGGGCAGAGCGAATTGCTTCAAACCGTCCACGACGCTTTGAACGACCTCGGCCCCCTGACCGATCCGACGGAAGAACAACCCCTCACCGAGGCGCAGCCGGACGGTCAGCCATCCACGTCCCCGGACGAAACCCAGGTCGAGATCGACCGGATCGAAGCCTATATGCGGGGTCCGACGGCGTTCACCGCCTGACCCGCCACGTCTCAAGGGCCTGCACCCGCCGCCCTGTGCAGGGAAACTCCCGACAGCGGAACCGCCTTCCCACAGCACTGGACCCGAACGTGATATGTACGTCCGGGTCCGTTACTTCGCTCATGGACGAGGGTACGCTGCCCCCGGCTCCCCACGATGCTCAGAGCTTTCCGAGCTTGATGAACTGCGTCTCGCCGGAAGAATTATCGACGCCGTCGTTGTCGGTCACGATGTAGGCGTCGCCAGCAGCGTCGACCGTGAAGCCTTCGACCTTATCGAGCACGTAACCCTTGGCCGCTTTCAGGTCGGCTAGGAGATCGCGCACCAAAGTCTTCTTCACGAGCGGCAATTCGCCACCGATCTTCGCGGGCTTCATGTCCGCGAGAGACACCGCATAGAGCTTCTTCACCTTTGCCTTCTCGGCGATCTGGTTGTCGCGCTCGATGATGATGACGCGGTCGCCCACCGCGGTGATCTCCGACAGGCCAATCCAGCCGGCATCCGTGCTGTCGAGCGGATACCGCACGGCGCTCCAGCTCTTGTCGGAGGGCTTGTAGGCAAGAAGCTTCACGGCATTCTTGCCGTCGTCTGCCCACTCGCGCTGGACGGCGAGCCACACGGTCTCGTCTGCGCCCGAGCCGGTGACGGTCACGCCCTCGAAGCCGTAGTTCTTGGCACCCTTTTCGAGCTCAGCCGGAACATTGATCTCTTGCTGGATCGCGCCTTTGGCATCGACCTTGATGAGCAGGTTCTTCACGCCTTTTTCCAGATTGCCCTCTGAGGCGAGCCAGAAACCGTCCTGTGCCACGGCGATGCCTTCGAGATCGAGTTTCTCTGCGGCGGCGCCGTTGCGTGTCACGAGCGTTTCAGCCGTGATCAGCGCGGGCTTCTTCGTGGCGTCGATGGTGAGGATGCGGGGCGCGGCACTGTAGAAGCTGTCCGTGATCGCATAGAGCTTGCCGGCCTGCGCCTTGTCGGCGGCAAGTCCCGACAGCGCACCCCAGCCCATGGGCAGGCCATCGGCGTTCTTCGCCGAGCGGATCGTCGGATAAGCGGGAGCCGCACGCTCGGCGCGCTGGTAAATCATCACGTGCGGAGCGGCACCGCCCTCACCGTGCAGATCCGTCTCGCTGGTGGCGACGAAGAGGTTGCGCGACGGGATGGCGAGAAGCCCCTCGGGTCCGATGCCGGTGGGCAGAACCTGCAGAAGTTCCGGCGTTGCGCCCGTATCGCGGTAGACGGCGACGACCGATCCGCGTTCGGAACCGACGAAGATGAGATTGTCGTTGCCGAAGCGGCCCGTCTCGATGCCTTCGATCTCGACGCCCTTCTTGTTGCGCTTGTCGGGGTAATGGCCGAGAGAGACGATCTCGTGCTCGAGGCTCGCGCCGGACTCGTAGGCGACGCTGCCATTCTTGTTGAAGATGGTGAAGCCGCGTGAACCGCCCTTCCAGTCGCCTTCATTGGCGGTCACGAAACGGTTTACGTCGATCCAGTGCACGGCATCCGGCTCGCGGGCGACCTTCTCCATGGATCCCGAGAGATCGATCTTGCCGTCCTTCTTGGTGTCGATGTTCTTGAGGTCGACGCTGCCTGCGGAGAAATGCGCCTCGACCGTGCCGGTCTTGCCGTCGACGATGGCGATATGGTTGTTCTCCTGCATGGTCACGACGACCTTGCCCTCGTCGGACACGTCCACGAATTCCGGCTCCGGATCCTCGCCCACGACCTCCGCGAGGCCCGTCAGGTTCACGGTCTTGAGAGCCGCGCAATCGACCTGATCGCCGTTCAGGGAAGCGACCACAAGAGAGCCGGCAGGCAGCTGCGGAAGCGCGCCGTCGTTGATTTCCTCGTTGCGCTCGTTCTCGATGGCGATGGCGAGAATGCCCGCATGGGCGGCCACGGAGTCCGGCTGTCCCGGCAAGGTGCATTCGGACGAGATCTTGCGGTCCGCGAGGTTCACGGCGACAAGCTTTCCGCTCGGATTGGTGAAGCTCTCGGAGGTGTTGACCGCCACATAGGCTTTCCCGCCCACGACCTTCACGGAGGTGGGTTCGCCACCCACCGCAAGCAGACCGCCGGCCTTCGGCGAAGCCGGATCGGTGATGTCGATGAAGCCCACAGCCTTGCGCGGGCTATCCGTGTAGACCAGCAGCTTGCCGTCCTCGCTCACTGAGATGATCTCGGCCACGGTCTCGGCCTTCTGGTCGGCATCCTTCGGCGCGTTCAAGGTGATGGGGAAGCTGGCGATTCGGTCGAAATACTCCGCCGCGGAGGCGCTGAGCGCCGTGCCCGAGAGGAGAGCGGCTGCAAGCGAGCCGGCGATGAAGGAGCGGTACATGGGGTTCTCGCTGAGACGGTCAAGGTTAGCCGGATCCTCATGCGCTCGTCATATGACGGGCCGATGACGATAGGTGAACGGCACCGGGATGCCGTTTTGCACCCAAGCCCCATGTCAAACGTTGTCGAGACCGAAACCTATCGATAGCTGTTGCTCATCGAATCACCGTTACACAGACCGATTTCGACAGGAGCCTTCATGAGCATAGGCCTGATCGCCTTGCTGGACGACATCGCGGCCATCGCCAAGGTCGCGGCGGCCTCGCTCGACGATGTGACCGCCCAGGCGGCCAAGGCCGGCGCGAAGGCGGCCGGCGTTGTGATCGACGACGCCGCCGTGACGCCGCGCTATGTGACGGGCTTCTCGGCCGCCCGGGAATTGCCGATCGTCGGCAAGATCGCTCTGGGCTCCCTCAAGAACAAGCTGATCTACCTCCTCCCCCTGGCCCTGCTCCTCAGCCTGTTCGCCCCCTGGGCCATCACGCCGCTGCTCATGATCGGCGGCGCCTATCTGTGCTACGAGGGTTCGGAAAAGGTCTTCGGGGCGCTGTTTTCCCATGGGGCCCATGAGCATGAGCGGGCCACCCAGACGGCCGGGAACGTGGAGGACGAGAAGGTCAGCAGCGCCATCAAGACCGACTTCATCCTCTCGGCCGAAATCATGGCGATCACACTGGCCAACATCCCGGCGGGATCGACCTGGATGCAGGCCGTGGTGCTCGCCATCGTGGGCATCGGCATCACGGCCCTGGTCTATGGCGGCGTCGCCCTGATCGTGAAGGCGGACGATGTCGGCGTGGCGCTCGCCCGCACCGCGACGCCGATCTCCAGCCTTCTGCGGCGCTCGCCCGAGAGCGCGCCCCTGCACACGGACCGCCTGCTGGCACCGCTCACCAGGGCGTTCGGCCGCGGCCTCGTGAAGGCCATGCCGGGCCTGCTCAAGACCCTCGCCATCGTGGGCACTGCCGCGATGGTCTGGGTTGGCGGCGGCATCATCATTCACGGGCTCGAAGGCTACGGCGTCACCGGGCCCGGCCACGTCATCCACGATATCGCTGCGGCGGCAGGTCACGCGGTCCCGAGCATCAGTGGCGCCGTGGAATGGCTGGTCACCGCCGCCGCCTCGGGTCTTGTCGGGCTTCTCCTCGGGGCCATCCTGATCCCCGGCATCCATTTCGTCGCGGTGCCGCTGCTGAAGGCCTTGCGCGGTGGGAGCCGGAGGGCCGAGAAGCCTACGGTATAACCACCAATCCTCTTCCATTCCTCAGCTGTTCGTACCATATTCGTTCTATGGCCAAATCACCCAAGAAGCCCAAGCTTTCCACCGGGAAGGCGTCCAAACCTGATCTGAAGCCTCTAGCCCCTCATCTGGCAGAACTTCTGAATCCCGCCGTCAATCGGGAACGGGAGGCGGCCGAGGGCTTTGCCGAGCGGGCACAGGAAACCTTCATTCATGGCGACATCACCGATGTCGACCCGGCGCTGGCCAAGAAACTCGGCCTGAAAGGCCCGGACGACGGGCCGGACGTCGCCGAAGAACTGGGCGACCTTGGCTCCGGGTCCGGTTTCTCCGCCACCGTCGACGCGCTGTCGCGGCTCCTCACGGAAGGCGATCCCCGCTTCAAGAACGGCAAGCCCTGGGTGCCGCACCGCCCGCCTCGCCCCGAGAAGTCGGAAGGCGGTATCCCGTTCAAGATCAAGTCCGATTTCACGCCCTCCGGCGACCAGCCCAACGCCATCCGCGAGCTGGTGGACGGCGTGCGGCGGGCCGAGCGCGATCAGGTGCTTCTCGGCGTCACCGGCTCGGGCAAGACCTTCACCATGGCCAAGGTGATCGAGGAGACGCAGCGCCCTGCCCTCATCCTCGCGCCGAACAAGACGCTCGCCGCTCAGCTCTACGGCGAGTTCAAGTCGTTCTTCCCCGACAACGCGGTGGAGTATTTCGTCTCGTACTACGACTACTACCAGCCCGAGGCCTATGTGCCGCGCTCGGACACCTTCATCGAGAAGGAAAGCTCCATCAACGAGCAGATCGACCGCATGCGCCACTCGGCGACGCGCGCCCTGCTGGAGCGCGACGACGTGATCATCGTGGCGTCCGTGTCGTGCATCTACGGTATCGGCTCGGTCGAGACCTATACGGCCATGACCTTCTCGGTGAAGGTGGGCGAGCGCATTGAGCAGCGCCAGCTCATCGCCGACCTCGTGGCCCTGCAATACAAGCGCATCCAGAGCGATTTCGCGCGTGGCACGTTTCGCGTGCGCGGCGACGTGATCGAACTGTTCCCGGCCCACTTGGAGGACCGTGCTTGGCGCATCGGATTGTTCGGGGACGAGATCGAGAGCATCGTCGAGTTCGATCCGCTCACCGGCAAGAAGACCAACGACCTGCAATTCGTGAAGGTCTACGCGAACTCGCACTACGTGACGCCACGCCCGACCCTGCAGCAGGCGGTGAAAGGCATCCAGGACGAGCTGCAGCACCGCCTGCAGGAACTCGCCCGCATGGGCCGCCTGCTCGAAGCGCAGCGGCTCGAGCAGCGCACGCAGTTCGACCTCGAGATGATCGAGGCTACCGGCGTGTGCAACGGCATCGAGAACTATTCGCGCTATCTCACCGGCCGCAAGCCCGGCGAGCCGCCGCCGACCCTGTTCGAGTACCTGCCCGACAACGCCCTCGTCTTCACCGACGAGAGCCACGTGACCGTGCCGCAGATCGGCGGCATGTATCGCGGCGACTTCCGCCGGAAGGCGACGCTCGCCGAATACGGCTTCCGGCTCCCCTCCTGTCTCGACAACCGCCCGCTGCGCTTCGAGGAATGGGACGCCATGCGCCCGCAATCGATCCACGTGTCGGCAACACCGCAGAAGTGGGAAATGGAGCAGACCGGCGGCGTGTTCGTGGAACAGGTCATCCGACCCACGGGCCTCGTCGACCCGGTGGTGGAGATCAGGCCGGCGCGTAGCCAGGTGGACGATCTCGTACACGAGGTGAAGGAACTCTCGGCTAAAGGATATCGCACCCTCGTGACCACGCTCACCAAGCGCATGGCCGAGGATCTCACGGAATACATGCACGAGAACGGCATCCGTGTACGCTACATGCATTCCGACATCGACACGCTAGAGCGGATCGAGATCATCCGCGACCTGAGGCTCGGCGCCTTCGACGTGCTGATCGGCATCAACCTCCTGCGCGAGGGTCTCGACATCCCGGAATGCGCGCTCGTGGCGATTCTCGACGCGGACAAGGAAGGCTTCCTCCGCTCCGAGACCTCCCTGGTGCAGACCATCGGCCGCGCGGCGCGTAACGTCGAAGGAAAGGCGATCCTCTACGCCGACAAGATCACCGGTTCCATGGAGCGCGCCATCGCGGAGACCAACCGCCGCCGTGAGAAGCAGCTTGCCTACAATGTCGAGCACGGCATCACGCCGCAGAGCGTGAAGAAGAACATCGCCGACATCCTCGAGAGCGTTTACGAGCGCGATCACGTATCGGTCGATACGGGCCTCGCCGACAGGACGGTGGGCCACAACCTCAAGGCCGTCATCGCCGACATGGAAAAGCGCATGCGCGAAGCCGCCGCGAACCTGGAATTCGAGGAGGCCGCGCGTCTGCGCGACGAGCTCAAGCGCCTGCAGGCGACGGAGCTCGCGATCAGCGACGACCCGATGGCGCGGCAATCCGACGTGGAGAAGGAAGCCGGCAAGTATGGCGGCTCGCGCAAATACGGCCGCAGCGCCAACCTGCCCCCGAAAGGCTTGCCGCCCTCAGGCGAAGGCGCGACGGCCGGCGACGAGGATTCCGATTCCTACGGTCCGACCGGCAAGGGCCGCTCCGACGAGGGCACCCGCATCCGCAAGCCCGGCCTCGACGAAATGGGCCCGGGCACGGACCGGGAGATCCCGCTGAACTACCGCGAACGCCCGGCCGCGCGCTCGACGCAGGGCTTCGCGGGGCAGAAGCCGAAATACAAGGGACGCAAAGGGCGGTAGGGCACCCGGCGAAGAGCCGGACTCGCCTTTCCGCCTCTAGCGAATCGGCCGGACCCAGAGGTCTGTCCGATGTGCTATATGTGTGCTATATGTCCCGAGGCTAACCCGACATGGCTTCAAGGATACCGGTCAGCACCGGGCAGATACCGGCCATGAGGATGGCAGCCGTAGCGGCGACTTTGGGCCAAAGGAGCCCGGCGTGCTTCGCGTCCCCGTACCAGCTACCGGCCATCGTACGCCATTGCCAGTAGACCGAGCGGGTCCAGTCCGGCGGATAGGGCCGCCTCTCACGCCTGCAGACATCCCATACGATCCGGTCGTTCACCCGATAGAAGGCCACGGACGCGGTCCCGAACAGCACGAGCCAAACCAGACCTCTGACCATCACCCGGCACCTCGGCTTTCGCCCGAGCCGCCATGATAGACAGGTCCCGCGCTATCATTGTGGCAATCCATCGGATCGAAGAATTTTCCTCACCGCCAGTTCACCGCGAATGCCTCCACGGGTTGCGTAAAGCCCTTCACGACGCGGCTTCCGAGATCCACGAAGGAGAAGCGTGGGGCGACCAGATTCGTGATGACCTCCGACACCACGATGCTGTCGGGTTCGGCGCTCTGACACAGACGGGCGGCCCGCTGCACCGTGGCGCCGAACAGGTCGTTGTGGTCGGCCACGGGCTCGCCCGCGTCGAGGCCGATGCGTACGCTCAGCTTTTCCCGGCTCGCCAGGTTGAAGGCCTCGAAGGCCTGCTGGATCGCCCGGGCGGCATCCACGGCGGCGGTTGCATCGTCGAAGGAGGCCATGATCCCGTCGCCGGTATGCTTGACCTCGCGCCCACCCTTGTCGCGTAGCGCCCGGCGCACCATGGCGTCGTGCGCGCGCACCATCTCGACGGCGCGCGTATCGCCGAGGCGCGCGGTCATGGCGGTCGAGTCGACGATATCCGTGAACATGATGGCGCGCAGGGCCGGATCGACCTTTCCGCCGGAACAGCAGCCCGCCGTCTCCGGGTCGGAGATGCGCCCGAGAAAGGCCTCGACGGCCGACAGATCGACCTCGATCACGTCGCGGGCGATCTGCCCGTGCGCCTCGTCATGGACCTGCATGGCGGTCTCGATGTCGGGCGCATCGATGAGGCAGAAGGCGGTGCCGCGCGTGTCGTCGAACCAGTAGGTCAGGAACCGCACCCCGTAGCGGTCCTGGACCTCCAGGTCCTGCTGGTGCGCGTGGGCGATGTCGGCGGCAGTCAGGCCCTTCAGCTCGTGCCGGTCCAGGAAGATGGGCATGGTGGATCTCCCTCCGTGCCCCTGGCGCATCGGATCCTAGACCGGACCCAGTTTCGGGTTCCGATCCGACGCACCGGCCCTAACTTACACGCTTCGTCCGCAGCGGGCGATGCCCCTTTCGCCCAGTCCCGAACGGGTGAGCGCCGAAGGGCACCCATCCGTCCGATCCCCCAGTTGTTGAAGGCACGGGAGACGCGCTATGTAAATCGCCTGCCTCATTGCCCTGCTGGAGAGTTCGATGGCCTATCTGCCCGCTGAAAACCGCTACGACGAGATGCTCTACAACCGGTGCGGCCGCAGCGGGTTGCTGCTGCCGGCGATCTCGCTCGGGCTCTGGCACAATTTCGGCGAGGACAAGTCGGCCGCGACCGCACGGGAGATCTGCCGGACCGCCTTCGACCTCGGCATCACCCATTTCGACCTCGCCAACAACTACGGCCCCCCTCCCGGCTCGGCTGAAACCTTGTTCGGCGAGATCCTGCGCAACGACTTCCACGGCCTGCGCGACGAGCTGGTGATCTCCACCAAGGCGGGCTACCGCATGTGGCCGGGACCTTACGGGGAATGGGGCAGCCGCAAGTATCTCCTGTCGAGCCTCGACCAGAGCCTCAAGCGCATGGGCCTCGACTACGTCGACATCTTCTATTCCCATCGCTTCGACCCGAACACGCCGCTGGAAGAGACCATGCTGGCCCTCGATTCGGCCGTCCGGCAGGGCAAGGCGCTCTATGTGGGCCTGTCGTCCTACAACAGCCAGCGCACCCGCGAGGCGCTGGCCATCCTGCGCGAGCTGAAGACGCCCTGCATCATCCACCAGCCGAGCTATTCGATGCTCAACCGCTGGATCGAGGAGGACGGGCTGCTCGACACCCTCGACGATCTCGGCATGGGATCCATCGTGTTCTCGCCGCTGGCGCAGGGCATGCTGACGACGAAATACCTCAACGGCATTCCGGACGAGAGCCGCGCGGCCCAGGGCAAGTCCCTGCGCACGAGCTTCCTCAACGAAGACAACATCGCCCGCATCCGCGGCCTCAACGGCATCGCCGAACGGCGCGGCCAGACCCTGGCGCAGATGGCCCTGGCCTGGGTGCTGCGCGGCGGGCGCGTCACCTCGGCGCTCATCGGCGCCAGCCGTCCCGAGCAGGTCGTCGACTGCGTCGGCGCGCTCAAGAATCCCTCCTTCACGGCGGAGGAGCTCGCCGAGATCGACCGCTATGCCGGCGAGGGCGACCTGAACATCTGGGCGGCCTCGGCGGAGCGGAAAGGACCTGCCCGGTAATCCACAGCAGAGCATCGGTCCCAAAGGGGACCTCCCCTTTCGGGACAGAGCACGATGCGCCATCCTTCAAGGAGCGCATCGTGCGGCGCGCATCCGCATGCCTGCGCGATCCACAAAAGGCCTTAGCTTTTAGACGAATACTCCTTCGGAGGGACTTGAGAAGTCGGTTAACAAGTGGTTAATGCCAAGCTTCATCGGCCACTTGACCTAAGGTCATCCCCATGGATTCCGTCACTGCCCTCGACAATCGTCGGAAAGACAGGCGTTTTCCCACGCATCACCCGGCAAAAATCATGCTGGGTCCTGAGGCGATGATCTCGTGCCTGGTGAAGGACATCTCCACCGGCGGGGCCAGGATCGCGGTCAAGCGGCACATGGATCTGCCGGAAAGCTTCGAGCTGTACATCGCGGCCCATGACCTGCAAGTTCGCCGCGCGCGGGTGTGCTGGCGCAACGGCGATTTTGCCGGGGTCGCCTTCAGCGCCGAGGAGGCCGATCTCGCACCGGCCGCGGAGGCCCCCGAGGCGCTGCGGTTCGAGGTATGCCTCGAACAGGCCGCCATGCCGCCCCATCTCGCATCCAAGCCTGCCCGCAAGAACCTCAAGCTCTATCGCACCACCGCCTGACGGGCGCATTTTTCGGGATCCAGGGCCGCGCGCCGCCTTCCCGCCTGCCTTCCCATGCAGCCGCTGAACGCCATCGCGGAGGCGAAACCAGCGGCCAAGCCCATCCGGGACTTCAGGTTGGCTATCATGTTTCGAGGCCTCGCACTTGGAAGGCTGGGCGAGTGACGGGATCTCCGCACACTCGCGCCAGTTGTCTCCCGTGGGCATATGACCCGTTCAGTAGCAGGGCCCATAGGGGTAATAGCCGCACAGGCCCCCGCCGCCGTATCCAAGGTCCGGATTGGCCGCCTCGGCGGCTCCCATGGCGGTTCCGGCGGCGATGCCGGCCGCCGTGGCGCCGGATCCATACCAGGCCCCTCGATAGACCGGGGCGTGCCAGTAATTGCCGCGCACGACATTGACGTCGCCGACGCGCGCATAGCCGAAGCGGTTGCCGTCGAGACGGTCCGCGCCTCCGAACCGATCGAACCCGCCGCCGCGGAATCCACCGCCGAAGCCGCCGAAATGATCGATGAACAGCGCCGCGGGTCCGCTCGCCCCGGCCAGATTGCCTTCCAGCACCGCAACGTCGAAGGTGAGATTGCCGCCCTCGAGCTTCGGCGATTTCAGCGTCACCACGGCGTCGCTGACCTTCGAGCCGTCACCGCCCAGGACGGACACGGTGGCATTGGGTGGATCCACGGCGAAGTTGTCCTTGCCCTCGTCCCACTGCATGATGAACTGCTCGGTCATCACATGGCCCGCTGCCCGCACGGGCCGATCGGCGAAGACGATCGAGTTCGCCGACACGCCGGTCAAGGTCAGCTTGTTGCCATCGAGCTTCGCTCCGGCTGCGTTGATGACGGCGAGCGAGGGAACCGGACCGGTGGGCGTGACCCGACCGATGGTCTTCGTCAGGGGCGGTTGCGGCCTCGTGCCCGCGTCCTGCGCGAGCGCCATGCCGGCCGTCGCGCAGAGGCTGCCGGTCACCAGAATGAAACAGGCGAATTGCTTGCTGAACATGGCGAGAGCTCCTTCTCGTATTGTCGGCTTCGTCGGGTTCTCCGCACCGACGTCATCACCTTGGGCAACACAGTCTGAACCGAGGCGGCCCGCAATCAGCGCGCCTCAGCCGGGAAGATGACTTTCCAATCGCGTTTCATGTCGACGACGGTCCACCTCTCCTGCGCTGCGGCGTCGAGCGCCTTGTCGAGCCGCCCAACCTTGGAATCCCGGTCATATGCGTATTCGCGCTCCGCATCGGTGTGATGCACGACGACACCGAGGCGACGTCCGCCGGTTTCGGTCGTCCATTGCAGCATTTCGAGATCGCCGTCGGAATTTCCGAAGGCCGCGACAGGACGCAGACCGATATGCTGATCGATCCCCACCGGCTTTCCGGGCCCGTCATCCACGAAGTTGACTTTCGGCAGCCGGAACAGCGTCGGCCTACCGTCACGGCGCTCGAAGGTCGTCACGATGCTGGAGCCCACGATCTGCCCCGACGGGATACCGTACCGCTCCGGCGCAAAGGCCCGCATGAACTCGATGCCTCCGCCTGAGACGATGAATGTCTTGAACCCGTTGGCGCGCATGTAGGCAAGCACTTCAAGCATGGGCTGATAAACAAGATCATCGTAGCGGCGGCCGAAGCGCGGATGCTTGGCGGTCGCGAGCCATTCCTTGGCGATTGTCCTGAAATCGTCCGGCGTCATGCCCGCATGCGTCGCAGCGACGATATCGACGGCGCCATGCTCTCCCATGGCTGCCACCGCCTCCATGTCCCCGTCGAGAACGGCCTTGAAGGGCTGCTTATCCCTCCATTCCGGATGCTGCGGCGCCAGCGTTTTCACCCTGTCGAGGGCGAAGGCGAACTGGACGTAGATCGGCTGCTCGATCCAAAGCGTACCGTCATTGTCGAAGGTGGCGATTCGATCGGATTCGGGGATGAAATCCGGAGATCCCTCCCGGGCTACAGCTGTGACGAAGGCGATGATCGCTTGCTTGACGCTGCCCTCGTTCCAGGAGGGCAGCGGATCGATCTGGGCAGTCGCGGCCGAGATCCAGAACGAAAAGAGAGCGATAATCGAGAGTGCTGCGACGCGAATTCTCGGCCATCCCATCCTGCTCATATTGGCTCTCCATGCCGTGCGCCCCGGAACAGGGTCGGCGCGTTCTGTTCACCCGACTTTGTCGAACGTCCGCCTGGCGGCTATCCGTCTAAGGCCTCATCGGACGTCTGAACTCCTGGGCCTCGACAGGCTCCGGTCCGATCAAGGCGAGCCGTGAACGCGCCGTTCGCTGCTATCTCACGTTCACCCTGTAGCTGAACACCGAGGTGCCGGGTTTCTCGTCGATGCTCTGCCCCGTTGCGGTGATCGCAAAGCTGTCGGGGCCGCTGTAGCCTGGGGCGGGCGTGTAGGTCCACGTGTCCTTGTCGACCATGTTCAGTGTGCCATGCTGCGGCCTCTGGCTGATCTCCGAACGGGTGAGCGTTCCCTGGGGGGTGAGATCGGACATGCATCCCTGTCCCGCCTGGACATCGAACGCAGCGTTCATGTTCGCCCCCATGATCGCTTGGTTGCCCTCGATGACGCACATGGCCGGCGCCTGTGCGAGCGCCGACCCGGCACACAGCAACGCCACTGGGAGCACTACGATTGAAATCGACTTCGTCATGACAGTCTCTCCTCTCGACAAGCCTCTGCAATTGATCGAGGCGTTCCCCCTGCACGGAATCTTCTTTTTGGATGGCGTGGCGAGCATCTCTCGATCGAATACCCGCCATGTCGCATCTCAGGACCGAGGGCCGCGGCTAATCGCTCGCGTGGCTGGCGTTGGCCTTCCTGACCTGTTCCAGCACGCCGCTGAGGTTGTAGGATTCTGAGGCCTGCAAGGGCGGGAACTTCTCGTACGTCAGAAGGTGCTGCACCACGGGGTGGTCGTCCAATCCTTTGATCGTCGAACCGGGACCATAGGGCCGGCGCCAGCTGGCGCCGAAGACGTAGGCCCACCACTGTCCCCAGTCGTTTACGTTCACCGGATAGTTCGGCGGGCTGAAGACGAGCGAGCCGGGCCTGAGCATATGCGGCAGAGCATTCGGATAGTCCTTCGGGTCCGGCTCTCTCTCGGCGAATGTGACGTAGCCGGTCGTGCGGACGAAGTCGCGGAACTGGCGGTTGGTGACTGGGCTCCTGTCGGTCCAGAACCCGTCGTCCGTCACGCGGTGGACAGGTGCCTCCTCGGGATAATGGCGGTCCGATCCCATCCGGAACGTGCCGCCCGGAATCCGGATCATGTCGGTGTGCGAACGGGCGCTGGGACGATGGGCGCAATGGTCTTGGGAAACGACACGCAACATGGGTTGTGCTCCCGTGCCGGCATGTCTGAACTGTCTCTCCGGACGCGGGTGCAAGTCTATTGGGGTCTGCCCTGAAATTGCTGGAGGCGAACCCTGGTTCAGCGCTTCCGTTGCCCTGGCTCCAATGCGAATGGCCATGCTGGGAAAGGCTCAGTTTCCGCGCTGCTCTTACGAGGATGGTCGACAGAAACCGGGTTCAGGGTTTAACCTATGTTATTGACCGAGGACGGTCGCGGTCTTGGTCCCGTTGCGTTGCCCTTGCGGCCGGAGGGCGCCGTCTTGAGCGATGGCACCGCACCGACAATCGCGCGCGCGCTTCCCAACCTGCCTCGGAGTCTACGAGGGCGGGTCGCCCTGATCTTCGCCACCATCATCCTGATCACATGCCTTGTCGCTGCCGCGCTGCTGCTCTCGAAGGCGCGGCATGAACGGGATATCATTCGAGAGCGTACTCTCGGCACGGCATTAGCGTTGTCCTTCGGCTTCGATCAGGAAGTATACGCGGGCAATGCCCTGCTGAAGGGATTGTCGTCGTCGCCTGCCCTGAAGGCCGGCGACGACAGGAGTTTCTACGACCAGCTCAAGGCAACGCCGATTCCCGCGGGATCCTGGCTGATCCTTCAGGACATGGACGGACAGGTCGCCAATACTCTCAAGCCGCTCGGTGCACCGCTTCCCCGGCACCGGGATTTCCCGAATTATCCTGAAGCCATCAACCGGATCCGGGACCGCGGCTGGGCGGTGTCGGGACGGATGGGGAGCCTCGTGAAGCCAGGAACGACCGTCATCGCACTCAGCCTGCGGATCAACCACGATGACGGGACCATGAAGGGCTTCATCACCACCATTCTCTCGCAGGACCATCTCGGCACCATCCTGAGAGGCCAAAACGCTCCCCAGGACTGGACGCTGGGCCTCTATGACCGGAAGCTCCAGCCTATCGTGACCATCAGAGGCAACGAGACGTCGTCGCGACCTCCCATGCCGGACGCCTTGGCGAGGCGTCTCGCGGGCGAAGACGGCGAGACCGCGCACGGTTTGATTGAGGGTGCCGACGAGCGCGGGATCCCGGTGCTGGTTGCGTATCGCAGCTCAGAGGCAACGGATTGGACAAGTGTCGTGACGGTCCCGCTCTCCGTTGTCGATGCACCGCTAGCAGGCGCTCTGCGGCAGATCGCCGGGATGGCCGCCATCCTCCTTGTCGCGGGTGGTTTCGCCGCCTTGTTCACCGCTCGCGAGGTGGAGCGCCCTCTCCAGTTGTTGTCCGATCAGGTCACCGGAGCGCGAAAGCAGGTCAGCGAGCTGTCCTACCAGCTGCTCTTTCTTCAGGAGGAGGAACGCCAGCGCATCGCCCGCGAACTCCACGATTCGACGGCTCAGCATATCGTGGCGGCCAATCTCAGGCTCAACGGCCTGGAAGGCGCGGTCTCGCAATACCCTGCAGCCCGCAAAGCGCTGGCCGATATCGAAGACCTCCAGACCGAGGCGTTGCGGGAACTTCGCATCTTCACCTACCTGCTGCATCCGCCGAACCTGACGAACGACGGTCTTCAGGCCACTCTCCGGGATTTCGCCGAAGGCTTCGCCGGTCGGACGGGACTTGTCGCTCGAATTCGGATTCCCGAGGAGGTCGATGATCTCCCGGCCGACCTCCAACGGACGATCCTGCGCGTGGTGCAGGAGGCCCTCACCAACGTCCACCGGCATGCGGGCGCTTCGCGGGTGTCGGTTGACGCCAGGATCCAATCGGGACGCTTGGTCGTTCGCATCCGCGACAACGGATACGGGATGGTGGGCCGCGACCGGACGGATGGCCCCGTCCGGCTCGGCGTGGGCATCGCGGGCATGCGCGCCCGTCTGGAGCAGTTCGGCGGCGACCTGAAGATCAGGACCGGCCCGCGCGGCACGTCGATCATTGCCATCGTTCCGGTGGCGGCGGCAGGACAGGCGCGGACCCATGCCCGCCGCCTGCTGCACCCGTGGCTGTCCCGTCCGGCGAAGGCCGACAGGGAAGTTCCGTTCTGAAGATTCAGGGTCTGCCGCCAGTGATTTCAGGGTTTTGACAAGGTGGGGCCGACCGCCCGAAGGTATATCCTTTCCGGATTCGGGAACGCCCGAACAGGCCGAACTGTCGTCAAAGGATGTTCCATGAAGACGCGCATCCTGATCGCCGACGATCACGACGTAGTCCGCTCCGGGGTCCGCACGATCCTGGAAGCACATGAAGGCTGGGAAGTGATCGGCGAGGCCCGGAACGGCAAGGATGCCATCGATCAGGCCGTGGCGACCCGTCCCGACGTGGTCATTCTCGATTACGGTCTTCCGCTGGTGAACGGTGTCGAGGCCACCCGGCAAATCCGGGGCCGGGTTCCCGGCATCGAGGTCCTGATCTTCACCATGCACGACACCGACAGCCTGATCAGGGACGTGCTGGAGGCGGGAGCCCGGGGCTTTCTGCTGAAATCCGACGCGAAACAGTTCCTCGTCTCGGCAGTGGAAAGTCTGGCCGCACACAAGCCGTTCTTCACCGGCAAGGTGTCGGAGGCCCTGCTCGAGACCTACCTGTCCAAGGGAACCACGAACGCCTCGGCGCTGACCTCCCGCGAGAAGGCCGTGGTGCAACTGATCGCCGAAGGCAAGACCAACAAGCAGATTGCCGACATCCTCAGCGTCAGCACCAAGACCGTCGAGACCCATCGCGCCCTGGCCCTGCGCAAGCTCAACCTCGACACGACCGCCGCCCTGATCCGCTACGCGATCCGCAACAAGCTCGTGGAGAATTAAAGCATTGTTCGGCGAAGTGGATCCGGTTCGCCGTCAAACAATGCGGCTCCGCACAGAAGGGATGATTCCACGCCAGCGGAAACAGCTCTAGAGCATCGAACGCAAAAGTGGGAACCGGCTCTGCGCACAAAGATGCGACAAAACAAAAACTTAGAGCATCTTCGGTGAACTAGGCCTGTCCGACAGGTCAGCGCCGTCCGAACAACCGCTCGATATCCGTCAGCTTCAACTCGACATAGGTCGGCCGGCCGTGATTGCACTGGCCGGAGAGCGGCGTCGCTTCCATCTCGCGCAGCAGCGCGTTCATTTCCTCGGGCCGCATGCGCCGTCCGGCCCGGATGGAGCCGTGGCAGGACATGCGCGAGAGCACGGCGTCCAGGCGCTCCTCCAGCGGGCTCGATGCCCCCTGCCCCCACTCCGCCAGGGCATCGGCCACGTCCTGCACCAAGGCCTTGATGCGTCCGCCAGCGAGGGCCGAGGGCACCTCGCGGACCAGCAGCGCCCCGTGACCAAAGGGCTCGACCACGAGGCCGAGGCTCTCGAGAGAAGAAGCCTCAGCGAGCACGCGGTCCGCATCGACGGGATCGAGGTCGACCACCTCGGGGATCAGCAGCAATTGCCGGGCGATGCCCGAGGCGGCGCGCTCGCGTTTCAGGCGCTCGTAGACGAGGCGCTCATGAGCCGCGTGCTGGTCGACGATGACGATGCCGTCCTGTGTCTGCGCGACGATGTAGGTGCCGTGGACTTGCGCCCGGGCAGCCCCCAGAGGCGCCTCTTCCGTTTCCGGCTCGATCTCGTGCAGCGTCGCTCGGCTGTCGGCCGACGGGCTCGCGAGATCGGGAAGGTTCGCCTGCCGCTCAGAGAGGCCCGAGGGAGACGCATAGGATCGCTCCGGCCCGTCGAGCGGCGCCTGCCAATGGGCGAAGGCGCTGGTCGGACGGATCGCATGCGTGCGGCGCGGATAGGCCGGAAGCGACGGCAGCCCTCCTTGAGGACGCAGGCTCTCCAGCGTGCGCGCGCCGCCGGTCGAGGACGCCCGGAAGGCATAGCGGGTAATCGCTTCCTTCAGCGCACCGACGACGAAGCCGCGCACGAAGGCGGGATCGCGGAAGCGCACTTCCGTCTTGGCCGGATGCACGTTGACGTCCACCGCCCTGGGATCGAGATCGATCATGATGGCGAGCACCGGATGCCGGTCCGAGGCCATCACGTCCGCATAGGCGCCGCGCACGGCGCCGAGCAGCAGCTTGTCGCGCACGGGCCGTCCGTTGACCACAAAATGGATCGCCGTACCGGTGCCGCGATGATAGGTCGGCAGGCTGGCGAAACCGGTGAGCCGCACGCCCTCGCGCTCGACGCCGATGGACATGGCGTTCTCGTGGAACTCCGCTCCCAGCACCCGCGACAGGCGCCGCAGGAAACCATGCTCGCCGGGCTCCTCCGGCGGATAGGTGAAGGCGGTGATGTGCTCGCCCGAGAGCGTGAAGCGGATCGTCGGATGCGCGATGGCAAGCCGCTTGACGATCTCGGCGACCGCCTGCGCTTCGGAGCGGTCGCTCTTCAGGAATTTCAGGCGGGCAGGCGTCGCGGCGAACAGGTCCGTCACCTCGACGCGGGTACCCTTCGGCGCAGGCGCGGGACGCACGGGGCCCTTCACGCCCGCCTCGACGACGAGCGACGAGCCGGTCTCGGCCTCACCTGTCCGGGTGACGATGGAGAGGCGCGCGACGGCCCCGATGGACGGCAGGGCCTCGCCGCGGAAGCCGAGAGTGTTGATCGAGAACAGGTCACCGTCCGGCAGCTTGGAGGTGGCGTGACGCTCGACCGCCAGCTCTAGGTCCTCCGGCGTCATGCCCCGGCCGTCATCGACGATGCGGATCAGGCGCCGCCCACCGGACTCGACAGCGATCTCGATGGAGGATGCCCCAGCGTCGACGGAATTCTCGACCAGTTCCTTGACGGCCGCCGCCGGGCGCTCGACGACCTCGCCCGCGGCGATGCGGTCGACGAGGATGGGATCGAGGCGGCGGACATGCATGCGAGGTTCGGGCGTTCAGATTCGGGATAGAGAACATAGGGGCTCACGGCGGCGGAAACCAGAACGCGCGGCGTTATTCCCCAGGCTCCGACGGATGAGGCGCTCCCCTTCGTCATCACCGGCCTTGTGCCGGTGATCCCGATTGTCGGAAGCGCCGAGTCTCACAGAAGCGGGATGGCCGGCACGAGGCCGGCCATGACGGTGAAGGATTGTCCGCCCCTCACCCCTGCGCGAGATATTCCTTCGCCAGGATCTTGGCCTCTTCCACGGCGGGCTGGTCGAACGGGTCGACGCCCATGGCATAGCCGGCCAGGATCGTTTCCAGCATGAAATGCATGAGAAGCTCGCCCAGGGCGCGCTCGTCCAGGGTCTCGATGTGGATCTGGCGGGTCGGACGGCTGTTCTTGGCGAAGGTGTCGGCCATGGCGCGACCCTGGGCGGCCACGAGATCGCCGATAGTCTTGCCCGCGAAAGCCGCCTGCCCGGCGCGCTTCGACAACCCCTCGTTCATGACCGGCCCCTTGCCGGCGACGCCGGTGGTCAGCACCGTGAAGAGCTTGTCGTTGGGGCCTGCAAGATAAAGCTGCTGCTGGCTGTGCTGGTCCACGGGACCGATGGCCGCGACGGGCTGCGTGCCCTTGCCGTCCTTGCCCACGCTCTCGGCCCAGAGCTGAACCCACCAACGGGTGAAGCGCTCGAGGCGGTCGGCATAGGCCATGGTGACCGCGATGCCCTTGCCGGCTTTCGCCGCCGCGACGTTTAGGGCCGCCCCCAGGGCGGCGGGCGCGTCCTTGGCCGCCGCTCCGTTGCGGAAGGGCTCATAGGCATCGGCCGCACCCCGACGGATGGCCTCGATGTCGAGGCCGAGCGCGGCGGCCGGCAGAAGGCCCACATTGGTCAGGACCGAATACCGCCCGCCGATGCCGGTGTGATGGTCGAGGAAACGCACGCCCTCGGGCTCCAGGAGATCGCGAAGGGCGTTCTTGACCCCGTCCTTGCGCGGCTCGGACACGCCGAGGAACACATCCTTGGGATGCGCGCGCAGACCCGCCTTCTCCAGGGCCGTGAGCACGGCGATGGTCTGCATCAGCGTCTCACCCGTGCCGCCCGATTTCGAGATCGCTACGAACCGGGTCGAAGAGAGCGGCAGCTTGTGCAGGACGCGGTCGAACGTGATGGGATCGAGATTGTCGAGGAAGTGGATGCGCGGGCTCTCGGTGAACCGGCCGGTGCCAGGCACCGCGTAATCCTTCAATTGCGCCAGGGTCTGGCCGCCGAGGCTCGATCCGCCGACGCCGAGAACGACCACGTCGGTGGCGTCGTCCCGCAGGAAGGCGGCGGCTTCGCGGATGCTCGCCAGATCGTCTGTGGTGCGCGGCATATGGAGCAGCGGCAGCCGGCCCGAGGCATCGTCCTCGGCCAGCCGTTTCATGGCCTCGCCGACGAGCCCAAGCGCGTCGTCGAGCGCCGCCTGCGCCAGACCGCCTCCCCCGATATTGGAGTCAAGGGCAAGATCGATCGATTGCTGCAGGGCCATAAGCGTACTCCGACTCGTTCAAAGCAGGAGCGAAAGATTAGGGCAGAGACGGCCCCGAGGCTAGGGTCGTGGCACTGAAGCTGAAATCTCTGCGTTGCGGACCGCGCCGCAACTCTCAACCTCATCCTGAGGAGCCTGCATGGAGAATCCGATCACGGGCAGGCTCTTGGGCATCAGCTGCCACGCCGGATCACACCCCGGTGGGCCGGCCTGCGATCACTGTGAACATCCGGCCGTCACCGAAAATGCGCTCGGCAGCCCTACGGATGTCGGCTTGCGTCACAGCTCCGACCAGGCCGTTGCGGCGGGCGATGTAGTCGATGCCGAGCCCCTCGAAGGCGATCTGCGCCAGGGTGTGGGCGATCTTGGTCGAGGTATCGAAGCCGAGCGCATAGGAGCCGATGAGGTAATCCTTCGCCTTCTGCAGTTCCTCGTCGGACGGTCCTTCGCTCGTCAGCTTCGCCATCTCGTCGGCGATCACGTCGAGCGCCTCGACCACGCGCTCGTTCTTGGTCGCGGTGTAGCCCCAGGTCATGCTCGCCGAGCGGTAGCTCACAAGCGACGTGCCGACGCTGTAGGCGAGACCACGCTTCTCGCGCACCTCCTGGAACAGGCGCGAGGTAAAAGCACCGCCGCCGAGGATGTGGTTGAGAACGTAAGCCGGAATGAAGCCCGGATCGCGCCAGGCAATGCCGTTCATGCCGAAGCGGATCACCGATTGCGGAACGTCGAGATCGACCACAATGCGCGATCCCAGCTTCTGCAGCGAAGCGGGCTCGATGATGCCGAGCGGTTTCGCGTCGGGCAGGGAGCCGAACACCTTGTCGAGAAGAACCGAGAGGTTGTCGCCGCTGATGGCGCCGACGACGGCCACCTTCACGCGTCCCCGCGCGATGATCGACCGGTGCATCGCGATGAGATCGTCCCGCGTGATCGCAGCCACGCTCTCGGGCGTGCCGGAGGTCGGGCGACCATAGGGATGACCGGCGAAGCCTTCCTCGAAGAAGCGACGCGTCGCCATGACGCCCGGATCGTTCTGCTGGTACTTGAGGCCCGCGATGGTCTGGGCCCGGACGCGCTCGATGGAATCCTGGTCGAAGCGCGGTTCGGCAAGCGCGACGCGCAGGAGCTCGAAGGCTTCGTCCGCATGCTTGACCAGCGTCTTGAGCGAACCGCCGAGCGCATCGTTGCCGGCGTTGAACGACAGCTCGATGGCATGCGCCGCAAGCCGCTCCTGGAACGCATCGGAATCGTATTCGCCCGCGCCTTCGTCGAGCAGGCGAGCCAGCATCTGCGCCACGCCGGGCTTGTCCGCGGGATCGTGCGCCGAGCCGCCTTCGAAGATGAAGGAAACGGCGATCAGCGGCACGACGTCGGATTCGACGTGCCAAGCCTCGACGCCCTTGGCGGAGGTCAGTGCCTTCACCGTGGTCGGAGACGAGGACATGGTTTCGACAGACGCTGTCATGATTACCTCGATTTCTTACGCAGGCGGCCTCAGGAGGCCGACTTCTGCAGATAGCCCGTCACGGAACGGCGGGGGATGAGATAGCGCTCGGCCGCGGAGGCGAGATCGTCCTTCGTGACGGTCTCGATCTCGACCGGCCAGCGGCGCACTTCCTCGATGGTCTCGCCGATGGCGAGCGCCGAACCGTAGATGCGGGCAAGGGAGGACTGGCTGTCCGTGGAATAGATCGTCTCGGCCACGAGGCGCGTCTTCGCGCGTTCGATGGAATCCGCGTCCAGGGCTTCCGCGGGGATCGTCTTGAGCACCTGATCGACGGCTTCTTCGAGCGCCTGCAGCGACACGCCTTCGGCTGGAACCGCATAGACGCAGAAACGCGTGTCCTCCATGGCGGAGGACATGTACCAGGCGCCCGCATTCACCGCGATGCCGCGTTCCATCACGAGCTTGCGGTAGAGATAGGATGTCGGGCCGCCACCGATCACTTCGGCGAGAAGCTCTAGCGCGTAGCAGTCGCGCTGCGAGGCGGTGCGGCAGGATGGAACGAGGTAGAGCCGCTGCATGGTCGGCTGCTCGACCTTCGGATCGGCCACGGTGATGTGACGCGCCGCCACCGGCTCCGGCTCGCGCGGACGCAAACGCATGGGACGCTTGCCCTGCGGGGCGATGCGTCCGTAGGTGGTATCGGCCAGACGGCGTACCTCGTCCTCGCTCACGTCGCCGGCAACGACCAGGATGCCGTTCTCAGGGGTATAGAAGCGGCGATAATAATCGAGTGCATGATCGCGATTGAGCGTCTCGATCTCGTGCATCCATCCGATGATCGGAATGCCGTACGGATGATGCACGAAGAGAGAAGCCGCCATCGCTTCCGAGAGCTGCGCCGACGGATCGGTCTCGACGCGCATGCGGCGTTCCTCCAGCACCACGTCACGCTCGGGACCAATGACGGATTCTTCAAGGAGGAGGTTCGTCATGCGATCCGCCTCGAATTCCATCATGGTCTTGAGGTTCTCGCGGGCGACGCGCTGGAAATAGGCCGTGTAATCGAACGACGTGAACGCATTCTCCTGACCGCCGAGGCCCGAGACAACCTTCGAGAACTCGCCGGCCGGATGCTTCTCCGTGCCTTTGAACATCAGGTGTTCGAGGAAATGCGCGATGCCCGATTGTCCGAGCGGATCGTCGGCCGAACCGTTGCGGTACCAGATCATGTGCGTAACGACGGGAACGCGGCGATCGGGAATGACCACGACATCGAGGCCGTTGTCGAGCGTGAAGGACGACAGGTTGGGACCGCTGCCTTCCGTCCGCCCGAAAGAGGCGGCGTCAGCGCGAAGGAGAGGCTTAGAGGCAGTGTCCATGATGTTTCAACCTTGGCGAGATCAAATCGTGTCGCAGGGTATTTCCTAGGGGATAGTCGAATTAGGAGGCTATGCAAGCGAAGCCGCAAATCTTTCCTGTGCGGCATTGTTTGTCCGGTTTTGTCGGATGGAGGCTTGGCTTTTCACAGCCCCATAACGTTTTCAGGCGAAGCGGGTAGACCCGTTCGCCTGAAGTGAAGTGAAGAGAGACAAAGCTTACTGCCTGCTCTGCTGCTGGCGGAGATAGGCTGATGGACTGTCGGGGTCGCCCGATATGATCGGATCCGAAGAAGCTTTGAGCTTGCGGCCTCCCTGGGCCCTGAGCAGGTCGCCCGGAGGATCGCTCAGGTAGCGACGGTCGAGGCCATTACCCTGCAGTTCCGGCTTCTCCTCCTTGGTGAAGGCGCGGAGTTCGTCGGGTGTCATGCGGGCGATGTCGGCTTGGCGGCCGACGGGCATCTGCGGGCCGGCGGAAGCATTGGGATTACGGCCGGCGCGCATCTCTTCGATCGAGAGGCGCTTGCCTTCGCTGTTCTTGTAGTATTCGGAACTGGTATAGGGCGTGCGGGCCTCGGCCGCGGCCTTGCGGCGGGCCGCCACATCCGGATCCTTGGGCCAGTTGCCGTTGCGGGCCTCGGCGCCGCCACCCGGAGCCGGCGCCGGCAGGTCCATCTTGGGCGGAAGCACGAGCGGCGCGCGCTCGTTATACACGATGGGCGCCTTTTCCTTGGGAATGATGCCGATGGAGCCGAGGATGCTCTTCATCGCCTCGCCTTCCTCGGCTGACGCTCCGGTAGCGACGATCAGAAGCGCCAAGGCCCCCGCACGGCCTATGATTCTCATTCCCTTCATGGCAACCCACCATTCGTTTCTCATTGTAGCCGGAAGGCCTGATCGCTCATTCTGGCGAACATATGGCAGAAGGCGCGATAAAATATCGTTATTTCGCCCGCCGCCCTTCCAGGACGAAGGAGTCATAAAGCAAACCGACCACCCCCGCAACGATGGCCGCGTCGGCCACGTTGAACACATACCAGGACCACGACCCGAAGTGGATCTGGATGAAATCGAACACGGCCCCGAACCAGAGGCGGTCGATGACGTTGCCGATCGCTCCGCCCACGATCAGCCCGAGGGAGGCCGCCAGAAGCTTGGCCTTGGTCCGGCGGATCCAGAAGGACAGGCCGATGGCAGCCAGGATGGAGATGACGATCAGCCCCCAGCGGCCGAGATCGGTGCTCTGCTGGAACAGGCCGTAGGAAATGCCCCGGTTCCAGACCACGATCAGGTTGACGAAAGAGGTCAGCTCGACCGGCTCCTTCACCGGAAGATCGTAGATGTAGAACGTGTAGAGCTTCGTCGCCTGGTCGAGGACGAAGGTGACGAGTGCGATGGAAAAGCCGAGGATCGCCGCGACCGGCAGTCCATTCTGGGCCGCGCGCGCCCTGCCCGTCCCCTTCTGGGAGCGCGGCCGGCTCGCCGCGCGCGGACGCGGCGAGCCGGGTTGAGACGTCATTCCCGCATCGGCAAGCGGTGCGCCGGTATCCTCGGGCTTGCTCATTCGGCAGCCGCCTTCAGCTGGTCCCATTCGCGCAGGGCCGCCGCGTCGCGGGGCGTCACGTCCGGGTACTCGGGATCGCTGCCCACATCCGGCGACACCTTCCACGAGCGGGCGCATTTACGGCCCCGCGCGAGCGCCGGCACGACGGCAACGCCCTTCACGTCGTCGAGACGGAAGGCCTCGGCCGGGCCTTCGCCCTGCACCACCTGAATGCCGGACGTGATGCAGATCTCGGCGAGATCGAGCCCCTGAACGGCCTTGAGCAGGCTCTCATCGGCGATATGCACCACAGGCGCCGCCTCCAGGCTCGCGCCGATGCGCTTCTGGGCACGCTCGATCTCCAGCGCGCCGGTGACGACCCGGCGTACGCGGCGGACCTTCGCCCAGCGCTCGGCAAGCGCATCGTCGCGCCATTCCGCCGGCACCTGCGGGAAGGTTTCGAGATGCACCGACTCGGCCTGCGGATACCGCGCGAGCCAGGCTTCCTCCGCCGTGAAGGCGAGGATCGGCGCGATCCAGGTCGCCACGCAGCGGAAGGTCCGGTCGATCACCGTCAGGGCGCTCTTGCGAACGGTGCTCGAGATCGGGTCGCAATAGAGCGAGTCCTTGCGGATGTCGAAGTAGAACGCCGACAGATCCGTGGTCATGAACGAGTTCAGCAGCGCGATCACGCGCTTGTAGTCGAACGTGGCATAGGCCTCGCGCATCTCGCCATCGAGTTCGGCGAGGCGGTGCAGCACGAAGCGCTCCAGTTCCGGCATCTCGTTCACGACGACCTTGTCGGCCTCGTCGAAATGCGCGAGCGAGCCCAGCATCCAGCGGATTGTGTTGCGCAGCTTGCGATAGGTCTCGATGAAGGTCTTCAGGATCTCCGGACCGATGCGCAGATCGTCCGAGTAGTCGGACGCCGCCACCCACAGGCGCAGGATGTCGGCGCCGGAATCCTGGATCACCTTCTGCGGCGCCACCACGTTGCCGAGCGACTTCGACATCTTCTGCCCCTTCTCGTCGAGGACGAAGCCGTGGGTCAGGACGATGTCGTAGGGCGCGCGGCCGCGCGTGCCGCAGCTTTCGAGCAGCGAGGAGTGGAACCAGCCGCGATGCTGGTCCGAGCCTTCCAGGTACATGACCTGATCGGGCCCGCCATCCACCTTGCGCGTCACCTTGAGGTCGTCGCGCTTTTCGAGCGCGAAGGCATGGGTGCAACCGGAATCGAACCACACATCGAGGATGTCGTTGATCTTGTCGAAATCGGCGAGGTCGTGGCCGCCTGCCTTCAGGAAGCGCGAACCGTCATCCGCATACCACGCATCCGCGCCTTCCTTCTCGAAGGCGTCGGCGATGGCCTCGTTGACGCGTTCGTCCTTGAGGATCTCGTTGGTGCCCTTCTTCACGAACACCGCGATCGGCACGCCCCAGGCGCGCTGACGGGAGACCACCCAGTCGGGGCGGTTCTCGATCATGCCGGTGATGCGGTTCTCGCCCGCTTCCGGCACCCACTCCACCGTCTTGATGGCATGGAGAGCGCGCTGCCGCAGAGTGTCACCGTGGTTGTCCAGCGGCTTGTCCATGGAGATGAACCATTGCGGCGTGTTGCGGAAGATCAGCGGACCTTTCGAGCGCCAGGAATGGGGATATTGGTGCTTGAGGCGACCGCGCGCGATGAGCGCGCCGACCTCGACGAGCTTCCTGATCACCGCCTCGTTGGCGCCCGCATCCTTGCCCTTGTCGTCGTAGATGCGCTCGCCGGCGAAGAACGGCACATCGGGGAAGTAGGACGAATCCGGCGAGACCGTGTGCGGCACTTCTTTGGTACCGCAGGCGGCGAACACGTCGCGGTGCTTCACATAGGTGTTGTAGTCGTCCGCGCCGTGGCCGGGAGCCGTATGCACGAAGCCCGTGCCCGCATCGTCGGTGACGTAATCGGCCGGCAGCACCGGAACGCCGAAATCCCAGTAGCCGTGCGCGCCTTCGAGGCCACGGAACGGATGTGCGCAGCGCTCGATCATCACCGGCAGCACGTCCTTCACGCGCTCGTAGCCGGCGACGCGCGCGGCCGCGAACACATCGGCCGCGAGCTTGTCGGCAAGGACGAGACGGTCTCCGACCTTGGCCCAATTATCGTCCGCCGCCTCGGTGACCTCGTAGAGGCCGTAGGCGATGTTCTCGCCGTAGGCGATGGCGCGGTTGGCCGGGATCGTCCAGGGAGTCGTCGTCCAGATCACCACCGACGCGCCGTCGAGATCACCGTCGAGCGTGTTGGTGATCCTGAACTTCACCCAGATCGTCGTGGAGGTCTTCTCGTGATACTCGACCTCGGCCTCGGCGAGCGCGGTCTTCTCGACGGAGGACCACATGACCGGCTTGGAGCCGCGATAGAGCTGGTCACTCACGGCGAACTTCATGATCTCGCGGGCGATCTGCGCTTCCGCGTCGTAGCTCATGGTCTGGTACGGGTTCGTCCAGTCGCCCTCGACGCCGAGGCGCTTGAACTCCTCGCGCTGCACGTCGATCCACTTCTCGGCGAAGGCCCGGCACTCACGACGGAACTCGACGATGTCCACATCGTCCTTGTTCTTGCCCTTGGCGCGATATTCTTCCTCGATCTTCCACTCGATTGGCAGACCGTGGCAGTCCCAGCCGGGCACGTAGTTGGAATCGAAGCCCAGCATGCCCTGCGAGCGGACCACCATGTCCTTCAGGATCTTGTTGAGCGCGTGGCCGATATGGATGTTGCCGTTGGCATAGGGAGGCCCGTCGTGCAGCACGAAGCGCGGCCGGCCCTTCTGGACCTCGCGCAGGCGCTGGTAGAGCCGGTTCTCGTTCCAGCGCTGCAGGAGTTGCGGCTCGCGTTGCGGCAGGCCAGCCCGCATGGGGAACTCGGTCTGAGGCAGGAACAGAGTTTCGGAATAGTCGCGCGCGGCGCTCTCGGGCTTATCGGTCATGACGGTCAATCGGTCTTGTGTGGCCTGCGATCGGCAGGCGCATCAGGCTTCTCTTAGGGCGAACGGCTAGGATCCCGGACCTTCGCAGATCATGCGAAAGCCGGGCCGATAATTCGCGCCGCACCGATGCGGGCCACATGCAGAGCCTGAGAAACCATGGGCATGGTGAGCCTTTTAGCAGTGCCGGGCCGGATAATAAAGCGTGGTGATTGCCGGGCCGGCTCCCTATTTAAGGACCGGAACCAGCCCTATAGTCACCCAGGCAAATGACGGGCAGGAAGGATTGATCATGGCAGACTCGACCACTACGGCCGAACGGCGCTCGAAAGCCGGTTTCGACCTCACCCCGCCCAGCCCCGAGCAGATGCACGTCCTGGTGGCCAACCTCGACGACGAGGAGCGCCGGGTCCTGCTCGAGCACGGCACGGAGAGGCCTTTCTGCGGCATCTTCAACGAGGCCAAGGAGAAGGGCACCTATTGCTGCCGCCTCTGCGGCCTGCCCCTGTTCAATGCCGGCACCAAGTTCGAATCCGGCACCGGCTGGCCAAGCTTCTTCGACCCCATCGACCGGGATCACATCGCCTTCGTGCGCGACACCAGCTACGGCATGGTCCGCACCGAGATCCGCTGCGCCCGCTGCGAAGGCCATCTCGGGCACGTGTTCAACGACGGCCCGCCCCCGACCGGCGAGCGCTATTGCATGAACTCGGTCTCCATGCGCTTCGTCGCGGAAGGCGACCCGCTGCCGGACGAGCTGGGCCGGGGCGCCCCTGAGGGTGAAACCGTGGGCTGACGGCCCGTGGACGCCACCGTTCATGAGGCGGACAGCCGGGCAGGATCCGATTTCTATGCCCGGCTGCCCGTGTTCGACCATTTCTCCCAATTGACCGATCCGGCGCTCTACATGCCGGTCCCGGACGATTGGGTGCTGGGCCTCAGCGACATCGTGCGTTCGACCTCAGCTGTCGAGGCCGGGCGCTACAAGGAGGTCAACACGGCGGCAGCCGCCGTGATCGCGGCCGTCTCCAACGAGCTCGGCACGAACGCATTCCCCTTCGTGTTCGGCGGCGACGGAGCAAGCTTCGCGCTGCCCGCCAAACAATCCGATCTCGCACGCGAGGTCCTCGCCTCCGTGGCCGCCTGGGTGCGGGATTCCTTCAGCTTCGAGCTGCGCATCGCGCTCGTTCCGGTGTCGGAGATCCGCGCCGACGGCCACGACGTGCGAATCGCCCGCTTCGCGGCGTCTCCCGACGTCTCCTATGCCATGTTCTCCGGCGGCGGCCTTGCCTATGCGGAGCGGCGGATGAAGGAAGGCGCCTTCGCCGTTCCCCCGGCACCGCCCGGCACCCTGCCCGATCTCACCGGACTGACCTGCCGGTTCGACGAGATCAGGCCCCAGCGCGGCATCATCCTGTCCCTGATCCTGCTTCCCGCTCCCGAGGCGGGCCCGGACGCCTTCAATGCTCTGGTCGGGCAGGTCCTGTCGCTCGCCGAGGGCCAGGAGGCCGGGCGGCCGGTGCCGGACGAGGGCCCCACCCTGTCAACGCCCTTCAAGGGCTTCGACATCGAAGCGAAGACCGTCAGGAAGGGTGCGGCGGGTCTCGTCACCCTGGCGAAGCTCGCGGGTCGGCGCCTGATCGCGTTCCTGATCCTCCGGTCGCGGCTGACGATCGGCGGGTTCGATCCAACCCGCTATCGGCACCAGTTCGTCGAGAACACGGATTTCCGCAAGTTCGACGACGGCCTGCGCATGACCCTGGACTGCACCCCCGCCCTCGCGGACCGGCTGGAAACGCTTCTGGCGGAGGCATGGCTGGCAGGGATCGCCCGTTACGGCCTACACCGGCAGGACGCGGCCCTCATGACCTGCTTCGTCCCCTCCGCCACCCGCAGCGACCACATCCATTTCGTCGACGGCGCCATGGGCGGCTACGCCATGGCGGCACGGGCGCTGAAGCCAGCTACGTGAGGGAACATCCCTGGGATGAACCAGACGTGTTTCGGACCAGCAACCGGATATGGCTCGGGTCCCCTCTCCCCCAGGGAGAGGTGAAGGGAGCCCCTCTCGTCAGGCAATCATCGAGACCGTCTTGCCCTCGGCGAGCATTCGCTTGGCCTCGGCTGAGTCGCGGTCCATCTGGGCGATTAGCGCGTCGATCCCGTCGAAGCGCTCCTCGCCACGGATCCAGCCGACGAACTCCACATCCAGCACCTGCCCGTAGAGGTCGCCGGAGAAGTCGAAGAGATGCACCTCGAGCAGCGGGGCGCCGTTGTCGAACGTCGGCCGCCGGCCGAAGCTGGCGACACCGTCGACCGGCCGGCCCGCCACCGAGGCACGAACCGCATAGATCCCGTGCCGGAGACGGCAATCGTCGGGAAGGCGCATATTGGCTGTGGGATAACCCAGTACCCGGCCCCGCTTGTCGCCATGGCGCACCTCCGCCTGGACGAACCAGCGATAGCCGAGAAGCCGGTTGGCCGTGGCGATGTCGCCGGCCTCCAGGGCGACCCGGATAGCGCTGGAGGAAACGGGCTCCGTCCCCTCCACGACCGCCGGAGCGATCAGGCAATCGAGCCCCCGCTCCCGGCAGAGCTCCGCCATGCGCGCCGGGTTGCCTTCCCGCCCGCGGCCGAAATGGAAATCATGGCCGATCACCACGCCCGAGAGCTGAAGCTCGTTCGCCAGCAGGTCCACGAAGCCTGCCGCCGTCAGGGCCGCGAGGTTCCCGCTGAAGCGCCGCTGGAAGACGCCGTCGAGACCGAGACGGGCGAAGATCTTGAGCTTCACGGGCTCGGGCGTGAGGCGAAAAAGAGGCCGGTCGGGCTGGAAGAAGGTGCGCGGATGCGGCTCGAAGGTCACGGCCGCGGCCGGCTTGCCGGAGTTCCGGACCATTCCCAGGAGATATTGATGGCCCCGGTGCACCCCGTCGAAATTGCCGATGGCCGCCACGGCGCCCTTGAGGCTCCGGGGCACGGGCTCGCCGTCGCGGCAGACCGCGAAAGAGGGGGACATCGGAGGAGAAATCTCGGAACTCATCGGTGCAGATATCGGTGCGGGCGCGACCCTGTCGAAAACCGGCCTTCGGGTCAAGGGAACTCGGTTCGGTGAGCCGCCTCGGTGTCATTCCCGGCCGGAGCGGAGCGACGGGAATCCACGATCAGGCGCAGAGCCATGGATTCCCTTCCCGCACGTCGTGCGTTGGGGATGACACCCGGCAAGTACGGCTCACCAGGACAGGACTTCCGCGAAGGCGGTCGGCCTGACGGGCTGCCGATCCACCCAATCCTGCACGTGGTCGGAGACCAGATCACCCTTGTGCAGGCCCAGTTCCTCCGCATGGATGCCGCGGGCGATCATCAGCGAGTCGATGCCGTAGCCCACCGCCCCTGCGATATCGGTGCGGATGGCATCGCCGACGGCGAGAACCCTGTCCTTCGCCATGGCCCGGCCGCTCACTTCGGCCGCGACGGACAGCGCCTGGTCGTAAACGGGGCCATGGGGCTTGCCGGCATAGAAGACATTGCCGCCCATTTCCTCGTAGGCGAGCGCGATGGTTCCCGCGCAGGGCAGGATCATGTTGCCGCGCTCGACGATGAGATCGGGGTTGGCACAGACCATCAGCAGGTCGCGCCGGAGCATGGCTTCGAGCTGAGGCCGGTAATCCTCGACCGTCTCCTCCTCGTCGTTGTCGAAACCGGAGCAGACCACGTAATCGGCCTCTTCGACGGAGCCGAAGCGGACGTCGAGGCCGTCATAGATCGGCATGTCGCGGGGCGGGCCGATATGGTGGACGATTCTGTCGATGCGCTCCTCGATGGCAAGCCGCGTCAGGTCGCCGGAGGTGACGATGGAATCATAGGCCGTGCGCGGCACGCCGAATCCGTCGAGCTGCGTGCCCACCGAGGCGCCGGGGCGCGGCGCGTTCGAGACGAGGACGACCCGCCCTCCCCGGGCGCGAAAACGGGTCAGCGCATCGCTCGCCGCCTCATAGGCTTTGACTCCGTTGTGCAGCACGCCCCAGACGTCGCACAGGACGAGATCGTATCGATCGGCGAGAGTATGCAGGCCCTCGACGTGAGCGGGACGGGACAAGGCGGTCATGAGATCTCACTAACGTATCGCGCGGACCCGCAGGACCGCGTCAGCGACCGAAAGGGCCGCCTTTGTGAAAAGTGGCCCGGTTTTCCCCGCCAAACGATACGTAAGTCAAGTCAATCCGATGCTCCCGCGTCATCGGGCGACCGCCCGATGCGCTGCCTGTCAACCGACGTGCCGCAGAAGAGTCGGCGCATTCTCAAGGCCGAAGGACTGCAGAGCCGGCGGCTCGGAAACTTCGGGCTTGACCGGACGCGGGGTCGCGAAAGCGAAGCCTTGCGCCAGCGGCACGCCGAGTTCGCAGAGCATCGGCACCATGCCGTCATCCTCTACCCGGTCGGCGATCAGCAGGATGCCCTGGCGGCGCAGGGCCGAAGCGAAGTCGCGCACGTCGAGTTCCGGTCCCGCATAGCGGCCATCGGCCCGCTCGGCAGCCTCGATCATAAGGTCCGCCGGCAGCTTCATGAACCGGATGCCGAGATCGGCCAGCCTCACCGGATCGAACCGGAGATCGGTGGCCCGGTCGAGGGAAAACGGCACGCCTCGCTCACGCAAGGCCGCAAGCGCCGCCCGGTGATCCGCGTCGATATAGCGCCAGCTCTGCTGGGACATTTCCAGGACGATCTTGCCGAGAAGATCGGGGCTGGCATCGAACAGTCGGGCCAGCGACCACAGGAAGCCGGGCTCGGCGACGGAATGAGCCGTGAGGTTCACGCCGACGATGGCCTCGCTGCCGCGAGCGACCAGATGGCGAGCGACGGCCATGGTGCGGACCAGCACGCGACGGTCGAAATCCGATGCGTGGCCCGATGCCTCGATGATCGGCAGGAATTCGGATGGCCTGAGAAGGGTTCCGTCCGACAGGCGCAGCCGGGCCAAGGCCTCGTAGAAGCGGATCTTATGCTGCGGCAAAGAGACCACGGGCTGCAGGTGCATCTCGATCCGGTCGGCCTCGAAGGCTTGGTTGACCAACCGCACGCGGCTGATCTCCTCGGCCGAAGGTCGGCGCATGGAAGGCAGCAGGGACGGCTCGGGGAAAGGCGCAGCCTGCATCCGCCCCGACAGCGCCGGGTCGGCTTCATCCCCGTGAACCTGCGGGCCGGCGGACATCGCCAGTTCCCGGAGGACGGTGACCGGGCTGACTGCCCGCACGGACGGACGCAGGACGAGTGGGTCGGCCGGAATCGGCGCCTCCTGATCGCGGGCGACGAGCTGTGTCACCCTCCCCTGCCGCTCCGTCTCGGCCTGCCACCACAGGAAGACGAGGCCGAAAAAGATGGCCATGATCAGGAAGCCGAAAACCGGCAGGATATGACCCGCCTCCATCGGCACATAGGCCGATGCGGCGGCGGCCAGAAAGGCCGGCGTGAAGGCGAGCATCGTCGCCTTCCTGTCCCGCAGGACAGAAATTTTCTTTGTGTTCGTCACCATGGGTGCCCCCGCTCCCCTGGCTCGGCGAATGTGCGCGAATCAGTGTGTTAACAGACAATGAATCAGCGCGAGTCGCGGGGCAAGTTTCGTCTTCCCGAAATGGATATTATTTCACCATTGCGCGTTTCCCTTCCATGAGAACCGCTCGATTCCGGAGCCGGAGAAAGAGGTGTTGTCGATGGAAGAACCTCGGAAGGACCTGCTGATGCAGGTCGACGGAATGACCTGCCAGGGATGCGTCACGTCGGTGACCAAGGCCATTCAGCGCCTCGATCCGGGTGCCACGGTCGAGGTGGATCTCGATCACGGCCGTGTGCATGTGACGACCAGGGCGCAGAGCGTCGAGGTCGCGCGCGCCTTGGACGCGGCCGGCTATGAGGCCCGCGCCATGACCGGATGAGCCGAGGATTGCATCCGGATCATGGCTTCGCCGAAAGTTCTTTTTGCGGCGCCCGGTCACGGCTGTTAGGTTCGCACCCATCAGCCATTTTCGGGGACCATGATGACTGCACAGACATCCAGAGCCGCCAACGACCTCATTGCACCCAACGACCTGGATGCCTGGTGGCTTCCCTTCACGGCGAACCGCTCCTTCAAGCAGCGCCCCCGGATGATCGCCCGCGCCAAGGGCATGTACTATTACACCCCCGACGGCCGGGAGGTGATCGACGGCGCCGCCGGCCTCTGGTGCTGCAATGCCGGTCATAACCGCGATGAGATCACGGCGGCCATCCAGGCCCAGGCGCAGGAACTCGACTATTCGCCGGCCTTCCAGTTCGGCCATGCGGGCGGCTTCGCCCTCGCGTCGCGCCTCGCTCAACTCGCGCCGGGCGACCTCAACCACGTGTTCTTCTGCAACTCGGGCTCCGAGGCCGTGGACACGGCGCTCAAGGTGGCGCTCGCCTATTGGAACGTGAAGGGCCAGGGCAGCAAGACGCGCCTCATCGGCCGCGAGCGCGGCTATCACGGCGTCGGCTTCGGCGGCATTTCGGTAGGCGGCATCGTCAAGAACCGGCAGTTCTTCGGCACCCTGCTGGCGGGCGTCGACCACCTTCCCCACACCTATAACCGGGCCGAGCAGGCCTTCTCCCGCGGAGAGCCCGAATGGGGCGCGCATCTGGCCGACGAGCTGGAGCGCATCGTGGCGCTCCACGACGCCTCGACCATCGCGGCCGTCATCGTCGAGCCGATGGCCGGCTCCACCGGCGTGCTGCCGCCGCCGAAGGGCTATCTGAAGCGCCTGCGCGAGATCTGCGACAAGCACGGCATCCTGCTTATCTTCGACGAGGTGATCTCGGGCTTCGGCCGTCTCGGCACCGCCTTCGCGGCCGAGCGCTACGGCGTGATCCCCGACATGATCACCTTCGCCAAGGGGGTGAATTCCGGCACCGTCCCCATGGGCGGCGTACTGGTGCGCGAGGGTCTCTACGATACCTTCATGAACGGCCCCGATCATATGATCGAGCTGTTCCACGGCTACACCTATTCCGGCCATCCGCTCGCCTGCGCGGCGGCGCTCGCGACCCAGGACATCTACCGGGACGAGAAGCTGTTCGAGCGCGCCAAGGCCCTGGAGCCGGTCTGGGCCGACGCAATCCATTCGCTGAAGGACCTGCCGAACGTGCTCGACATTCGCACCATCGGGCTCGTGGGCGCCATCGACCTCGCCTCGCGTCCCGACGCGGTGGGCAAGCGCGCCTTCGAGGCCATGGATCGCGGCTTCCAGGAATACGGCCTGATGATGCGCATCACCGGCGACACCATCGCCCTCTCCCCGCCGCTCATCATCACCGAGGAGCAGATCGGCGAGATCGTCGACAAGCTCACCAAGGTGATCAAGGCTGTGGCGTAAGCACTGCCGCCATGCCCGGCCTTGTGCCGGGTATCTAAGCCTTTATGGCGTAGCGGTTCAAAGGCGTGGATGGCCGGGCCAAGCCCGGCCATGACGCGTTTATGGGCAGCTGACAACCAACCCTTGCCCCTCCCGGCCACAGGGAGTAGGACCGCAGCACGTTTCTCCCACTTCAACGGCTGCTGTAAAACCATGTCCAAGGCCGACAAGATCAAGGCTCGCGCGCCGCGCGGCTTTGCCGACCGTACTCCCGCCGATCTTTCCGCCACCGAGCGCATGCTGGCGGCGATCCGCGATTCTTACGAGCTTTACGGCTTCGAGGGCGTCGAGACGCCCTTCGTCGAGTACACGGATGCCCTCGGCAAGTTCCTGCCGGACCAGGACCGGCCCAACGAGGGCGTGTTCTCGTTCCAGGACGACGACGAGCAATGGCTCTCGCTGCGCTACGACCTGACCGCGCCGCTGGCCCGCTACGTCGCCGAGAACTTCGACGCCCTGCCCAAGCCCTATCGCAGCTACCGGGTCGGCTGGGTGTTCCGCAACGAGAAGCCGGGCCCGGGCCGGTTCCGCCAGTTCATGCAGTTCGATGCCGACACGGTAGGCGCCGCCTCCGTCGCGGCGGATGCGGAAATCTGCATGATGGCCGCCGACACCATGGAGAAGCTCGGCCTCAAGCGCGGCGACTTCATCATCAAGATCAACAACCGCAAGGTGCTCGACGGTGTGCTCGAAGCCATCGGCCTCGGCGGCGAGGACAAGGCCGGTCAGCGCCTGACGGTGCTGCGCGCCATCGACAAGCTCGACCGCCTCGGCCCCGAGGGCGTAAGCCAGCTGCTGGGCGCAGGCCGCAAGGATGAGAGCGGCGATTTCACGAAGGGTGCGGGCCTCGATCCCAATGCCATCGCACGGGTGCTCGCCTTCACCGACGCCAAGGGCGCAAACAACGCTGCGACAGTCGAGAACCTGCGCAAGGTCGTCGGCGCATCGGCGCGCGGCCTCGAAGGTGCGGACGAACTGGCGGAGATCGCGTCTCTCGTCGCCGCCTCCGGCTATGAGGACCGCGTCACCATCGATCCGTCCGTGGTGCGCGGCCTCGAATACTACACGGGCCCCGTCTACGAGGCGGAGCTGACCTTCCAGGTGCAGGACGAGGACGGGCGCCCGGTGCGCTTCGGCTCCGTGGGCGGCGGCGGGCGCTATGACGGCCTCGTGGGCCGCTTCCGCTCCGAGCCCGTGCCGGCCACCGGGTTCTCCATCGGCGTCTCGCGCCTGCTTTCGGCCCTGCAGATGATCAGGAGCCCCATCGTATCCGGCGCCGAGAAGCCCGGCCCGGTAGTGGTGCTCGTCATGGACCGGGACCAGATCGCCGCCTATCAGCGCATGGTCTCGACCCTACGCCAGGCGGGCATCCGGGCCGAGCTCTATCTCGGCTCGTCGGGCATGAAGGCGCAGATGAAGTATGCCGACCGGCGCCAAAGCCCCTGCGTGGTGATCCAGGGCTCCAACGAGCGCGAGCGCGGCGAGGTCGAGGTCAAGGACCTGATCGAGGGCGCCAAGGCGGCAGGGGCCATCGCGTCCAACGAGGAATGGAAGGCCGCCCGCCCAGCGCAGTTCTCCGTGCCCGAAACCGATCTCGTCAAGGCCGTGCACGACGTGCTGGCGCGCCATTTCGGATGAGCTTGGCCTTTTGGAACCCCTGTGGTTCCATGGGGGTTGTTCCGGAAGCTTGACCATCAGGAGATGAACATGGCGAAGGCCAAGGACAAGGAAAAGAAATCGGGCACGAAGGCGAAGAAAGGCGTCGGCACGAAGCTGGCAAAGACGGCGAAGAAGTCCGGGCTGATGGACCTCATCAACACGGATCTCGGCCGCGAGATTCTGGCCGACGCCCTGATCGCCGCAGCAGGCGCGGCCGCCGCCGCCCTCACCAAGACCCGGACGGCGAAGAAGGCCGGCGCCGCCGCGGCCAAAGCCGGTGAGCAGGGTGTCGACCTGACCCAGACCGCGGCCGGCGCCGTCGCCGGCGTGGTCACGGAGGCCGCCCGTCACTTCCTGCCGGCCCGCCTCGTGGGCGAGGAAGCCGGCGGCGAGCAGGACACCAGGCCGGAGGCCAAGAAGGTCCGGTACGTCCAGCGCTCCAGCGACCACAGCAAGCGCAAGACGAGCAAGGCCAAGGCCGCCAAGAGCGAGAAGAGCGACACCGCCGGGAAGGCTTGAGTTTTCCCTGACACGTCATCCCGGATGCGGCGCGAGCCTGATCCGGGAGACCGACTGAGACGAAGGCGAGCCTCCCTCCCCTTGCAGGAGGCGTGAAGGCCGATCGCCAAGCCGCAGCCGCGCAGCCCGTCGACGAGAACGACGGCTGCGTCGGCTCTCTTTTTCCCTTGAAAAATTCACCCTCCCATGACCGGTTGCCCTGCCTCTCCGGTGGAGCACCCGCGTCGCCTGGCGCATCGTTCGGTGCGTTCGCCCGCATGCGACCGGCATTGCCCGGAAATATTAAACCAATCGGTTGACTATTCCTACGCGTACGCGCATATTCAACCACATGGTTGAATTACAAACATCCCGACTCGATACGGTCTTCCACGCTCTCGCCGATTCCACCCGGCGGCGGATGCTGAGCGATCTCGGCGGCGGCGAGCGCACGGTGAGCCAGCTGGCCGAACCCTTTGCGATCTCGCTCGCTGCTGCCTCGAAGCACATCAAGGTGCTGGAGCAGGCGGGCCTTCTCCGGCGCGAAATCCGCGGCCGCATCCATGTCTGCCGCCTCGATCCCGGGCCGCTGGCGAGCGCGCACCAATGGCTCGGCATCTACGAACACTTCTGGACCGAGCGTCTGGACGTGCTGGAACGGCTCCTTCGCGAGGAGGATGCCCAGAACGCCCCACCCCCAGCCGAAGAAGGAGACGAAGCATGACCGATCTTGCCACCCTCGACGCCTATGGCGTACTGACCGAACCCGCGACGCTCACGATCCAGCGCCTTCTGCCCGGCCCTGTCGACCGCGTCTGGGCCTACCTCACGGACGGCGACCTTCGCCGCCAATGGCTCGCGGCGGGCCACATGGGGACCGTGCCGGGTTCGTCCGTTGAGCTCGTCTGGCGCAACGACGAATTGTCGGATCCGCCCGGAAGACGCCCACCCGGCTTCTCCGAGGAGCACCGGATGGTCTGCCAGATCACCGAACTCGACCCGCTCTGCCGGCTCGCCATCACCTGGGGCTCGACCGGCGGCGTCACCTTCTCCCTGGAACCGCAGGGCTCCGACGTGCTGCTCACCGTGACCCATCACCGCGTCACCGACCGCGCCACCCTGCTCAGCGTCGGCGCCGGCTGGCACGCCCATCTCGATATCCTGGCTGCCCGCGTAGCCGGCGAGGCACCGGAGCCGTTCTGGGAGAGCTGGGGACGGTTGAAGGAGGAATATGAGCGGCGCTTCGCCGATTGAGGAATGTCGATATTCCCGCTGGCCGGTTCGGTCATCGCAGACGATCCACACGATCTGCCGTCCGGACCAAGTTAACGTGACAGCAACTCGTGGAGGCACCGAACTGCCTGTATACCGATAGCGGCGTGGATCTCACCGGTCACATCATGGAGCTGGCCACGCCGCTGTTGCAGAAGCCGCAGGGGCCCCTGCTTCCTTCGGGGGAGAAAGATGCTGCTTCAGCTGCTCCTGTGTGAGCTTTAGGGCACGTGCCAATCTCTCGACCTGGCCGGCTCCGCTCGTGGCGAGATCTGCGCTGGTGATTCTTCTCCAGCTGACGCAGATCTCGTGCACGGCTCTTGCTCCTACATTCGCCGAGGCGCTCTGCAGGCCATGAGCCTCAAGGCGGAACCGATGCGAGTCCCCCGCAGCCGCGGCGCTTTGCAACTCGGCGATAAGACGCTCCGCATCCGAGAAGAATTCCTCCACGAGGTTGAGGACGAATTCTCTCCCTCCCAATTGCTCCAGTTCCGCGAGAAGGGATTCGTCGATGAAGGAGGAATGGGCGTCCGGCTGACTGGTGGCGGCAGGAACCGTGTCCACAGGCCCTGGGGCGGAGGCGAGAACCGCATGCTCGTCGATTGCCTTGAGCAGCACGGCAGGCTGAACCGGCTTGGTCAGACAGGCATCCATCCCTGCAGCACGGCTCTCGGCGACGATCTCGGGCGTCGCGTCGGCCGTGAGGGCGATGATCGGAATGCGGGTACCCGGAGGTTCCGTGAACCGGAACAGGTTGGCAGCTTCGATGCCTGTCATCACGGGCATGTTGATGTCCATGATGACGAGGTCGAACCTCTCCGCCTCCAGGAGATTGAGGGCTTCCTCCCCGTTCTCGACGCATCGGGCGGCATGTCCGCCGCGCTCCAGGATCTTCGAGATCACGAGACGGTTCGTGGCGTTGTCGTCCGCCACCAGGATCGAAAGAGGCTGGGCCGCGACCGGAAGCTCAACCCTGCTCGTCTCGGTCCATATCGATTGAGCCCAGGATGTCTGAGCGGCCGTCACGGACATGGCGGTCCTTGCCTCATCCACCGTGAAATCGAGCGGCAGCACGCTGCTCGACACATGGACCAAGCCCGGCTCAACAAGTCTCCGGGGAGCGTTCGTGCGGATTAGAACCGGAAGAATGGGAAGCGCGACCTTCTCTATCTCGGTGGCCAGCGACGCGGCGGGCAGATCGCTGAAGCAGAACGGGACGACGGGCTCGCCCCGAGCCTGCAGCATCCATTCCTTCGCCTCGGCAAGGTTCCGGGCGATGGGGCAGTCGTCCCCGCCGCCAAGCCGGACCGCGAACCCCTCTGCAAGGGTCGGATCGGCGCAAACCAGAAGCGGTCGAAATGGGCGAGGCTGCTGCTCACTGGGAGCATCGCGGCTCGATGCTTCTTCCATCGGCAGGATGAACCAGAAGGAACTGCCGTGCCCCTCTCGGCTGTCCACGCCGATCCGGCCGCCCATGGCCCCGATCAGCTGCTGGCAGATGGAGAGGCCAAGCCCAGTTCCGCCGAAGCGGTTGATGATGGTTTCGTCGGCTTGGGTAAAGCTGTCGAAGATCCGGCCCAGGGCCTGCGGGGCGATGCCGATGCCCGTGTCGGAGGCGATGAAGCGCACGAAGCGCCTGCCGTTCTCGATCAAGGGATGGGCCGCGAGGGTGACGTAGCCCCGTTCCGTGAACTTGACGGCGTTACCGAGCAGGTTGAGCAGGATCTCCTCGAGATGATGCTTCGGTCCGTGGAGCTGCAGGGGTGTCTGCGGGGCGATATGAATCGTCACCCGAAGCCCTTTCTGCTGGGCTTGCGTGATAACCATCGCGCGGGCGGTAGAAAGCACCTCCAGCAGATCGAGGTCGACCCGTTCGATCGGCATTTTTCCCGCTTCGATGCGCGACAGGCTCAGGAGGCTGTTGATCTGCCGCAGAAGGGACTCGCCGGCGGAACCGATCGTGTGAACGATACCGCGCTGCTCCGCGTCGAGATTCGTCCCGGCCATGAGACTGGACAGGCCGATGACGGCGTTCAGCGGCGTTCTCAGCTCATGGCTGACGCTGGCGAGAAACAGGGTCTTCGCCTTATTGGCGGCTTCCGCCTGGGCCTTGGCGTTGGAAAGCTTCCGGATCAGCGTACTGGCATAGAGCGGGAGCACGATCAGGCTCAGCAGCAGGGTCGCCGAGAGATAGATGTCGTCACGCCAACGCGGCGTCGTGTAGATGACCATGGTGAAGCAGGCCACCGAGACGGCCACCGCAATATAGAGAAAGCGGATGCCGAAGCGAAATCCATTGCCGAATGTGATCCAGAGGTAGAGCAGGAAAAGAACGGACGACGTCTCCCCGACGTAATGGAGCTGCACCGAAGCCGTCGCGAGGTCGCTGACGATGGCGATGATCCGCCGGATCGTCGAGTGATGCGGCCGGAGGACAATGTGAACGGCGATGCCTATCGAGACGATGGCAAAGATCGTTGCGGCGATCAGCGCCTCGCGTGGGACAGAGGGGTTGATCCAGAACGTGTAGGCTGCGATCAGGCTCAGGAAGATGAGTCTGTTGAGGCTCATCTCGTGCTCGCGATCAGGGCTGCTCTTCAGCCGCGACAGGATGTCGGCGATCACGAACCTCGGACCTTCTTGGGCGACGCGTCCTGGTTCCGCAGCAGATAGCGAGGATAATCCCTGAGCAGGGATTCGAAATTGCCCGGCGGCACGGGTCGGCTGAACAGATAGCCCTGGGCCTCGTTGCAGGCATGACTGAGCAGGCAGGCAAGTTGGGGATTGGTCTCGACGCCCTCAGCAATCACTTTCAGCTCAAGGCTCCGGGCCAATGAGATGATGGCTTTGACGATGGCCTCGTCGCGGCTTTCGGCGAGAAGATTCGAAATGAATGAGCGGTCGATCTTCAAGGTGTCGACCTCGAAGTTCTTGAGATAGCTGAGGGAGGAGAAGCCCACGCCGAAATCGTCGATGGCGACCTTGACTCCGAGCTCCTTGAGGCCGTGCAGAACCTGCTTCGTGCGCTCGACGTCCTTGAGAAGGCTTCCCTCGGTGAGCTCGAGTTCGAGAGAGCCGGGATCCAGGCCGGTCTTCTCGAGGGTGTTCTCGACAAGCTGGACGATGTCTTGTCGGAGAAACTGCAGGGGCGACAGGTTGACCGAGATCCTGAACGGATCATATCCGAGGCTCTGCCACTCGGCGGCCTGCGCACAGGCCTTTGCGAGAACCCAGGCGCCGATCTCGTTGATCAGTCCCGTTTCCTCGGCGATGTCGATGAACACGTTAGGCGACGTGAGGCCGAATTCGGGCCTTCTCCAGCGCAGGAGAGCCTCTGCTCCCGCAATGGCTCCCGTCGCGAGATCGATCTGAGGCTGGTAATAGAGCTCGAACTGCTCCTGAGCGATCGCCTTGCGGAGATCGGCCTCCAGGCTGAGGTTGTTCCACGAGATGGTGTCCATCTCGGGCGAGTAGAAACGCAGGGTGTTCCTTCCCTCAGCCTTTGCCTGGTACATGGCGAGGTCCGCAAATCGGAGCAGCTTGTCGGCATTCCCGCTGTCCCGCGGCGCCAGGGTGATGCCGATCGTGCAGCCAATCCTAAGCTCGGTCTCTTCGAGGAGGAACGGTGCGGCCAGAGAATCGATGATCCTGCGTGCCAGGTTCTCCGCGTCCTCCGGGGCTGCGATATTCGCCTGCACGACGACGAATTCGTCGCCGGACATTCGCGCGACGAGATCGGTGCTCGACACCACCCCGAGGAGGCGGCCCGTCACCAGCTGGAGCATGCGATCGCCTCCGGCATGGCCGAGCGCGTCGTTGACCGCCTTGAACCGGTCGAGATCGATCAAGAGGATCGCAAACCGCGCGCCCTCGCTCGACAGCTCCTGCTGAATCCACTCGTTGAGCATTCTTCGATTGGGAAGGTCGGTCAGCGTGTCATGCAGCGCGATGTGCCGCATCGTGCTTTCCGCCTGCTTACGTTCCGTGATGTCGATCGACGTGGTCAGGACGCTCGTCTCCGCACCGGCAAAGGCGGGCATCGAGGTCTTGGTGGTCAGGAAAGCCCGTTCCGCGCCGGAGATGTCGACGATACTCTCCTCGAAGCTCACGGCGCTCCGCTGGTTCTTCAGAATGGAGCTGTGAACCTGTTGATTGAACTCCGACTTGTTGCTGCGCAGAACGTCGCTGAGCAGCCTTCCCGTCAGCGCCTGCGGCGTGGAACTGACGAAATCGGCCAGATGGGCATTCACGAAGACGATGCGGCTGTTTCTGTCGGTGGCACTGATCAGGGCCGGGACCGTGTCGATCACCTGGGCCAGCGCTTCCCGGCTGCTGCGGACGAGCTCCTCCTGCGATCGCTCGCTGATGCGCAGCTGCTGCTCGAGAGCCTGGGCACGGCCTTTGATATGCTGCTGCTGGCGCTGCAGCTTGAGCAGATTGCGCGCGCGGGTGACGAACTCATAATGATCGACCGGCGAGCGGAGAAAATCGGTGGCGCCCGCCTCCAGGGCACGAAGCCGGAAGGCCCTATCATCATAGGCGGTGATGACGATGATCGGAACATCGACTCCGTTGGCGCAGCCTCTTGCATGCCTGGTGAATTCCGCTCCATCCATGCCGGGCATGCGGAAGTCGGTCACGATCAGGTCGGGAGCATTGCCCTGGAGCCATTCGAGGGCCTCGACCGGCGAGGCAAAGGCATGCACCACTGCCCCATTCTCGATCGTCTGGGCGAGTCGGGAATAGATATTGCGGTTCGTGCTTTTGTCGTCGAGGATCAGAATGACTGCCATGTGTTGCCCCCGGCATCCCCCGGATTGCTTGCGTGGTCGCTCTTCGGAATCTGCTGAGTCTGCTCAGTCAACCCCGGCTATCGACCTCGTCCTTCGATGCCATTCCGCGATTCACGCGGTATGTCCTAGCGCGTGACGTTTATCCTTCTCGATAATTTATCCATACCTGCTGCCTGATCGCAGACTTGCATTCCAGGACACCTGAAATCTGCTTAGGACCAGGATAGTATTCATACCGCAATAACGTAGAGAATGCATGCTGCTCTCGCTGAATTTTATGCCGGATTGGTTAATATAGTTCCTTTTAATTCAGTATGATGACTTATAATTTGAAATATAATATCGCCGTCCTGATAATTTTTTCTCATTCAGACTTGGCTACGTTAACCACGCTTTGAGACAAATCTTCCTACGCACTATGAACAGTGCGGTTAAGGGATCATTATCCTTAAGGAAGGTCGCCTTCTCAACGGCGTCGCTCGGCAGTGGGATGAAGCCCGCTGCGTTAAAATTCTCTATGACGGAGAACAGGATGTTATCCCCGCTGGCCAAATCCCAAGGCCGTTCCTATCCCGACGAGCGACCCATTGTAGATCGGGACATCCCGACGCCGTCCGCTCCCGCACCGAAGCCGGTGGCCGAGCCGCCCCGCTCCGGCCTGAACAGTCTTCAGCTGCCGCATATCGACGTGACGCTCGACTTCGACCAGAAGATCTACTGGGCCGCCATGCGCCCGAGCCGGCACCCGATGATCACGATGGAGCTTCTGCAGGACATGATGTGCGTGCAGGAATCCGTGCGCGCGATCATGGAGGAGGGAAACCTCGAACAGCGTCAGCCCCTCGAGTATTTCGTTGCCGGATCCCAGACGCCCGGCGTGTACAATTTCGGCGGCAATCTGGCGTATTTCGCAGATTGCATTCAGCGCAAGGATTCCGAAGGTCTGCGGGAATATGCCTATGCCTGCATCGATGTGGTGCACGGAAATTCGGTCGGGTTCCGTACGCCCCTGATCACGATCGCCCTGGTGCAGGGCGATGCGCTGGGCGGCGGATTCGAATGCGCCCTCTCCTTCGACGTGCTCGTCGCCGAGAAAAGCGCCAAGATGGGTCTGCCCGAGGTCCTGTTCAACCTGTTCCCCGGCATGGGAGCCTACAGCTTCCTCTCGCGGAAGATCGGAACGGCCGCGGCCGAGAAGATGATCATGAGCGGGAAGGTTTACACTGCCGAGGAACTGCATCAGCTCGGGGTCGTCGATGTGCTTGCAGAGGACGGCCAGGGAGAGCATGCGGTCAGGGACTACATCGCCCGCAACCGCCGCAAGCACAATGCCCACAAGGCGATCTACCGTTCAAGGAGGCGCATCGACCCGGTCACTTATGAAGAATTGCGGGACATCGTCGACATCTGGGTTGAGGCCGCCATGAATCTCGACGAGCAGGACCTTCGGAAGATGATGCGGCTCGTGACCGCGCAGGAGCGACGTACGGACAAGCGCGAATAGGCGGCGGCTTCGTATTGGGCCTGCGAACTGATTTGATCATGATGAAGGCAACGGCGCGACAAAGAGGAAACGCGTAGCTGACGGCTGCCGTCTCGCGGCCCGATGCAATACGCTTGAAGCGCTTGAGCGCATCGCTCGCCTGCGGGGCCCATTCCCGGCGACGGACCAAAGCATCGAAGATCTGCCGAAGTACAGGCAATCTTCGAGCCGTTCAGCTCCTGCTCGGCCATACCACGAGCGAGAGCACGTTCGGCATCTTGGGATAGACGTCGCGACGCCTTTCTGATCGCAGAACAGGCTGAGACCTGACCGCAGAAGCGATCCGTCGACGAGACGCCTTAGAGCTGTCTCCACTAGGGTGGAATTATCTCTCTTCTTTGCGGAGCCGCATTTTTTGACGGCGAACCGGATCCACTTCGCCGAAAAATGCTCTAGTCTTCACGCATGCCAGAAAGGTCCGAACGTGAGAGGCTTAAGCAGCCAGGAGTCAAGCGATGTGCCCGTTCCACCCTACCCATCAGGTTCTCACGTCTAGCGGAGCCGTTTGCACTAAGACTTCGGAGGAGGCGTCCTTGCGATCGATGCTATGTCGATCCCGGCTGTATGGCTTCGTGAAATGCGCTTCAAGCCGACGTCCGACAAGCGCGATCGTCCAGCACAGCACAAAGTAGACGACCAGAATAGCACCATAAACCAGATAGGCCGGGCTCCCTCCGCGGGAAATGGTCGTCTGCTCGATGAGGACCTGCGCCGACCTCAGGAGCTCGTTGACCCCGAGAACGGCACCCAGCGAGCTTGCCTGCACCAGCCCGGTCACGAGGCTGATATAGGGCGGTAGGATGACCGGCATGGCTTGAGGAACGATCACCAGGAGAAGTCCCTTCCAGCCGCCGAGCCCAAAAGCCTGGACCGTCTCCCATTGTCCCTTGGGCACGGACGCGAGGCCCGCCCGGATGATATGCGCGCCGTTCGCGCCGCCCCATACCGAGACGCTGAGGGCGCTCGACCAGAACGGATCGAGCGAGATCCCGATGTTGGGCAGGACGAAATAGACAAGCAGCACCGTCACCATCAGGGGTATGTCCCGCAGACATTCCACGATGAGGAAGACGGGGCGACTGAGCCAGCGGGACGGCAGAGAAAGGCCGGCCGCGAAGACGATGGCGAACCCGGTTCCTCCCGCAATCATCACCAGCGACAGGAGCAGCGTGTTGAGGAGTCCGTCGAGCAGGAACGACCTGAATTCGAAAAGAAGCATCGCCTATCTCCCGGCAAACGGGCGGTTGAGCCGCCGCTCCAGCACGTGCCCGAGGCCGGAGAGCGTGAAGACGCAGAGCAGATAGATCACGCAGATGGAGAAGAACATTTCGATGGCTCGAAAGTCATAGGCGATGCGGTCGACGGCCACGAACGTCAGCTCCACGAGCCCGATGGCCTGGAGATAGGCCGAGTTCTTGACCGTGGCCACGATGGTGTTCATCGAGGACGGCAGTGCCGCCCGAGCCGCCAGCGGAAGAACGACCAGAAGGGCATGATGCCAGCGCTTAAGGCCGAGCGACGCCGATGCGTCATGGACGCCATGGCCGATAGCCGCGAGCCCTGCCCGGAAATTCTCGATCTGAAAGGCGCTCGCCCATACGGTCAGCGCCGCGACGCCCGACCAGAAGACCGACAGGCGCAGGCCCAGACTCGGCAGGCCATAGAAGATGAAGAAGATCTGCACGAGATAGGGCGTCCCGCGAATGAACTCCACATAGCTGGTGACGAGATACTCGGCCGGCTTGAAGCCGCTCATGCGGAGCGCCGCCCCGATGGCGCCGATGATGCAGGACAACAAGATGCCGAGGCCGCTCACCATGAGCGTCATCTTGAGACCTTTCATCAGGTCCGGCAGCGCATCGATAATATAAGTGAAATCCATCGTACTCCGCCCTTGCTGGAGATGACCAGAAGAACACCCGAGGCACCGGGTGGGAAAGCCCCACCCGGACTATCGGGCCCGCTTAGTTGGCAGCCGGCGGATCGGTCTCAAAGGACTTGATCATTTCCTTGGCGACGATCGGGTCGGAGACGTAGTTGGGCACCACCTGCGAGTAGAACTTCTCCTCTTTCAGCTTTCTCAGGGTGGCGTTCACGAAGGCCTTGAGTTCCGGCTCGTTCTTGCGGATGCCAACGCCGTTGAACCCGAGATCGACCTCCTCCTTCAGGACGCGGAGATTGGGATAGTTGCTGATCAGCGTCGCGATCGTGACCGCATCACCCACATAGCCGTCGGCTCGTCCCTGCAGCAGTGCCTGGATATTGTCCGCATTGGTGTTGAGCTGCACGAATTGGATGCCGGGAATGCGATCGCGCAACCATTTGAGCTGATTGCCGCCCTTGACGATCAGGATCGACTTGCCCTCGAGCTCGGCCAGCTTCTGAACGGGGCTTTCCTTCGGCACGATGACGTTGCTGCCGCCCCAGTAATAGATGTCGGAGTAATCGATCACCTGCTCACGGGGCGGGGTCTTGCCGAGGGTCGCGATGATCAGGTCGATCTTGCCGCCGGTCAGGGATGGGATGCGCGCGTCGGTGGCAACGCAGCTCAGCTCGGCCTTGTCGGGGGATCCGAAGGCGTAGGTGCCGATTTTCTTCGCCATTTCAACCTCCACGCCCACCGGCTTGCCGTCAGGGCCGGAGGAGCCGAAGGGTGGAGAATCGCATTTGACGCCGATCCGGATGACGCCCGCGTCCTTGATCGCCTTCGGGAGGGATGGAAGATCCTGCGCCATGGCCATCGTCGCGTGCGATGCGCATGTGGCGATGAGGGCCAACGATGCGATGGCTTGGCGAAGCATGCTGATTTGTCGGTTCATGAAGTCGTCCCTTTGGATTTCTGGTTTTGCGACGCGAACGTTGGCCGTTCATCGATTGTTGCCGCAGGATGCGATGTCCTGCGGAAGGTTGGTCGAACTCTAATGCAGGATCTGGCTCAGGAAGGCGCGGGTGCGGCTTTCCCGAGGATGGCTGAAGAATTCGTCGGGAGGGGCGGTTTCGACGATCCGGCCCGCATCCATGAAGATCACCCGGTCGGCCACCTGCCGGGCGAAGCCCATTTCGTGGGTGACGCACACCATCGTCATGCCGTCGTTGGCGAGTTGGGCCATGGTGTCCAGGACCTCGCGTACAAGCTCCGGGTCGAGCGCCGAGGTCGGCTCGTCGAACAGCATGATCTTCGGGTTCATGCAAAGGGAGCGTGCAATGGCCGCCCTCTGCTGCTGCCCGCCGGACAGCTGGCTCGGATAGAAGTGCGCCTTGTCCGGAATGCGCACGCGTTCGAGGTAGCGAAGCGCCAAGGCTTCGGCGTCCTTCCGCGACACGCCCTTCACCCATCGGGGCGCGAGTGTGCAGTTTTCCAGAACGGTGAGGTGTGGATAGAGGTTGAAGTTCTGAAACACCATGCCGACATCCTGCCGGACGCGATCGATGCTGCGCTTGTTCTCCGTCAGTTCGATCCCATTGACGGTGATGCGTCCCTTCTGATGCCTCTCGAGATGATTGATGCAGCGGATCATCGTGGATTTTCCCGATCCGGATGGGCCGCAGACCACGACCTTTTCGCCTTTTCCGACCGTCAGATTGATCCCATGCAGGACCTGTACGGCGCCGAACCACTTGTCGACATTGTTGAACTCGACGCAGATGTCGTGCCTCCCGCCGGGCGGCTGATGTTCGATTTGTCCCATGTCGGCCTCCTGTGCGTGTCGCGCCCCGTGCGGTATTTTGAGAGGCGGCTTTCCGTGCGAGGCGGAGAGCCGGATCCTCGCGTTAGGCGAACCGTCCGGGTCGGAACGTCGCGAGCAGAGGACTGACCTCCCCGGTGACGATTTCCCGGGCCAGCAATTCGCCGGTGATCAGGCCCATCGTGGCGCCGCTGTGGGTAAAGGCCACGAAGTATCCGGGAACGGCATCGAGGGCGCCGAGAACCGGCTCACCGTCCTGCGGCACAGGCTTCGGCCCGACTCCATAGGACTCGACCTCGATCCTCGGATTGCCCTCGAGAACCGCAGAGGCTTCCTCGGCGAGCTTCTGGACCGTTGATGGCTGCACCTCGAAGGTTCCGTCGGAGCGGCGGACGACCTCATCCTCCGACCACGCCGCGTCGAACACGATGGCGCCGTCAGGCGTGGGGCGCACGGCGACGCGCGGCGTATTGAGAACAGCCCGCAGCCCCGTCTTGAGGGGCTTGGACCGGACCAAAAGCGAGATCGGCGTTGCATCAGGGATCGTGACGCCGACCTCCGACACCATCCGGGGCACGGCGGCGCCGGTGGCGACCAGGATCGCATCGGCTTCGAATCTCTTGCCGCTTGCGGTCGACACGGCCGTGGCGCGCCCTCCCCTGATCTCGACGGAAGCACGGCCGGCCTGTGTCGTGATCTCGCCGCCCCGTGTGGCGAATTCGTCGAGCAGCACGCGGATGAGAGATGGCAGGTCGACCCAGCCTTCGCCCGGGTTGAAGATCGCCCCTTGGCGGGTGATCGCGCGCGCGTCGACCCCTGGTGTCACGGCTGCGACCTGTTCAGGGGACAGAAGCTGCGCGTCGTAGCCGATGCTCTGTTCGTGAGCGACGGCTTCGGCGATCCTGTTGGAATCGTCGTCGGCATCCCAGGTGAGGCCGCCGTCGAAGCGAAGCCAAGGCGCTGCCGGATACCGCACGGCAAGGGTGCGGTAGCGATCGATGCCGATCATGCGCAGCTTATGGTACTCGGCGGAGCGGAAACGGGCCGAGTTGAGCCAGGCCAGGGACCGGCCCGATGCTTCGCTGAAGAGATCGGCTTCGGTGACCAGGGTCACGCGAGCACCCAGGCGCGCAAGCTGCATGGCCGAGGACGCTCCGAGAATCCCGCCGCCGATCACAACGACCCGCTGGGTTGAGGATGGAGAGCTCACTGGATATTCCCTTCTGTGTCATTTTTCGTTGAAGGATTGAAGCTGTCAGCCTGAGAGTTCCGGCAGGCCGATCCGCTGCAACGGGGCGATCAGGGGCGCTCCCATTGCCCCGATCCGGCCGAGCGGAAGAGAGCATCGATCACGCGCATGTTGGACACGGCGTCGCCAACGCCCCATTCGAGGGGCTGCTCGCCGAGAATTGCCTGTGAGAAGGCGTCGCCTTGCAGAGTGTACTGGTCGGCTGGCGGGATCGTGACGTGCTCGCGACCGCTGCCGGACAGGTCCCGTCCGTCGTCAATCACGATGGTCGCTTCCATGCTCGCAGGTGCATTGAAAGGAATCTGGATCTCGATTCGTCCTTGCGTGCCGAGGATCTGCACGCGCTGACAGGGCACGAGCTGCGTTGCGCAGGTGAAAGCCAGCTGCCGGCCCTCGGGAAACACCGCAAGACCGCTGCTCAACCGATCCGTTCCCAGCCGAGGATCCACGTCCAGGATGCCGATCACGCGCTCGGGCTCGGCTTCGAACATGAAACGCGCCGTAGCGATGGCATAGCACCCGATATCGTAGAGCCCACCGCCACCGATATCGGCCTGGTTGCGGATGTTGCCTGGGTCGGTCAGGAAATAGGAAAAGATCGTCTGGATGGCGCGCACCTCTCCCAACCTTCCTTCGCGAACGATCTCGCGCGCACGCCGCCATTGCGGATGGAAGCGCACCATGAAGGCCTCGCCCACGAGCAATCCGCTTTTCTTCTGGGCTTCCTCGATCCGCCGCGCCTCCTCGGCGTCGAGCGCGATCGGCTTCTCGCAGAGCACATGCTTGCCAGCCTCCAGAGCCTTGATCGTCAAGGCCGCATGCAGATGGTTGGGCAGCGGATTGTAGATCGCGTCGATCTCGGGATCGGCGAGCATGGCCTCATAGGATCCGTAGGCCCGCGGAATTCCGAGCTCCGCCGCAGCCGCATGAGCCCGGCTCTCGTCTCGGGACGCAATCGCCACGACCTCCGTGAAGGCTCCCGCCTGCATGGCCGGAACGACATTGTTCCGGGCGATCTGGGCGGTGCTCAGCACGCCCCATCTGACTTTATTGGACACTGATCATGCACCTTCGCGGCAGGAGAAAGAACCAGGCGCGACGGGTGCCGCCGCGATACCTGGGTGGATGCGCAGCTTCACTGCACGTACGTCTCGAAGGCGATCCACACTCATCTGAGTTTCCATTTCCGGTGGACTAAGCGATCTGCTATTGTGAGACCGGTCTCAAGGCTATGTGAGACCGGTCTCATCTGTCAACAGGGCCTTCAGCTTGACGTTTCAGCAAAATGTCCCTTAGGTCGACGCGCATGAACAATAGAACAGCCCCGAAACGATTGGTCACTCTCCAGGACGTGGCTCGCGCGGCCGGCGTCTCGAAGGCCACAGCCGCAAGGGTGCTGGGCAGCTACGGAACCGCCAGCCCCGAGATGAGGGAGAAAGTTCTTACGGCTGCGCGGTCGCTGGGCTACCAGCCGAACGAACTCGCCCGCAGCATGACGACCGGCCGCTCGCGAACGATCGGCGTCATCGTCGGCGACATCGAGAACCCTTATTTCGGGCAGGCGGTCCGTGGCATCAGCGATGTCGCGCGCGCGGCCGGCTTCGATGTCATTCTGGCAAACTCCGGAGAGGAGGTCGAAAAGGAGCAGGCCGCGATCCAGGTTCTTCTCGGCAAGAGAGTCGACGGTCTGATCGTCACTCCTGCCTCCATGTCTCATATCCAGCATCTGGAAGGCGTGCAGAGATCGGGCCGCCCCTTGGTCCTGCTGGACCGTGCCGTCCCCAAGCTGAAGGTCGACAGCGTCGTTACCGATGACCGGGCGGCGGCCGCTGCGGCGACGCGCATGCTGATCGAGGCCGGACACAGGCACATCTCCTACATCACGGCGACCGCATCCGACGACCCGATCTACAAAGGACCGCACCAGATCAGCCTGACAACCGTAATGGATCGTATCGACGGTTTCCTGGCAGCGTCCGCCGAGGCGGGAATCGAGCGGCCCGAGCAATATATCCGCCTGGGAGCGACGCGTCAGGGAGGTTCGGGGCGGATCATCGCGGATCTCCTTTCGACGCCGCATCGCCCCACCGCCATACTCGCGTCGGACAATGTGGTCGGTCTCGAGGCGTTCAAAGTCATTCGGGCCATGGGCATGTCGATTCCGGACGACATTTCCCTCGTTGCCTTCCACGATGCGGATTGGACGAGCGTGACGAGCCCGCCGATCACCGTCATCGCGCAACCGGTCTACGATCTTGGCATGGAAAGCGCGCAGATCTTGATCAAGCGCATCAACAGCGCCGCCGGAACGCCCAAACGGATAATGCTGGCCACCAAGCTGATCGAAAGGCAGTCCGTCGGCGCACCGCCTCCCATCGCGAGAAAGGCGAAACTCCAGCCGATGGCGAAGGCGGCGACGGGTTAGGCTTGCTTCGCGAGCACGAAGCGACGACGAACCGCCAAGCGCGCGTCATTGATCGAGGAACCGGGATCCGAGGCTCCGATGCTGAATGCCATCCACCACGTTGCGATCATCTGCTCGGACTACGGCCGCTCGAAGGAATTCTACTCCGAGATCCTGGGTCTGCCGATCATCCGCGAGGTCTGGCGCGCGGAGCGGCGGTCCTGGAAATGCGATCTTCTGATCGGCTCGGCCCAGATCGAGCTTTTCTCGTTTCCCACCCCGCCGCCCCGCCCCTCGCACCCGGAGGCGCGCGGCCTGCGGCACCTCGCCTTCCGCGTGGAGACCCTGGAGCCGATCATCGAGCGTCTGGAAGCCTTCGGAATTGCAGTCGAACCGATCCGCATCGACGAACACACGCAGCAACGCTTCACCTTCTTCACCGATCCCGACGGGCTTCCCCTGGAACTCTATGAAGATAAAAAGGACGGTTCAGGGATAGACTGACCGATCTTCGATTGGAGACGAAAGGTCGGCAACCGACCCAACATTCACCGCCCCGCAAATCGGCAAACGTCGGCTCTTCAGCGCCTTCTGGCGCGACCAGCGCCAGCGGGCCATGCGTGTACCGTCACGGCTCCGGCGCTGAGGCGCAGGCTTGCGCGTCGAGGTGGCCCTTCCGCGGACGAAGGCCCGGAGAGGGCGCAGCCCCTCACCCGCGTTTCAAGGTGCTATCTCTCCCTTCGCAAGGTTGGCGCCCGCCCCTTCCCGGCCCTCGACCCTTCGGCTCATGGCTTCAAAGAGGCAGGCTCAGCGAGCAGCGCAGGCCGTCGGGCTGGAAGCGCAGGTCGAGGCCGCCGCCGAGCTCGTCGCGGATGCTGCGCTCGATGAGGCGCGAGCCGAAGCCGAGGCGCTTCGGGGGCTCCACCATGGGACCGCCCTGCTCGACCCAATCGAGCGACAACCGCCGCCGGCCGTCCTCGTCCATCTCGGCCCGCCAGGAGATGTCGAGCCGCCCATGCGGGATGGAGAGCGCGCCGTATTTCGCCGCGTTGGTGGCAAGCTCGTGCAGGGCGAGGCCGAAGCCGAGGGCCTGCTGCGGCTTCAGGCGGATCGGCTCGCCCGCCATGGTCACCCGGCCCTTGTCGAGCCCGCCATAGGGGATCATCTCCGCATGAAGGATGTCCTCGAGCGAGGCGCTCTCCCACAATTCGCGCGTCAGGATATTGTGCGTGGCCGACAGCGCCATGAGGCGCGCCAGGAACGTTTCCTGGAAGCCGTCGAGATCGCGGCTGCCCCGCCGCGTGTGATGCGCCAGCGACTGGACGACGGAGAGCGTGTTCGTCACGCGATGGTTCAGCTCCTGCACCAGGAGCATCTGCTGTTCCTGGGCGCGCTTCCGCTCCGTAATGTCCAGGCAGGCGCCCACCATGAGAGCCGGTCCGCCCTTGGTGTCCCGCAGCAGGCGGCTGCGGGTATACATCCAGCGCAGGGAACCGTCGGCCAGGATGGCCCGGAACTCGTAATCGACCGTGCTCCCGCTCTCGATCGCGCCGTCGATGCTGCGGCCGATATGCTCCTGATCGTCCGGGTGCACGTAGCGGCGGAAATCCCCCCGCTGGCGCGGCGCCTGCGCCGGTTCGAGGCCGAAGAGGCGTGCGAGGGCCGGGTCCCAGTCGACCGCATTGGCGCGGAAATCCCAGCGCCACGTCCCGGCGCCGGACGCTTCGAGGGTCGCGAGCAGCCTCTCCTGGGCGACTTCGAGCCGGGCCGCCGCGCTTCGCAGGGACGACGCCGCCACGACCGAGAAGGCGCCGCCGAACAGATAGATGATGAGCCCCGTCAGGGTCTGGGCGGAGAACGGTGCCGGTCCGGGGCTTACGGAGAGGAACCAGAAAGTGGCCGCCACGCCCAGGAGCAGCGCTCCCATTCCGGTCCAGCCTCCGGCCACGATGGCCGTGAACAGCACCGCCGGATAGAGTGTGATGTAGGGCAGCTCGTCGCCGAGCAGGGGATCGAGCGCATAGCGGGCGATCATCGCCACGCCGACAGCCCCCACGGCGTGCAGGGATGCGGCAGTCCAGGAAAGCGGGCTAAGCGTCGTGAAACGTATCAGCAAGCGGGGCCTATTCTTTCGTCCCGCTATAACACTACGGCAAAATGAATTCCACCTCTCGAAGGAAGCCCCCGGCCACGGCCGCAGGGCTCCCGTCGTTTAAGGGAGGGACGATCCCTCGATTTGGTTCTAGATCCGCCCCATCAGCAGCAGGATGATGAGGATGAGCAGGACGACGCCGAGAAGGCCGCTCGGCCCGTAACCCCAGCCGCGGCTGTAGGGCCAGGCGGGCACCGCGCCGATGAGCAGAAGGATGATGAGAATGAGCAGAATGGTGCTGAGTGCCATGGAAATACTCCGTCCACAATCTTCGCCGCGAGACGGCGGCGTTCGCTCAAGAAAACTTGACCGTAAGAGAAAAAGTTCCCGCGCTCTTGCCTGTGGATGAGTCCCAAAGGGTCGGGTCGGCAAGCGGAACGATCAGAGCGGCTTGACGTTACTTCCTCGGCGATGGGATGCCGCCTTCAGCGCGCCCTGCGGGAGATCGCCGCCCTCGATGGACCAGGACGACTCGATGCAGAAAAAGAATCCAAATCTGATGCCCTACGACGATCCAGAGCCCGTTCCTGGTCTCAACACGTCCACATCCCCTGCCCTCAGCCGCTCCGTCCAGGCCCAGATCGGCCAGCGTCTGCGCCAGTTCTACGATGCCCTGGCGCTGGGCGAGCAGCCGGTGCCGGACCGTTTCATCGAGATCATCAACCGGCTCGATGGCGTGAAGGGAGAGAAGCAGCAATCATGAGTATCGACATCGATTTGCGCGACTCCATGCTCAAGGCGACGCCGAACCTTCGCGCCTTCGCCATCTCGCTCACGAACAACGTGGACCGCGCCGACGACCTCGTGCAGGAAACCCTGATGCGGGCGATCGCCAATATCGACCGCTTCCAGCCGGGCACGAACATGCAGGCCTGGCTCTTCACCATCCTGCGCAACCTGTTCCATTCCGAGTACCGCAAGCGCCGTCGCGAGGTCGAGGATGCGGACGGCAAATACGCCGCCGCGCTCTCGGTCCAGCCGGACCAGATGCCCCATCTCGATTTCGAGGATCTGCAGAAGGCGCTCGCCCGCCTGCCCCACGACCAGCGCGAGGCGCTGCTGCTGGTGGGAGCCTCGGGCTTCTCCTACGAGCAGGCGGCGGAGATCTGCGGCTGCGCGGTCGGCACCATCAAGAGCCGCGTCAACCGCGCCCGCAACCGTCTCGCCGAACTCATGCACTTCACCGACATGGAGGAGGATCTCGGTCCCGACCGCGTCACCCTCTCGGTGATGCACGCGGTCGCGTGACGGGTCTCAAGGCAAGCCAGGAGCTTACTGCCGACAGGCGCACCCCCGGGAGCGCCTGTGGTTTTAGCGGCGCCGGAACTGCTGATTGCCGCGCTGCGGCGGGCGCGGACCGGAAGAGGCACCCGAATCCTTGTGACGGAAGATCAGTCGGCCCTTTTCCAGATCGTAGGGCGACATCTCGACGGTCACGCGGTCACCGGCCAGGGTCTTGATGCGGTTCTTCTTCATCTTTCCGGCCGTGTAGGCGATGACCTCGTGTCCGTTGTCGAGCTGCACGCGGTAGCGCGCATCGGGCAGAATCTCGGTCACAAGTCCCTCGAAGGTGATTAGTTCTTCCTTTGCCATGCAAAGCCTTTCCCATAACAAAAAAGCCGCCCCTGAACCGGAACGGCTATCTGCAAGAGGACGTGCGGGGCACGCCCTCCGGCATTAAACCTTACGCGTTCTGCAGGTTCACTGCAGACTGGCGGCCGGTGCGCTGGTCGGTCTGAAGCTCGTAAGAGATCTTCTGGCCTTCGCGCAAGCCGCGCATGCCGGCCCGCTCGAGAGCGGTCGCATGAACGAACACGTCCTTGCCGCCGTTGTCGGGCTGGATGAAACCATAACCCTTGGTTTCATTGTACCACTTCACGGTTCCCTGTTCCATTGGGAAATCCTTTTCACTGTCGATTGCACGTGGATGAGGGCCTGGGGCCAGCCACCCGTTAGTCGATAGATGGTAGAGAGAAGGAACGTGCGCCCGGCAGTGCCAAAGCGGGAAGCCCAGTCGTCCGGCCAAATGTCGATGGCCTGTACCTAAGGCACAGATGGGGCAATTACAAGGCAAAGGCCCGGCCGGGAGAGGAACGGCACGGCTGTGGAGAATCAGGGATTCCGGCCGCTCTGGCGGATCCCGGACACGATGTGCTGCAAGGCTTCCTCACCGGCCAGGGTGAAGACGATCTCCTGCCCGTCGGACTTGACGAAGCCCCGTCCGTCGAGTTCGTCCACAGCGGCGTCGCTGGCCTTGTGGCCGACGCCGTCCTTCTGGACCACGCCGCGGATCCGCTGACCGCTCGACAGCTCGTGATAGGCGGCGAAGGCGAAGACCGCCAGCGCGTCGTCGCTCAAACCGGACAGATCCGCCATCTTGCACCTCGGCTCGCTCGAGAATTCCGTTCCGGTCAATGCGGGCTGCGGCCCAAGCGTTCAAGCGCGGCCTTGGAAAAACCTCGGCGGGTTGTGGCGTTCACACCCAGGAACACTCGCCCGGCCTTCACGTTGGTTGCGCGACACCACCCTCCGGGTGGCCCGTTTCATGATGACGAGGAGCACTCCCATGGCCCATGAACGCCGCTACGGAAATCAGGATTTCGACTGGCGCGACCGCGAGGACGAAGGCTACATCGCCCGCCGAGGCTTCGGCAACCGGGCCGCGGGATACGAGCGGGGTTCCCGGTCGGGAGAGGACGACGGCTGGCGCCTGGAGCGTGAAGTCCGCGAGCGCGATTACGGCGACTCGGCCGGCTACGGCAGCGGCGGCTCGTCCCTGGACTGGCGCGATGTGGTCGGCGAGGATCGCGGGGGCTATGAGAGGCCCTTCTTCGGCTCCGACCGCCGCCGCGACCCGGATCAGTTCGGGCAGGACCGGTATGGCCGGAACCGTTCCGGATCGGAGAGCTTCGGACGCGGCTCGCGCGACTACAACGAGGATCGCGGCTTCTTCGAACGGGCGGGCGACGAGGTCCGGTCCTGGTTCGGCGACGAGGGAGCGGAACGCCGCCGCGAACGGGACATGCGCGAGGTCGGCATGCATCGAGGGCGCGGGCCGAAAGGTTATCAGCGCTCGGACGCCCGCATCACGGAAGACTTGAACGATCGTCTTACGGAGGATCCGCATGTCGACGCGTCGGAGATCGAGGTGCGGGTGGAGAACCGTGAGGTGACGCTCACCGGCACCGTGAACAGTCGCTTCGAGAAGCGGCACGCGGAGGATCTGGCCGAGGCGGTCTCCGGCGTCACTCACGTGCAGAACAACCTTAGGGTCCAGCAGCAGGCGGATGCGGGGATTGGCGGTTCTACGATGTCGGGCGTAGGCGCGGCGGGCGCGGGAAGCACCGGCTTGGTGGAAACCTCCGGCGCCGGCCGGGCCGCTTCGACCCGGCGGCGACCGGGCGGCTCTTCGGAAAGCGGGATCTGACCCGCCCTGCCCCGGTTTACCAGGCTGTGCTTCTCCCCTTGGGGGCGAGGCACATCTGTCGTACGAAGGTCGTAGCCTTTCCCTGACACAGGCGCTCCCCATATGGGAGATGGGAAAGACGAGGACGCTTATGGCAGGTATTTCAGTCACGCTCGAAGGCGACAACATCCAACTGGCATTCCAGAAGGGCGAGCAATCGACCGCCGTGGTCATGGATCCTCATGCTGCACGCTCGCTCGTCAGGGCCGTGAGCCAGTTGCTCACCGCCATCGGCGAATCCTCCGAGGAGGGCGGCGACGACACCCCGGAAGAGCTGGTGGACGTGACCTCTCAGACCATCGACGTCGGCATGGACGAGCACGGCATGGCCGTGGTGGCTCTCCAGGCCGGCATGATGCCGCCCTTCCTGTTGCGCCTCAAGGACGACGAAGCCCGCCACATCGCCCAGAGTCTGCTCGAAATTCTCAACAGCCCGCGCGATGTCCGTGTCTCGCACGGAGATCATTAGGGCGTTCTTCGGCGTCGTGGATCCGGTTCGGTGCGCGAGAATCCGGCACAGCTCCAAGCTCAAGAAAGCTTGATCCGGGCCTGCCGATCCTTCCGGCATTGAACTCGGCCGGTACGGAACTTCACTTCGGCCATTCTGTTGTCGAACGCGGGGCATTCTTGGCCGCGCTTGGACAAGGCCATGGCAGTTCACGACCCAGATCTCGTTTCAGGTTCCCATCACGGCGTCCCTCTCATGGATGCCAAGGCGGAACCGACCCTCAAATACCCGGAATCCGAAGCCTTCTATGCCGAGGCTCTTCGGGAGCTGAACAACCTCGGCCTGCCCTTCCTGCTCGCCGGCACCTATGCCCTATCGGCCTATACGGGGATCACCCGGCCGACCAAGGACCTCGACATCTTCTGCAAGGCCGGCGACTACACCCGCGTCCTGTCGCATTTCAAGAGCATCGGCTATTCCGTCGAGATCGAGGACGACCGCTGGCTCGGCAAGGTTTTCAAGGGTCAGTACTTCTTCGACGTGATCTTCGCCTCGTCGAACGGCACCATGCCGATCGGCGACCAGTGGTTCGAGCGCGCGCGCCAGATCGAGGTCTTCGGCACCCCGGTTCGTATCGTCGGGCCGACCGAGCTCGTCTGGTCGAAATGCTTCATCCAGCTGCGCCACCGCTATGACGGCGCGGACGTGGCGCACACGATTCTGAAGGCGCACGACCAGATCGACTGGCATGCCCTGCTCGCCTACATGGAAGTTCATTGGGAGGTGCTGCTCATGCACCTGCTCAACTTCCGTTGGATCTACCCGTCGGAGCGCGACAAGGTTCCGCGCTGGGTGATGGACGAGCTCCTCGACAGGCTTTCCAAGCAGCTCGATCTTCCGCCGCCGCAGATGAAGGTCTGTCGCGGACGAATGTTCTCCCGCATCGATTACGAGATCGATGTCAAGCAATGGGGCTTCGCCGATGTCGGCGGCGAAGGTGAATGGCGGAATGAGTGACGAACCACAGCACGTCATGAAGGTCGCGGCCATGGGCGACCTTCATGTTCGCGAAGACAACTGGACGTCCTATCGCGACCTGTTCGGCGAAATCTCAAGGGAGGCCGATGTCCTGGTTCTTGCCGGGGATCTCACCGATCTCGGCAAACCGAAGGAAGCCGAGCTTCTGGCGCAGGACATCAAGTCCTGCTCGGTTCCTGTGGTCGGCGTTCTCGGCAACCACGATTACGAATGCGGTGCGCACGAAGAGGTGACGCACATTCTCCGCGATGCCGGCATGCGTATCCTCGACGGACAATCCGTCGAGATCGACGGCGTCGGTTTCGTCGGCGTGAAAGGCTTCGCCGGCGGCTTCGGGCGCCGCATGCTGGGCTCTTTCGGCGAGCCGGCCATCAAGCAGTTCGTCGGCGAGACCATGAACGAGACGCTGCGGCTCGAAAACGCCATGCGCCAGGTGCGTGCGAAGCGCTCCATGGTCATTCTCCACTATGCGCCGATCACCGACACGATCGAGAGTGAGCCGCTGGAGATCTATCCGTTCCTGGGCTCGTCACGTCTGGCGGAGACCATCGACCGCTTCAAGGTCAGCGCCATCGTTCATGGCCATGCGCATCGCGGCCGCTTCGAGGGACGCACGCCCGGCGGCCAGCCGGTCTACAACGTCGCCAAGCATATCGAGAAGCCGAACGGCAAGCCTTACGCCATCATCGAGATCTGAGCCGGCGCCGAGGTCGCTGCCGGCTCAGCACGGGCCGACAACCCGGATCAGAATCGCGTACCGGGATCCGTCGGGTTGCCCGGAAGGTAATCGGGTTCGGAGCCTGGCCCCTTCGGATCGGTGATGCCCGGATCGTTGACGGGATACGGCGTGCGCGGTCCCGTCGGACCGATATCCGGCTCCTCGTCGGGCATGGATCCGGGCGGCACCTCGCTCGGGATGTTGCCGCCGGGAACAGGATCGTTGGTCGGCAGTCCTGGATTGGTCATCGTTTCTTCCTCTTTTCCAAAGCCATGACTGGGTCAACAGGAGCGTCCCGCCAGGGTTCCACCGAGCGGAACCCCTCATCTTTCCATCCGTTTTCAGACAGATCCCTCAATGAATGGAGAATGCGATGCCTGACATTAAACAGGCCAAGATCCTCATCATGGCGACCGATGGCTTCGAGGAATCGGAACTCACGGTTCCGCAGGGAAAGCTCGCCGATGCCGGTGCGACGGTCGAGATCGCGGCTCCGAAATCGCGCATGAAGTCCGGCAAGATCTACGGCTGGGACAAGACGGATTGGGGCAAGACCGTCTCCGTCGACAAGGACCTCGAGGATGTGAACCCGGCCGACTACGATGCGCTCGTCCTGCCCGGCGGACAGATCAATCCCGACAAGCTGCGCACCGAGCCCAAGGCGCTCGAGATCATCCGTGCCTTCTATTCTTCCGGCAAGACCCTGGCCGCCATCTGCCACGCACCCTGGCTTCTCATCGAGGCCGGCGTGATCAAAGGCAAGCAATGCACGTCCTATCACTCGATCAAGACGGACGTGATCAATGCCGGCGGCCAGTGGCGGGACGAGACGGTCGTGACCGATCAGGGCCTCATCACCAGCCGCAACCCGGGCGATCTCGATGCCTTCGTAAGCAAGATCATCGAGGAAGTCCGCGAAGGTTCGCATGCGGGCCGGCGTGCGGCGGCCGAATAGGTCCCGTCTCCCCATCCCGAACACAAAAAAGCGGCCGGTGGAGACCGGCCGCTTTCGTATTCGCGTGATCGGGAATTAGGCCTGCTGGATCGCCGAGACCTTCCAGGAACCGCCCTGGTCCCGGCGGAAGGTCCAGAGCTCCGTCGCCTCCTCGACCTTGTTCGGGTCGCCTTCCACCACACGGCCCGTAGCCCGGTCCGTCATCACGTCGGTAATGCCGAAGCGCATGGCGACGGTCGCGTAATCCGTGCTGCCCTCACGCCAGGCTTCCGACAGATCGCCTTGGTTCAGGCGCACATTGGAAAGCTTGTTCACGACGCCGCGGGCCGCGTTGTCGTTGAGCTCTTCCTGGATGTAGCCGGCCATCTCGGGCGTGGCGAGCTGCCAGAGCTTCGCGACGTCTTCGCGCGAATAGGCGTCCTGCATCTCGACGAGGCCGCGCTCGAAGGCAGCGTAATCGCTCTCGCCGATGCCGATCTCGTCTCGCACGCCCGGCCGGGCCTGAGCCTGCTGGGATCGGCCGCCGAGGGCGCCGCCCAGGGCACTGCCGAGACCACCGCCTAAACCAGCCCCCAAACCGCCGCTCATGGGCCGTCCGCCCGTCGGCGGCACGCTGCCGCCCATGGACCGGGCATAGCCCTGATCAGGGCCGGCATAGGCCGGCTCCTGGCGCCTGCGGAACCACTTCATGGCGAATGAGACCAGCAGGACCACGAGGCCGATCTGGAGCAGAAGGCCGAAGATCGAAGCAAGGCCGCCGAGGCCGCCGAAGAAGCCATGGCCGAACAGCATGCCGAGCAGGCCCGCGCCAAACAGGCCGGCCATCAGGCCCGTGCCGAAGCCGAAACGGCGCGGCTGCGCCACGTTCGGGGCCGGTGTACCGGGCCGGGTCATGTTCGGACCCTGGTTCGGAATCTGCGAGCGCTGGATCGGGGCCGCCGCTTCGGGCGCCGTCCGGGTCGCCGGCGGAGGTGTGTAGGTGCGTGCACCGCGCGAGCCGAAACTGCTCCGGCCGCCGACGCGAGCCTCGGCCGCACTTCCGGCAAGGACCAGGGCCGCCGCTAAGGCGACCATCACCCGACTGCGGCGAGAAGCAAATTTCATCATCGTGTCTGTTTTCCATCCCTCTGGAGCACAATGCTCCTTGGGCCCCATGTGGTGATAGCCGGAGGGTTTCGGAAGGGCTGAGCCATTCGATTTTGGCCGCCGCTGTCGCGTTCGTGAAAGCCAGAGGCGACAGCGGCGGCGCGTCGACCTTAACGCCCCTGCTTCTGCTTCAGCTGATCGATCCGCTTCGAGGCCTCGGCCTTGTCGAGACCGGGATCGAAAGCCTTCGGATCGTGGGCCTGCTCGGACAGGGTCTTCAGATACGAGGCTTGGGCGCCGGTCATCGGCTCGTCGCCGGAGACCCACTCGTCCGGATCCTTGATCTGGTTGTCGGAAGGATCAGGATGAACCTTCGGGTTATCTCCCTCTGCGGAAGATTTATGGTTAACCGCAGTGCGGCTTGCCGCTTTACCTTGCGAAGACATGCAGGACTCCTATTGTTCTCATTTTGTTCCAAAGCGAGAACACACTTACAGAGCCTTGGTTCCTCAAGGAAAGGAGGATTAACCCGGCCGATTAATCCCCGTTATCCACAGATACCGACCTCGACTCGCCGCCAAGCTTATGTTCTTGATTCGTTCTAGCACATCGTACGGACCCAGAGGGACGCGTCAGCGAAAAGTGGATCCGGTTTTCCGCACGATGCGCTCATCAATGGCGGGAGCATCGGATGGATCCCAAAAGTGCAAATCCACTTTTGGGTCCGAGGCTCTGGATCAGCAAGCAGGTGGCGGGATGCGCAAACCGACCGGGCTGGAGCGGCTCTACGTCGACTTCGATTCCTTCTTCGCCAGCGCCGAGCAGCACCTTCAGCCGCATCTGCGCGGCAAGCCGGTCGGGGTGATCCCAGTCGATTCCGAGCACACGGGCCTCATCGCCGCCAGCCGGGAGGCGAAGGCCAAGGGAATCAAGCGCGGCACCTTCGTGCGCGACGCCCGCAGGCAATGCCCCGACCTCGTTCTCGTGACCGCGCGGCACGAGCTGTATGTGGACCTGCACAAGGACATCATCCGGACCATCGAGACCGTTGTTCCGGTCAAGGCGGTCTGCTCCATCGACGAGATGCTCTGCGCGCTCCTGCCCGCCGAGTGGTCGCGGGCGCTCGACATCGGGCGGCGCGTCAAGGAGGCCATTGCCGCCGGGATCGGCCCGACCCTCACCTGTTCGGTCGGCCTCGGCCCCAACGACCTCCTGGCCAAGATCGCGGCCGAGATGGAAAAGCCCGACGGCCTCGTGGCCCTTCATCCGGATGATCTGCCGGGACGCCTGCTTTCCCTGGATCTGACGGATATCCCCGGCATCGCCCAAGGCAATGCGGCGCGCCTCGCCCGTGCCGGAATCGCCGACATGGAGGCCTTGTGGCGGCTCCAGCCCAAGGAGCTGCGCCGACTCTGGGGGAGCGTCGAGGGAGAGCGGCTCTGGATGGGGCTCCACGGCTATACCGTGGAACGCCCCGAGACTCAGCGCCGGATGTTCGGGCATGGACGGGTTCTGCCGTCGGACTGGCGCTCCCTGAACGGGGCCTATGCGGCGGCACGGGTTCTCCTCGCCAAAGCTGCGGCCCGCATGCGCCGCGCCGGCTTCTCGGCCCGGACGCTTTCCCTCTGGCTGACGGACAGGAACAGCGCCGGATGGTATGGGGAGGAACGCTTCCGGCCGACCTGGGACGACCCCTCCCTGCTGGCCTCGCTCAGCCGCCTCTTTCTCCATGCCGAACGGGAGGAAATGCATCGCAGCCGCAGCGTGCATGTCGCCCTGCACGATCTGGTGCCGCTGGGCGAGATCGAGGACGATCTGTTCGACCACACGCCGGAGGCGCAGCTCAAACGCCGGATGGAATATCTGTCGACCATCGCCGACCGGCTGAACGGAACCCACCGCAAGACCCTCCTTCACTGGGGGCCCTGGGTCACGATCCCCGGCGGCTATGCCGGGGCGAAAATCGCCTTCAACCGCATTCCCGATGCGGAGGATTTTTAGATCTCGTACCGCCCTGGCCGTGCCTGGACCCGATCCGGGGATCAGTCCCGGCGATCCCGATATGGTTAGGCTCGGTGCTTCAGAGGATCGGGACGGACGGCACTGGTCCCCGGATCAAGTCCCGGGAGGCCATGACGACGTGGTTGTCATTCCCGGCCGGAGCGCAGCGGAGGGGAAGGGAATCCATGGCTCGACGCTTGATCGTGGATCCCTTCCCTCGCTCCGCTCGCCGGGGATGACACCACCGCACGGCCGGGACCACCCCCGCCACGTCATCACCGGCCTTGTGCCGGTGATCTCGATCGGAAAGGCGCGGCGCTTCACCAATCGGGATGGCCGGGTCAAGCCAGGCCATGACGTGGGAGGGTGTCGTCCCGGTCTCGCCAGGACGATCCTTCGAGACGCAGGATGAGGGTGGAGGAGCGCTCCTCCCCTCGAAGGGTGTAAGGCAGTACCCGCGAGCGCGTTACGAACGAGATCGTCGAATGAGGGCTTGGGGGCGTGGCTGCAGGGCGACTTAAGCCGCCTTGCTCTTAGGCTGCACCTCGGCCGAGTAGTCCTCCATCAGCACCTTGGTCATGTTGCCGGGCTGGAAGCGGTAGGGACCGATCTCCGACACGGGCGTGACCTCGGCGGCCGTGCCGGTGATGAAGCACTCGTTGAAGCTCGGGAGCTCCTCCGGCATGATCCGGCGCTCTTCCACCCCGAAGCCGCGACGCTTGGCGAGATCGATCACCGTACGGCGGGTGATGCCATCAAGGAAGCAATCGGCGATCGGCGTGTGAACGACACCGTCGCGGATGAAGAACACGTTGGCGCCGGTGCATTCGGCAACCCGGCCCTGCCAGTCGAGCATGAGCGCATCGGCATAGCCCTTCCGCTCCGCCTTATGCTTGGAGATGGTGCAGATCATGTAGAGACCCGCGGCCTTCGCGGCCGATGGGGCCGTGGCCGGATCGGGACGGCGGTATTCCGCCATGTCGATGCGGATGCCCTTCATCTTCTGAGCCGGGTCGAAATAGCTCGGCCATTCCCAAGCTGCGATGGCAAGGTGGATCTTGTTGTCCTGCGCGGCCACGCCCATCATCTCCGAGCCGCGCCAGGCGACGGGACGCAGATAGGCGTCCTTCATCCCGTTCTTCTCCAGGACGAGGCGCTTGGCCGCATCGATCTCGGCCACCGTGTAGGGGATCTCGAAATCGAGGATTTGGCCCGATTTCTTGAGGCGCTCGGAATGCTCGGTCGACTTGAAGATCTCGCCGCCATAGGCCCGCTCGCCTTCGAACACGGAGGATCCGTAGTGCAGACCATGCGAGAGAACATGCAGCTTGGCGTCCTTCCAGGGTACGATCTGCCCGTCGTACCAGATCCATCCATCACGTTGATCGAAGGGGGTCGCGGACATCGTTCTTCTCCTTGAATGCCGACCTTTGTGGCAACCGGGGCCGTGTAATTTCCGGTTCGCTAACGGGCGATTTCAATTTCATTCATTTCGCCGAAGCGGCTTGACGAGTAACAATCGTCCTGAGATATGTCAACAAGGCTGACATAAAAATTGGGAACAGGATGGTGCCAGACGCAATTCCGGCTTTGAAGGCTCAGCAACCCGGCAAGGATGTTCTGGTCGAGCAGCCCGCCTACGACCTCATCGAATTGTTTTTCTTCGCCTATCGCGACTTCGTCAGCGATCCCGACAGAATCCTGGACGAGTACGGCTTCGGACGGGCCCATCACCGGGTCCTGCACTTCGTCAGCCGGCAGCCGGGCCTGACGATCGCTGAACTCCTGGACATTCTGAGGATCACGAAGCAGAGCCTCAACCGGGTCCTGAAGGAACTCATCGAAAAGGACTTCATCGAGAGCCGGATGGGCACGTCCGACCGGCGCCAGCGGCTTCTCTTCGCCACGTCCAAGGGCCACGATTTGGCCTTGAAGCTCGCCAAGCTGCAGACCCGCCGCATCATGCGGGCCCTGTCGGACATGGACCCGGAGGCGAAGGAAACGGTCAGCCGCTACCTTCTGAGCCTCATCGATCCGGACGACAACGCCCATGTGAAGCAGCTCGTATTCGGTCCCAAGAAAACCTGATAAGCAGGATCCGACAAAGCAGCTTGAAGCCTGATGGACGCACGCATCGACATTCCCGACCATGCCCCGCACGTGCTGGTGGTGGACGACGACCGCCGCCTGCGCGACCTTCTGACTCGCTTTCTCACCGAGAACGGCTACCGGGTCACCGCAGCCGCCAGCGCGGCCGAGGCACGGGCGAAAGCGGGCAATTTCGTGTTCGACGCCCTCGTGCTCGATGTGATGATGCCCGGGGAGACGGGGTTCGACTACGCCCGCTCCTTACGCGAGCATTCGCAGGTCCCGATCCTGATGCTCACGGCCCGGGCGGATGCCTCCGACCGGGTGACGGGACTTGAAATCGGCGCGGACGATTATCTGCCCAAGCCCTTCGAGCCGCGCGAGCTCCTGCTGCGCCTTGGCAACATCCTCAAGCGAGCCCTGCCCGTGCCGGGCGCGCCGGGCGACGACGCACCGGAGATCATCCATTTCGGTCCGTTCTCGTATCGCTTCGACCGCGGGGAGCTGCGGCGCGGGGACGAAATGGTGCGCATCACGGAGCGGGAGCGCGAGATCCTGACGATCCTCGGCAGCCATGCCGGCGACAACGTTCCGCGCGAGGCGCTTGCCGGCAACGGCATCGCGGCCAACGAGCGCACGGTGGACGTGCAGATCAACCGGTTGCGGCGCAAGATCGAGATCGACCCCGCCAATCCCACCTTCCTTCAGACCGTGCGCGGTATCGGCTATCGCCTCGTGATCGACCGATGAAGATCGGAGCGACCCTGCGCTATTCGCCTCTCGACCACGCCGCGCGCTGGTTCGGCCGCTTCCTGCCGAAAGGGCTCTACGCCCGCGCGCTCATCATCATCATCGCGCCCGTCATCCTGCTGCAATCCGTCGTCGCCTACGTGTTCATGGAGCGCCATTATCAGCTCGTCACCCGGCGCCTGTCCTCGGCGGTGACCGCCGATATCGCGGCCCTCATCGACATCTACGAGAGCTACCCGCAGGACAAGGATGCGAGCACCCTGTCCCGCATCGCGTCGGAACGACTGCAGCTCGACGTCGACATCCTGCGCAACACCGACCTGCCGCCGCCCGGCCCCAAACCCTTCTTCGACATTCTCGACGAAACCCTGACCGACGAGTTGCGGCGCCAGATCGATCGTCCGTACTGGATCGATACGGTCGGTCGCTCGAGCTATGTGGAGATCCGCATCAAGCTCGATCAGAACGACGTCATGCGCGTTCTGGCGCGGCGAAGCCAGGCCTATGCATCGAACTCGCACATCTTTCTCGTATGGATGGGCGGCTCGTCCTTCGTGCTGCTCGGCATCGCGATCCTGTTCCTGCGCAATCAGATCAGACCGATCCTGCGCCTCGCCGAGGCCGCCGAGGCCCTGGGCAAGGGACGCGAGATCGAGTTCCGCCCGCGCGGTGCGCGCGAGGTGCGCCAGGCCGGCCACGCCTTCCTCGAGATGAAGCGGCGCATCGAGCGCAACATCGAACAGCGCACCACCATGCTGAACGGCGTGAGCCACGACCTGCGCACCATTCTCACGCGCTTCAAGCTCTCGCTCGTCTTCCTCGGCCAGACACCGGAAGTGGAGGACCTCAAGCGCGACGTGGACGAGATGAGCCGGATGCTCGAAGGCTATCTCGCCTTCGCGCGGGGCGACGGCGGCGATGCGGGCGAGCAGGCGGTCGCGACGGATCTGCGGCAGCTCCTCGAGGAGGTTCAGTCGGATGCAGAGCGGCAGGGCCATGTGACGGAACTCGACATCATCGGGGATCCCATCATCACCGTTCGCCCGGATGCATTCCGTCGCCTTCTTTTCAACCTGGTCGGCAATGCGGCGCGCCATGGCGACCAGATCGAGATCACGGCCAATCACGAAACGCGCTGGCTCGTTCTGCATGTGGACGACGACGGCCCCGGCATCCCGCCCGAGATGCGTGAGGAAGTCTTCAAGCCCTTCGTGCGGCTGGATGAAGCGCGCAATCAGGACGAAGGCGGATCGGGCCTCGGCCTCGCCATCGCCCGGGACGTCGCCCGGTCCCATGGCGGCGACATCGTGCTGGGCGACAGCCCGCTCGGAGGCCTGCGCGCGACGGTGCGCCTGCCGGCCTGAGACCCGTCAGCGCACCTTCTTGCAGTGCATCTCGGGGGCGCGATAGCCCCATACCACAAGCGCTTCGCCCTGATGCTCCCAGAAGCTCTCGTTGCGCCCCTGATAACGCGCACCGCTTCCCGACGGCTGAACATACATCAGCGAGACGCTGTCGCCGCGCTCGGCGATCATGGTCGACGGATCGGTCTGGAAGAACGTGACGACGACCTCGTTGCGCGGATCGCCGTCGCAAGCGAAGGTCACGGGACCGATGCTGGGAACGAGCCGATAGCGCGCCTGCAATTCTGCGATGCGGCGGACATATTCTCCTTCCACGCAGCCACGTCTGTCATCGCTTTTCCAGCACTCGTCGCGTCCCTTGATCCACCCGCGCTGTTCCGCCTGCAGCACGGGTGGCTGCTCTTTCTCCGCTTGACGAGCGGCTTGGGCATAAACGTCGGCAAGCTTGCGATCGAGCGACGACAAAGCCGTATCGGTGCAGATCATCTCTTCGATACTGCCAGCCTTCGCCTTATCGCAGGAGAAGGAAGGCGCCTGCGCCATTGCCGCTTCAGATCCGAGCACCAGGACGAAGCAGCCGGGAAGCACGCCGATCACCTTCCGAAACGCATTCATCGATGCTCCTGACGGACAATACAGATTGTCCTGCCTCGAGGATCGGGCCAGATCTCAGTAAAGCCTCCCGCCCACCGGCACGTCGCGGTCCGGGCGGATCAGCATGACGTCGCCATTGGCATCCGGCACGCCGAGCGTCAGCACTTCCGACATGAACGGTCCGATCTGGCGCGGTGGAAAATTCACCACCGCCATCACCAGCGATCCCACGAGATCGTCCGGGGAATGGTTCACCGTGATCTGCGCCGAGGACCGCTTGGTACCGATCTCCGCGCCGAAATCGATGGTGAGCTTGAACGCGGGCTTGCGCGCCTGAGGAAACGGCTCCACGCCAACGATCCGGCCGACACGAATGTCGACCTTCAGGAAATCGTCGAACGTGATGGGCGCCGCCGTCGAACCCGCCTGATCCATCTTTGCCCCTTGCTCCTGTTCAAATCGCCGCCGCGGGATTCTGCGCATCGCCGTTGCCGTCTTCGGTGCGGCGCGTTTCCGGCCGTGTCGGCCTGCGCCCCTGCATGAGGGCACGTCCGACGGCACGCAGGGGCGCGCTCAGGCGGCGCAGATCCTCGGCTCCTTCCAGGATGCGCTCGGCGCGGCGCAGCTCGCGGTCGAGCCGCGCCATGGTCTTGGCGAGGGTCGGATCGTCGTCGTCGAGCCACGTGCGCATAGTGTTGGCGAAGACCAGGACGGCGCCCTGGAGCTTCAGCTTTCCGAGCGGCCCTTCCGTGTCGATGCCCGCCGCTGCCAGCATGAAGCGCTGGGAATTGAGCGAAACCTGATTGAGAGCGGCGAGCGAGACGGGGTCGTATTGCAGATCCTGGAAGATCCGCCGCAGAGCCTGCTTATAGGGCTCAAGGGCATCGAAGCGGCGCATCAACACATCGAAGATGCGCTCGCGCGCAGGCTCGCCCGCGAGATCGTCGGTCGTTCCCTCCAGCACCTGGCGGTCGATCTGGCGCGACAGCGCGCCGAGGACGGCACCCTTCGAGGGAAAGAGATCGCGGAACTCGGCCAGCGACACATGGGCGGCCTTCGCCACGTCGCCGATCTCGATTTCGTGCCAAGGCTGCCGCGCGGCGAGATCCATGAGCGCCTCGACGATGGCCTTGCGCTTATCCTTGGGAACGTCAGCGGTCATGATCCGTCTCCTGAATATTTGCCGTTGAGACTTAATCTAGGGGCGGACCGCAGCAACCCCAAGGTTCTAGCCCGCGAGTTCCTCGGCCCGCCGCTTGGCCGCCGCCACGGCTTCGCGCATGAGCGCCTTCAGCCCGTCCGGGTCGCGCATGAGGACTTCGAGCGCCGCCGCCGTGGTGCCGCCGGGCGAGGTGACATTCTGCCGGAGCGTGGCGGGCGGCAGGTCGCTCTGGAACAGAAGTTCCCCCGCGCCGGTCACCGTGGCCCGCGCCAGGCGCCGAGCCAGGTCAGGCGGAAGGCCGGCAGCCGTTCCGGCCTCGGCCAAGCACTCGACCAGATGGAACACGTAGGCCGGCCCGGACCCCGAGAGCGCCGTGACCGCATCGATCAGGTCTTCCGAGGGGAGCCATTCGACGATGCCGTTGCTGCTCAGGAGCGCGTCTGCGGTCAGGCGCTGCGTCTCGCTCACCTTCTCGTTCACGGCGGCTCCGGTCGCTCCACGCCCGATGCTGGCGGGCAGGTTCGGCATGGCGCGCACGATGGCACTGGAAGCAGGAAGCCTGGAGCGCAGATCGCCGATCGTCTTGCCGGCCAGGATCGAGATGATGAGGGTCTGCGGTCCGAGAAGGCCGTTCAGCGCAGGCGCGGCCTCGTCGAGCATCTGCGGCTTGATCGCCAGGACCAGCACGTCCGCCGCCGCGGGATCCGAAGGGTTCAGCGCGATGCCCTTCTCGCGGCAGAATCGGGTCATTTCCTCGGAAGGACGCGGATCGAGAACCGTGACGCCCTCAGGCTTCACGCCGACCTTGAGCCAGCCCTCCAGCATGGAGCCGCCCATCTTGCCGGCGCCGACGAGGATGAGGGATGACGGCAGATGCGATACGTTCGACGGCATGGGCTTGACCTGGCAGGATGAAATGATGAGGCCGCACTGTATTCACGGCCGCCCCGCCCTGTCGAGTTGGACCTCAGGCCTCGCCCTCGGTCTCGAACAGGACGGAATCGAGAGCCTCGCGGGCAGACTTGCCAGCCCAGATCACGAACTGGAAGGCCTGGAAATACCGCTCGCAGGCCTCGACCGCGACGCGCAGCATGGTTTCGCACTGCCCGTCGGTCGGATCGGCACCGCCTGCCAGCAGCAGGGCATGGCGGAACATCACCACGTTTTCCGTGCTCCACAGATCGAAATGCCCGACCCAGAGCTGCTCGTTGACGGAGGAAATGAGCTGGAGCACTTCCTGGCGCCGCCGCTCCGGGACCTTGAGATCGAAGGCGCAGGCCATGTGCATGGCCTCCACGTCCTCGATCCACGTAAAGGCGACGTCGTAATCGGCCCAGCGGCCTGCCACGGAGATCGACATCTCGTCCGCTTCGGCCCGGTCGAAGATCCAATGCCGCAGGGAAGCGAGGCGCTCGACCACATCCAGGGGATGCTCCGAGCGGTCGATTTCAAGATGAATCTGCGACATGTCGATCCTGGATGCTGAATTGCCCGATGATGGTAAACATATCGGGCAACACCATTGCGTAGATCCGGGGACTATTCGAAAGAAGTACTCAGAATACCTTCGGTATTCCGCGATCCCGCTGCCGCCGCCTCGAATCAGCTGATGAATCGACAGTCTTAGATTTCAGCCTTCGTCACAATGCGCGGGATTCACCTGTCCACAGCAGGAGACCCGCGCCGGACGCAGGGCGGATTCCCATCGGGATCAGGGCGTCGCGGGGTTCACGCCGGCCGTGGAAGCGAGCTTCGCCTCGAGGTCCTTGACCCGGGCTTCGAGCCGCTCGTTCTCTTCGCGGGCGGCCACCACCATCTCGCGCAGAACCTCGACCTCCTCGCGGGTGGCGACGTCCATATCCTTGATCAGGCGCTCGAACTGGCTGCGGACCACGGTCTCGACCTCCCGCCGGACACCCTGGGCAGCGCCTGCGGCATCGGTGGCGAAACGGGCGAGTTCATCGAAGATCCGGTTGGACGATTGGGTCATGGGAAAATCCACAGCGTTCGACGGGCCCTGAGCCCCTGGAAGCTCACACATGGGCGCATTTGCCACAAACTGCAACAGGGTTGACGTCCTTGGCCCCACGGGTCCAATGGCGATGCTTTCGAACAAGGCCTGCTCATGCCGCTCTCCTTTCCCCTCATCGATCCCGTGGCGATTTCCATCGGCCCCTTCGCGATCCGCTGGTATGCGCTGGCCTATGTGGCCGGCCTCCTGGGCGGCTGGTTCTACGCCAAGCGTCTCGCGGCGAAGGCCGAACTCTGGGGCGACTTGAAGCAGCCCAAGCCCCTGGATGTGGACGACCTCATCGTCTGGGTGGCGCTCGGCGTCGTGCTGGGCGGCCGGATTGGTTACGTGCTGTTCTACAATCTGGGCTCCTACCTCTCCCATCCGCTGGAAATCTTCGCGATCTGGCGCGGCGGCATGTCCTTCCATGGGGGCTTCCTGGGATCGGTGCTCGCCATCGTGCTCTTCTCCCGCTCGCGGGGACTCAACCCGCTGGCCATGCTCGACATGGCATCCGTGGTCACGCCGATCGGCCTGTTCTTCGGCCGCATCGCCAACTTCATCAACGGCGAGCTCTGGGGCCGCCCCGCCCCTGACTTTCCGTACGCGGTGGTCTTTCCCCATGCAGGTCCCGAGCCCCGCCATCCGAGCCAGCTCTATGAGGCTTTCGGGGAAGGCCTGATCCTGTTCCTCGTCATGGCCGTCGCCGCGCGGAGCTTCGGCTTCCGTCGCCCGGGCCTTCTCGGGGGCATCTTCGTGCTGGGCTATGCCGTCGCCCGCATCGTCTGCGAGTTCTTCCGCGAGCCGGACGCGCAACTCGGCTTCCTGTTCGGATCCTCCGTCCAGGCGCTCAGCGGCGGCATCACCATGGGCATGCTCCTGTCCATTCCCATGGCGCTCATCGGCGCGGGCCTCATCGTCATGGCCATGCGCGGCTACACCCGCCCCTCCAAGACCGCCGAGGCCGCGTGAGCCCGATGAAGGATACCTTACGTGAGACGATCGCCCTCGAGGGGCCGATCACGGTCGAGCGCTACATGAGCCTGTGCCTGAGGCACTACTACGCCACCCGCGATCCGCTGGGCGCCGCCGGCGACTTCACCACCGCTCCCGAGATCAGCCAGATGTTCGGCGAGCTTATCGGCCTCTGGCTGATGGAGATCTGGAACGGGATGGGACGCCCCTCCGGCTGCCGGCTCGTCGAGCCGGGGCCGGGCCGCGGCACCCTCATGGCCGACCTGCTGCGGGCGACACGACTGCTGCCCGACTTCAAGGCTGCCGCCACGGTGCATCTGGTCGAGACGAGCCCGTCCTTGCGAGAGAAGCAGCAGGAAGCCCTCGCTGCCTCGGGCTTCTCCCTGCACTGGCATGACCGGATCGAGGACGTGCCGCCGGGCCCGACCCTGCTCGTCGCCAACGAGTTCTTCGACGCCCTGCCCGTGCGCCAGTTCGTCGGCACGGAGCGCGGCTGGTGCGAGCGGCTCGTCGGTATCGAGAACGAGCGCCTGATCTTCGGCCTGCGTCCGGAGCCGGAGCCCGCCCTCGGCGCGCCGTTGAAGCCCGGCGACATCCTCGAATGGCCGGGCGCCTCCATCGACGTGATGAGCGAGCTAGCCGGACGGCTGGGACGCGACGGGGGCGCGGCCCTGATCCTCGATTACGGCTATTGGGGCCCGGCCTTCGGAGACACGCTGCAGGCGCTCAAGGCGCATAAGCCAGTCGACCCTCTCGATGAACCGGGGGAAGCGGATCTTACGACCCACGTCGACTTTCACCGCCTCGCCCAGGCCGCCGTCGTGCAGGGTGCCAGGGCTCACGGTATCGTCACCCAGGGCGACTTCCTCCGGTCTCTCGGCATCGAAGCGCGCGCCACCGCCCTGAAGGCTCGGGGCACGCCTACGCAAGCCGCCACTATCGACCAGGCGCTCTCACGGCTAACGGAGCGCGGACCGACCGGCATGGGTGATCTGTTTAAGGTTTTGGCCGTTACACATGAGACGATCGGCGCCGTGCCCGGCTTGCCTGCCCTGTCTTCCTCTTCCTAAGATTGCGCCATGTTCATTCAAGCCCCTGCCCTCGCGGCCCATTCCGGCATCCGCCACGCCTTCTTCACCCGCCAGGGTGGCACATCGGATGGGATCTACGCCTCTCTCAACGGCGGCATCGGATCATCGGACGACCCTGCGAAGGTGCATGAGAACCGCCGTCGCATGACGCAGGCTCTGGGGGTCGAGCAGGATGCTCTGATCAGCGTGTATCAGGTCCACTCCCCCGATGCGGTGTTCGTCGAGGCACCCTGGCAGGGCGAACGTCCCAAGGCCGACGCGATGGTCACGGCGACCCCCGGCCTCGCGCTCGGCATCACCACGGCCGATTGCGGACCGGTGCTGTTTTCCGATGCCGAGGCCCGCGTGATCGGAGCCGCCCATGCAGGCTGGCGCGGCGCCGTCACGGGCGTGCTGGAATCCACCATCGCGGCCATGGAGCAGCTGGGTGCGCGCCGCGAGAATATCGTCGCGGTGCTCGGTCCGACGATCAGCCAGAAGGCCTATGAGGTCGGACCGGACTTCATCCAGCGCTTCGCCGACGAGGCGCCCGGGCACGAGCGCTTTTTCACGAAAGCCGAGAGGCCGGATCACGCCATGTTCGATCTCCCCGGCTTCATCGGCGCGCGCCTCGAAGCCGCGGGCATCGGCGCCTTCACCGATCTCGGGCTCTGCACCTATTCCGACGAGGAACGGTTCTTCAGCTACCGCCGCACCACCCACCGCAAGGAGCCGGATTACGGCCGGTTGATCTCGGCGATCGCGCTCACTCCTTGATGCCGGCGACGTCGGGCGTTTCCCAGGCGAGATGCTGGCCGCCGTCGACGGCGATCATCTGGCCCGTGACGCTGCGCGCTTGCGCCAGATAGAGCACCGCATCGGCAATCTCGTCCGGCGTGCCGCCGTGCCCCAGCAGCACCGCATCGCTCTGCTTGGTAAAATCCTCGTCGCCCTGGCGCACGTTCGACAATGTCGGCCCGGGCCCGATGGCGTTGACGCGAATACGCGGCGCGAGCGCCTGCGCCATGGTCTGCGTCGCGGTGAACAAGGCGGCTTTCGTCAGCGTGTAGGAGAAGAACTGCGGCGTCGGCTTCCACACGCGCTGATCGACGATGTTGACGATGCAGCCATGCCTGTCGGCGGGAAGCTGATGGGCGAAGTCGCGCGCGAGAAAAGCCGGTGCGCGCAGGTTGACGGCGAAATGCCGATCCCATCGATCCTGCGAAAGCGTCTCGACGTCGTCCGGCTCGAATTCGGATGCGTTGTTGACGAGCAGCGTCAGAGATCCCAGCTCCCGAACGGCCTCCGGCACGATGCGCTCCACCGCTGCACCATCCGCCAGATCGGCCTGGACGACTGCGGCCCGTCCGCCCTGCTCGCGGATCCGCGCCGCCATCGCGTCCGCCTCGTCGGTCGAGCGTCGGCAATGGATCGCCATCGCATAGCCGTCCTCCACGAGTCGTTCGACGATTCGCCGCCCGATGCGCTGCGCTCCACCGGTCACGAGAGCGACCTTGTTCATGTTCAACCTCTTGAAATGTAAGCACGTCACGGCACGTCCGACCGTCGGACAAGAAAATGACATTTTTTCGCTCCGCCGTCGAACCAATGGCCAAGCTGCGCGTTTAGGACTCCGGCGATGACGCAAGGGGAAACTCGCACATTGCTGCCACAATCCTGCCACGGTGGTCTTTGCCGCTGTGGTTGTCAGGTCACAGCCCTCGACGGGTTGTCGCTCTATAAAAGGCCAGTGCTTGGCTTGACCCAGGAGACCGGGTCGAGCTCGCATGACATCGATAGGAAAGAGAAACCATGAAGAAAATTCTTCTCGCCAGCGTCGCTCTCTTCGGCTTTGCCGGAGCCGCTTCTGCTGCGGACCTTCCGCTCCGCGCTGCTCCGCCGGCTCCGATCGTTGCTGCCGTTCCGGTCTTCACCTGGACCGGCTTCTACGTCGGTGCCCAGGTCGGCTATGGCTGGAATGCCAACGACAACGACATCGTTCTCCCGAGCGGGTTCGTGGTGCAGAGCGGCGATTTTGGTGACAGCGGCGACGGCTTCCTGGCCGGTGTCCACGCTGGTTACAACTACCAGCTCGGCTCATTCGTGGTCGGTGTTGAAGGCGATATCGAAGGCGTGTTCGGCGACGACAACAATGACGTGGTCATCATTGGCCCCGGTGGCGGCGTGTTCACGAACTACGGCTTTGCCGGCAATGCTCTCGACTGGCAGGGCTCGATCCGCGCTCGCGCCGGTTTCGCGTTTGACCGTGCATTGATCTACGCGACCGGCGGTTTCGCCTTCGCTGGTGTCTCGGATGGTTTCGGCATCCGTGGCAACGACGACACGCTGACCGGATGGACGCTGGGTGCTGGTGTCGAATATGCCTTCACCAACAACCTGACCGCCCGTCTGGAATACCGTTACACCAACTTTGATGGTGGCGATAACTTCTTCAACAATGTCTCGCTCGGCAGCAACGACATTGAATTCCATACGGTCCGTGCCGGCATCAGCTACAAGTTCAGCACGTACTAAGATCCATCGCTTCGGCGATTGAAAAGGCCCGGTGGCGACACCGGGCCTTTTTGCTTTATGGCGTCACTCGCGTCTTGGCATAGGCCGGCACGCGAGCTTCGAAATCCGCGAGCCATGCGACGAGTCGGGGATAGCTCTCGCGCCAGCGAGCACCGAAGCGGAGGTCGAGGTAACCCAGCGCGCAGGCGAGAGCGATCTGGCCGATATGCAGGGGCTGACCCGGCTCGGCGAGATGGGCCTCCGCATGGTCGAGGCCGCGGCGGACCTTGTCCGCCTGATGCGAGACCCATTTCGGTTCGTGCCTGTCTTCCGGACGGAAGCGTCCTTCGTAGACCTGCAGCAGCGCCGCATCCATGATGCCGTCTGCGAGCGCTTGATCGCGCAGGGCCGAGAACCGCGCGGGGCCATTCGGAATGACGCCACCGCTCCCGGCGAGATGATCCAGGTAATCGACGATCACGCGGGAATCGTAGAGCACGTCACCGTTTTCGAGAATGAGCGCCGGGATCTTGCCGAGTGGATTCTGCTGCCGAATGGAATCCTCAGGGTTGAGAGTATCCGCATCGACGATCTGGATGCGGTCGGTCAGGCCGAGGATCGAAGCCGAGAGTTTGACCTTCCGCCCGAAGGGCGAAGCGGGCGAGGAGCGGAGAACGAGCATGGGTGACCCCTGTTGTTAGAGCGGCAGGAGTCATGAACCCTCGAAACCGGCGCGGCAATTGGTTTTAAGCAGGGGGCCCGAAGGCTTCACAGCGATAAGCGCCATAGCCGCTGCGCGACAGGCGCTCGGCCAAGGCGGGCAGCAGCGTTTCCGCCTCCTGCCGCAGGGCCCAGGGCGGATTGATGACGAAGAGGCCGCTGCCGTTGAGCCGCGAGGGGTCGCGCGGATCGTCCACATAGAGTTCGAGGCGAAGACCGGGACGCGAGCATTCCGCGTGCAGGCGCGCCGCCACCGCGTCGATGGAGCCGGCATCCTTGATCGGATACCACCCGGCATAGATTCCGGTCTGCCATTTGTTCACGGCGGCGAGCAGCTCCGTTCCGAGCCGCTCCAATTCGTTGGGCTTCTCGTAGGGCGGATCGATGAGCACGAGGCCGCGCTTCTCCTTGGGCGGGATCAGCGCATGCAGCGCTGTCCATCCGTCGAGATGCATCACCTTGAGATTCGCGACTTCGTTGAAGGCCTCGCTCAGAACAGCGTAATCGGCCGGATGCAGCTCCACGAACACGCCCCGGTCCTGCCGCCGCAGAAGCTCGCGCACGATGGCGGGCGAGCCGGGATAGATGGTATCGCCATGACGGGCCCGCACGTCGGCCACCACGCTCCTGTAGGGCGCGAGGATCTCCTCCACGTCGGGAGAGAAGGCCTCGTCCAAGCGCCCGATTCCCTCGACCCATTCGCCCGTCCGTCCAGCCTCGTCGCCGGCAAGGTCGTAGAGCCCGATGCCCGCATGGGTGTCGACGACGCGCAGGGGCGTCTCCTTGCGCTGCAGGTAAACCAGGATGCGCACCAGGAGCGCGTGTTTCATGACGTCGGCGAAATTGCCGGCGTGAAAGGCATGTCGGTAGTTCATTTGCGTCCTACGGCATCGGCCCGATGCCCATCTCGTTCATGCGCTTCGGACCGATGCGCTATCTTACGGCCGGAACGGTGATCTCGCCCGCCCGACAGCCGTCGCGGTCGACCTCCGGGCACTGGCGGAATCCGCGCAGGTCCTTGGTCAGGCAGATGCGGACCTCCTGAAAGATCCGCCTTCCGCAGGAAACCGAAATCATGTCGGGACGCAAGCCCGGATTGGCATTGATGAAGGCCCGTTCGATCTCGCTCGGCAGCACCTTCGGCCGGCTGTCCAGGCTGTTGAAACTGTCCGGGACCTGCACGAGGTCCCGGGCCCGCCGGACGGCGCGGAAATAGCCGCTCGGGCTTTCCCCCGTGCAGGTCCCGTGCTTGCGCCATTGGTAGCGGGCCAGATTATCGTCCGGGAAGAGCCCCTTGGCATCGGCCAGGGCCGCCTGTGGGACGAAGCGGCCGCTGGGCTCGCAGAAGCTCGGGAAACCTTGCTCCCATTGCGGCCACAGGCCGTGGGTCACGAAGCCGAGACCGCTGCCTGTGTCACATTGTCGGCTCCGGCTGCCGCTGCTCTCGCAGAAGCCGGGCGACCAGGACAGGGCCAGGACGTAGAAGTCGAACTGCCCCATCGGGGCGCCCCTCGCCTCCCGGGGTCCCTGGGCCGCGGAAGGCAGGATCGAGAAAACAAAGGCACCCGCGAAGGCGAGCCACCCACGCAGGATCAAGGGGCCGCCTGCTTGCAATGGGGCGCATAGGCGTAATCGCGGTCGAGCCCGTCGACGCAGGACTCCGTGTTCCAGCCGATGCCGATGAAGCCGAGATCCTCACGGATCGAGAAGTTGATCCGGCGCTTGAAGCCGTCGGACACCACCACGGTGCCCGTGCAGTAGCGGCGGGGAATGTAGTCGAGCCCCCAGGGGCGCCAGGCGACTTCCTGCACGCGCTCGAAGGCGAGCAGCTGAAGGCTGGAATTCCAGAACCGGCCTTCCTTGTGCGAGAACCGCGAGCTGATGCTCTGGAGCACCGCGGGATCGGCGCAGGCCGGCAGCGTGGCGTCGAAGGGCTCGTCCCGCCGTTCCGCGGGCGTGATCTCGCGCGCAAGCGCAGGGGCGCTCAACAGCATGCAGGAGATGATAGCCGCCAGCCATTTCATTGAAAATGCTCCACCAAGTCTTCAGACCGTGCAACATCGACCATGTGGGCGGCGTTCGCGAAGGTCAAGGTCCGGTTACGCTTTAATAGATGGCGTGGCTGTTGAGCATCATCGGCTGGCCGGCGGACCGCCCCTGCACCCGGGGCGGGGCATAAGTCTGCTCGACCGGACGGGCCATCGGCGGAAGGGGTGCCTGGGAAGCGCCCTGGGCAGGTGAAAACCTTGAGGAACCGGCATTCGATCCCGGCAGGTCGGCCGCATAGCGGCCGGAGGGGGCATGGGGCGCGGGACCGACGGGAGCGGCGATGGTCGGGGACGGGGGCGGCGGTGCCGGCGGGATGTAGGTCTCGCCATCCGCAACGTCCTGCTCCAGGTCGACGGGCGCCAGATCGCCGGAGGACGCTGCGCTCCGGAGGACCTCACGGCTGCGCTCGGGATCGATTCGCGGCTCGAACTTCAGGATCGGCTTGCAGATGCGCCGCTGGCCGCGAGGATCGTGCCGCGCCAGATCGATGTGGAAGTGATCGTAATGGAAGGCGTCCGAACCGGGGCCGAGCACCGTGGTGAAGTAGCGGCAGGCCCCGACGAGGGCCTCGCGCAGGAATTCCTGCGTGGCGGGATCCCCTCCCCGCCAGCCCTTCGCCACGACAATCTCCCGGCCGTCGGCCAGAACGAAGGCCATCACGTCCATGGCGTTTCCGAAGGCGTGCTCGGACACCTTCGCGCCCATCTGGTTGTTGCGGGGGCGGCAGGAATAGGAGCCGGCTTTGATATCGGCGAGCGGTACGCCGAAATACATCTGGGTGGCCGGCCTGACGATCTCGTCGAGCCAGGCATCGATGCTGGGGATGATCGGGCAGGCCAGGGTGACCTTGGATTTCAGCCCGACGGCGCCGTTGTTGAAGGCCGAGACCTTGAACGGATGGTCCATGCCGCAGACGCCCGGCCCGTCGATCTTGGAGCTGAGCGCCATGTAGGCGGAAGGCTGCACGAGACGCTGCGACAGGCACGCCTCTTCGGCCTGCGCGCGCCAAGGCTCGCGCTGCTCGAAACGAAACAGACCGCAACCGGTGAGCCCAAGCCCAACGAGCGATAGGGCAAAAAACGCAACTAACCCACGACGCATGGGCGCGAGACTCGCTCAAGGACGTAAACATCCCGTCAACGGAGGAAAGCCGCCCCGTCGCGCCCGCCCGCATCGGCGACCGGACGGCCCCGCGGATCGGGCTTTTCCCGCAGGATGGGGCACCGGAGCCTGCGCGGTTGTCGTTCCCGCGCAGGCGGGAGCGTAGATCCGCCGAGGGTTGAGGAAAGGGCAAGCCGCGTCGCACCGCGTGCGGCCGCGCCGGCGGGTCCGGGCTTCCGCTAAGCGGCGCCGGGATGACACCCGCGACGTCATCACCGGGCTCGTCCCGGTGATCGCGACAGCCTGAAACGCTGAGCCTGATCGGATCGGGACGGACGGCACACGGCCGGCCATGACGACGTGGTTGTCATTCCCGGCCGGAGCGCAGCGGAGGGGAAGGGAATCCATGGCTCGACGCTTGATCGTGGATCCCCTTCCCTCGCTCCGCTCGTCGGGGATGACACCACCGCACGGCCGGGACCACCCCCGCCACGACATCACCGGCCTTGTGCCGGTGATCCCGATCCGAATGGCGCCGTGCCTCACCGTATCGGGATGGCCGGCACGAGGCCGGCCATGACAGGGTGGGTGCCTGGTGATGGTTTCCTGTCAAAGAGCAGCACCTTGGGGCCCGCAGCTTGCGCTGCGAGCCTTTTCAGGAGATCGAGGGTGGCGTGTCGGGCAGCCCGGCTCGCTTGTGAGTGAGAATGGAAGAGCCGAACTGCTCGTCCCGCACGGTACTTTTAGGCGTTTAGACTTGGACCAGCACAGGGCTGCCAAGGGCCTCCCGTCGCAGGTGTGCGAGACCTGCGGCAGGACCGTTCCCCACCCCACAACTGCGACGCCTCGCGAGCGCGCCCCTCGTCAGGCGGGGATGGGTAACGATATAGCCAAGGTTCATCCCCCTGTCAAGAACAAAGTGAGAACATAACATCACGCTGCTCACACCCTCATCCGTCCTCACCTCCCCGGACTTGTTCCGGGGACCCGTGCCGGTGATCCCGATGAACTGAAGCGCCGAGCCTCATCGTATCGGGATGGCCGGGACGAGCCCGGCCATGACGTCGAGGGCGTCACTCCTGTCCTGTCAGGACGATCCTTCGAGACGCAGCTGCGCTGCTCCTCAGGTTGAGGGCGGAGCGGTGGGAAGGAAGGTGTGGGTGGCCGGGACGAGCACGGCCATGACGAAGGAGGATGCCGTGCCCGGCCCGCGACGGCATCGCTAGCGGAGGGGGCGTGGATCCATCATGGGGGCGGCGCGGTCCATGCCGGGTGTGAGGTCGAACCGATAGGCGACCTCGACAACCATCTGGCCACGCAGATCGAAGGATTGCTCGGCACCCGATTGTCCGCCCAGGGCCTCGTAGAAGCGGCGTGCGGACAGATTGTCCTTCAGCACCCACAGCCCGACCGAGCGGAAGCCGTGCCGGCCGAGATGATCGAGGACGCCGCGCATCAGCCTCAGGCCGATGCCCCGGCGCTTGACCTTGTCGAGCAGATAGATGGCGAAGATTTCCGCCTCGGTGCCGAGCTGTTCGGCACCCTCCCGAATCGGCCCGCCGCGGACGAAACCGACGATCCCGCCGTCATCCGTCTGCGCGACGAGAAGCTTGGCCCGCGGATCCGGCTGCGCGAAGGCGCCTTGCCACATCTGCATTCGCTCCTCGACGGAGAGGCCTGCCAGCGCCTCGGGGCGCAGGAAATCCCTGTAGGATTCGCGCCAGCCCTGGACGTGGACCCTGGCGATCCCCTCGACATCCCCCTCGACCGCGTCGCGGATGAGGATGCTCACTCGGCGGCGTCCTTGATCTTCTCGCGGAACGGGTCGGCCGGGTAGACGCCGAGGATGCGCAGTTCGCGGGAAAAGAACTCCAGCTCCTCCAGGGCCCGCTTGAGGTTCGTGTCCTCCGGGTGACCGTCCACCTCGGCATAGAACTGCGTCGCCAGGAACTCACCTTCGAGCATGTAGCTCTCGAGCTTCGTCATGTTGATGCCGTTGGTCGCGAACCCGCCCAGCGCCTTGTAGAGCGCGGCCGGCAGGTTGCGGACGCGGAACACGAAGGAGGTGACGGTCGGCCCCTGCCCGGCCGGCGTCCAATACGGCGTCTTGGACAGGACGACGAAGCGGGTGGTGTTGTGGGCTTCGTCCTCCACGTTCTCGGCCAGGATGTTCAGACCGTAGATCTCGGCCGCCATCCTCGGAGAAAGCGATGCCCGGGTCGGATCCTTCCACTCCGACACTTCCCGGGCCGAGCCTGCCGTATCACCGGCCACATGGGCTTTCAGCCCGAGCTTGCGGATGATCTTGCGGCACTGCCCCAGCGCATGGACATGGCTGTAGACGTCCTTCACGGAGCCGAGATCCGCGCCCGGGATCGCCATGAGGTGGAAGTGGATCGGCAGGAAATGCTCGCCGACGATGTGCAGGCCCGAGGTCGGCAGCATGTGGTGGATGTCGGCCACGCGCCCGGCGATGGAGTTCTCGATGGGGATCATGGCGAGGCCCGCAATCCCCTCGTTCACGGCCGCCAGGGCGTCTTCGAAGGTCGGGCACGGGAGAGGCTCCCAGTCGGGACGCGCCTCCGAGCACGCCGTGTGGGAATTGGCGCCCAGCTCACCTTGGAAGGAAATAAGCTTGCTCATGATGTCCTCCGGGACCCAATAGTTCTGGCCGCGAGGATCTCGCGCGCCCTGTCCAGATCGTGGGGAGTATCGACGCCGAGCGGCACGTCGTCGACCACGACGGCGTCGATCCGCATGCCGGCCTCCAGCGCCCGCAGCTGCTCGAGCCTCTCGCGCGTCTCCAGGGGGGACGGCTTGAGACCGACGAAACGCTGCAACGCCTTGCGGCGATAGGCATAGAGGCCGATGTGATGATAGAGCGGGCCTTCGCCGTAGGGCGCGGTCGCGCGGGTGAAGTAGAGGGCGCGGAAATGCCCGGCCGAGAGCGGGCTTCCTACCATCTTCACCACGTTGGGATTGGTTTTTTCCTCGTCCCTGACGATGGCGGCCACCAGGGTCGCGATGTCGACCGACGGGTCCGACAGCGGCACGATGGAAGCGGCGATCGCCGCCGGATCGATGGTCGGCAGGTCGCCCTGGACGTTCACGATCACGTCATGCCGCCCGTCCGGATCGAGCTTTTCCACAGCCTCGAAGATGCGATCCGACCCGGAGGCGTGGTCCGCCCGGGTCATGACCGCCTGCCCCCCTGCCCTGGTCACCGCCTCGGCGATCTCGGGAGCGTCGGTGGCCACGGCCACGGGCCCGATTCCCGCCTCCACGGCCCTGCGCCACACATGGACGATCATGGGTTCGCCGGCGATCTCGGCCAGGGGCTTGTTCGGCAGGCGGGTCGCGGCAAGGCGGGCGGGAATGAGGACGATGGGATCGGACATGGGGCTGCTTGTTCAGAAAAGTGCGCGGTCCTTAGCAAGGCGGAGGTCGTTTGTCATGGGCTCGACCCGGATCTTCGGCCGGCTCACCGCGTTCGACACCCGTGCTGCGACCACGAGAACGGCGAAAACTCCTGGAAACCCCATTGTCAAAACCCCATCACTACGGCTAAGCAACGGCCCTGCCGTGGGCATCCGCCCGCGAATCCGTTCTGCTGCGCTGATTTCGCCGGTGTACGAAGGCGAGGAGAGCCTAACTGATGAATATCGAGACCAATAAGATCGCGGGCGCCGTTTTCGGTACGCTTCTCTTCGTGGTCGGCGTCAACGTTATCGCCGGCGGCATGTTTGCTCCCCATAAGCCCGCTGTCCCCGGATACGACCTACCGGCCCCCGAAGCGGCCGCCGCCGGGGGCGCTGCCGCCTCGGCCGAGCCGGCACAGCCGCTTCCGGTCCTCCTGGCCAGCGCCGATCCGGCGAAGGGTCAGGCCCAGTCCAAGAAGTGCGCGGCCTGCCACACCCTCGACAAGGGCGGAGCGAACAAGGTCGGGCCGAATCTTTATGGCGTCGTCGGACGCCCCGTCGCCTCGCATGAGGGCTTCAACTACTCGGCCGGCATGAAGGCCCATGGCGGCAACTGGACCTATGAGGCTCTGGACGCCTTCGTCCACAACCCGAAGCAGGCGACCCCGGGCACCATCATGGCCTTCGCGGGCCTTGCCGGAGCCAAGGACCGGGCCGATCTGCTGGTCTACCTGCGGACTCTCTCGGACAACCCGGTTCCGCTGCCGGCCGCCCAGTAAGTCGTTCACATTGATCACATTTCGGAAAGCCGGGCCTGATGCCCGGCTTTTCTTTTAGGCACTTGCGGCATTTACGGTTTATCCCTTGCGCTCGCCCCCTTGCGCCCAAAATGTAAGCGGGCGCATCGTGCGGAAAAGTGATCCCACTTTTGGGTCCGATGCTTGAACGACAGACGCCTCGCCCTTTCAGGAGACGCCTTGTGATCCGTACCCTTCTGCCGAGCTTCCTCGCTGCCTGCCTCGCCTTCACCCCCCTCGCAGCTCAGGAAGCCCCATGGCGGCACGGCGCGGCCCTCCTGGACGAGCCCAAATATCCGCAAGGCTTCCCGCATTTCGACTACGTGAACCCGAACGCCCCCAAGGGCGGGACGGTGCGTCTGGGCGCGCTCGGCACATTCGACAGCTTCAACGTCGTGGTCGCGGGCGTGAAGGGATCGCCCGAGCAGGGGCTGGGCCTGATCTACGAGACCCTGACCACCTCCGCCCTCGACGAGGCGAACGCCTCCTACGGCCTGCTCGCGGAATCCTTCTCTTATCCGGAGGACTACTCCTCGGTCAGCTTCCGCCTGCGCCCGGAAGCCAGGTGGCACGACGGGCAGCCGGTGACGGCGGACGACGTGATCTTTTCCTTCGAGAGCCTGAAGGCGAACAGCCCGACCTATGCCTTCTACTACGCCAACGTCACGAAGGCCGAGAAGACGGGCGAGCGCGAGGTCACGTTCACGTTCAATCAGAAGGGCAATCGCGAGCTGCCGCAGATCATGGGCCAGCTGATGGTTCTTCCCAAGCATTGGTGGGAAGGCACCGCGCCGGACGGGCGCAAGCGCGACGTGACCCAGACCACCCTCGAGCCGCCGCTCGGCTCCGGTCCCTATCGCCTCAAGAATTTCGACGCTGGCCGCAACGCCACCTATGAGCGCGTGAAGGATTACTGGGGCGAAAAGGTCAACGTGAATGTCGGCCAGAACAACTTCGACGAGATCCGCTACGAATATTACCGCGACGCGACCGTGCTGCTCGAAGCCTTCAAGGCCGACCGTCTCGACTTCCGCACGGAGAACAGCGCCCGCAACTGGGCCACGGGATACGATTTCCCGGCCAGGCAGGAAGGCCGCGTCGTCCTGGAAGAATTCCCGTTCCGCGCCACGGGCGTCATGCAGGCCTTCGTGCTCAACATGCGCCGCGACAAGTTCAAGGATCAGCGCGTGCGCCGGGCGTTCAACCTGGCCTTTCCTTTCGAGGAGCTGAACAAGACGATCTTCTATGGCCTCTACGAACGGCCATCGAGCTATTTCTACGGGCTCGACCTCGCCTCGTCCGGCCTGCCCGAAGGCAAGGAACTGGAGATCCTGGAGAGCGTCCGCGACAAGGTTCCGGCGAGCGTCTTCACGACGCCCTACAAAAACCCGGTCAACGACTCGCCCGAGGCGATCCGCAACAACCTGCGCGAGGCGGACCGCCTGCTCAAGGAAGCGGGCTGGGAGGTGAAGAACGGCCGCCGCGTCAACGCCAAGGGAGAGGTCCTGAGCGTGGAGCTGCTCAGCAGCAGCCCCAACGAGGAGCGCGTGTTCCTGCCCTACAAGGCATCCCTGGATCGGCTGGGCATCGCCGCGAGCGTGCGCACCATCGACGACGTGCAATATACCAACCGCACCCGCTCCTTCGACTTCGACATCGCCACCGGCCTCTGGCCGCAATCGCTCTCGCCCGGCAACGAACAGCGCGAGTTCTGGGGTTCGCAGGCAGCAAGCAGGGAGGGCTCGCGCAACCTCGCCGGCATCGCCGATCCCGGCATCGACGCGCTGATCGACAAGGTGATCTTCGCCACGGACCGCGACGATCTCGTCGCCGCCACGAAGGCGCTCGATCGCGTCCTGCTCGCCCACGACTATGTCGTTCCGCAATGGACGTCGCTGAAGCAGCGCACCGCGCGATGGAACCGCTATTCCCATCCCGAGACCATGCCGCGTTATGGCGGAGCCGCCTTCCCGACCATCTGGTGGTACGATGAAGCCAAGGCCGCCAAGACGGGAGCACCGCGATGAGGGACATCAGCCGCCGGACCATTCTCAGGACCGGAGCGGCAGGTGCCGCTCTTTCCTTGCTGCCGCGCATCGGCTTTGCGCAGGACGGGGAGACCGAAACCCATGGCCTCTCGAGCTTCGGCGAGTTGAAGTACGGGCCCGAGTTCCGACACTTCGATTACGTGAACCCGTCGGCGCCCAAGGGCGGCACGCTGGCGATCCAGATCAAGCAAACCACGGGCAATCAGAACTTCGATACCTTCAACACGCTCAACGTTTTCGTGCTGCGCGGCGACGGCGCGGCCGGAATGACGAGCACCTTCGACAGCCTGATGGCAGGCTCGGGCGACGAGCCGGACGCGCTGTACGGGCTCGTGGCGAAGAGCGTGCGCATTTCCGACGACAAGCTCACCTACCGGTTCATTCTGCGTCCTGAAGCACGCTTCCACGACGGCTCGAAGCTGACCGCGAAGGACGTGGCCTTCTCGCTCGACATCCTCAAGACCAAGGGGCATCCGGTCTACAACCAGCTCCTGACCCAGATGGCCTCGGCGGAGCCGGAAGCGGACGACGTCCTGCGCGTCCAGTTCACGCCGCAGCGAAGCCGCGACATCCACCTCATCGTGGGCGGCATGCCGATCTTCTCCGAACGCTACTGGCAGGGAAAGGATTTCGAGGCGTCCACATTGGAGGCGCCGCTCGGCTCCGGGCCCTACAAGGTCGGCCGTTTCGAGGTCGGGCGCTTCATCGAGTTCGATCGCGTTCCCGATTACTGGGCCAAGGACCTGCCCGTGAATGTGGGGCAGAACAATTTCGAGCACGTCCGCTACGAATATTTCCGCGACCGTACCGTGGCCTTCGAAGCCTTCAAGAACGGAACGCTCAACTACAACGAAGAATATACGTCCCGCATCTGGTCGACGGGCTACGACTTCCCGGCCGTGCGCGAGGGCAAGGTGAAGAAGGAAGAGATTTCGAACGACGCGCCCTCGACGATCCAGGGCTGGTACTTCAACATGCGCCGGGACGCCTTCAAGGATCCGCGCATCCGCGAAGCCATCGGCCTTGCCTTCGATTTCGAATGGACGAACGCCAACATCATGTTCGGCCTGTTCAAGCGCACGACCTCGTTCTTCGAGAACAGCGACATGAAGGCGGTCGGCAAGCCCTCGCCGCAAGAGCTGGCGCTGCTGGAACCGTTTCGCGGCACGCTGCCCGCCGCCGTCTTCGGCGATCCCGTCCTGCCGCCGGTCTCCGACGGGTCGGGCCAGGACCGGCGTCTTCTGCGCCGCGCCGACGAGCTCCTGCGCGACGCGGGATGCAAGCGCGAGGGTGGAACGCTGAAGCTTCCGAACGGGCAGCCCTTCAGGATCGAGTTCCTCGATTTCCAACCCTCGCTTCAGCCGCATACGCAGCCGTTCCAGGCGAACCTGAAGCGACTCGGCATCGACGCCGTTTCGCGCATCGTCGATGCGGCGCAGTACCAGCGCCGGATGGACGAATATGATTTCGACATGGCGAGCCGCAATCTCGTCGGTTCGTCCACGCCCGGCGACAGCCTGCGCATCGTCTACGGCTCGGCCGCGGGCAAGAGGCCGGGATCGCAGAACCTCGCCGGGATCGACAACCCGGCGGTGGATGCCCTCATCGAGACGATCGGCAACGCCACGTCCCGCCAGGAACTCAACGTGGCCTGCCGTGCCCTGGACCGGGTCCTCCGTTCGGGCCATTATTGGGTCCCCATGTGGTACCGGGCCAGCGACTGGCTTGCCTATTGGGACCAGTTCTCGCGCCCCGAGACCAAGCCGCGTCTCTCCTCGGGCGCACCGGGAACCTGGTGGTACGATGCCGAGAAGGCGAAGCGGATCGGAAGAGGATAAGGCTTGGACACGACGCTGACGACACACAGGGAGGCGGACATGCCCCGCCTGATCCTGCGGCTCGAGGGGCTGGCCCTCTTCGTCCTGGCCACGGCCGCCTTTGCCCATATGGGCATATCCTGGTGGCTCTACGCCGTCCTCTTCTTCACACCCGACCTGAGCTTCGCGGCCTATACAGCGGGCCCTAGAACCGGAGCCGTTTTCTACAACGCTCTCCATACCACTCTCGGGCCCGCCATCCTGGCGGGATCGGGCTGGCTGTCGGACAGCTCTCTCTGTCTCGGTGTCGCGGTCATCTGGGCGGCGCATATCGGATTCGACCGCATGCTGGGCTACGGCTTGAAATACTCGTCCGGATTCAACGACACTCACCTTGGCCGCATCGGCCCCAAATCCGCAGGCGCTTGATGCTCGCCTATATCGCACGCCGCATTCTCCTCATGATCCCCACGATCCTCGGGATCATGCTCATCTCCTTCGCACTGGTGCAGTTCGCCCCCGGCGGCCCCGTCGAGCGCATCATCGCGCAGCTGCAGGGGCAGGATTCCAGCGCTTCCTCCCGCATTTCCGGCGGCGGCGGCGATTTCGGGGTTCAGAGTCCCGGCGGCGCGGGCGCCGGCGGCGGCGACACATCCCGCTACCGCGGCGCGCAGGGGCTCGATCCGCAATTCATCAAGCAACTCGAGGCGCAGTTCGGCTTCGACAAGCCGGCCTACGAACGCTTCCTGAAAATGCTGTGGGATTATGCCCGCTTCGACTTCGGCAAGAGCTACTTTCGTGACATCTCGGTCCTGGAGCTGATCAAGGAGAAGCTGCCCGTCTCCATCAGCCTCGGGCTCTGGATGACGCTCCTGTCCTATGCGATCTCGATCCCGCTCGGCATCAAGAAGGCCGTGCAGGACGGCTCCTCCTTCGACATCTGGACCTCCGCGGTCGTGATCATCGGCTATGCCATTCCGGGCTTTCTCTTCGCGATCCTGCTGATCGTGCTCTTCGCCGGCGGTTCGTTCTGGCAGATCTTCCCGTTGCGCGGCCTCACATCCGAAAGCTGGTCGCAGATGCCGTGGTACTGGCAGATCGTCGATTACTTCTGGCATCTGGTGTTGCCGATCACCGCCATGGCGCTCGGCGCCTTCGCCACCTCGACCCTGCTGACGAAGAACTCCTTCCTCGACGAGATCCGCAAGCAATACGTGCTCACGGCGCGCATGAAGGGATTGTCCGAGCGGCAGGTCCTCTACGGCCACGTGTTCCGCAATGCCATGCTCATCGTCATCGCGGGTTTTCCCGGAGCCTTCATCGGCGCCTTCTTCGCCGGGGCGCTTCTCATCGAGACCATCTTCTCCCTCGACGGCCTGGGGCTTCTGTCCTTCGAGTCGATCGTGAACCGCGACTATCCGGTGGTCTTCGCCAATCTCTACATCTTCTCGCTGGTGGGTCTCGCGGTGAACCTGGTCTCCGACCTCACCTATACCTGGATCGATCCGCGGATCGATTTCGAGACCAGGGAGGCGTGAGATGAACGAGAACGTGCCCCTCGTCTCTCCGGCGTCTTCGCCCGTGGCTCCTCCCCTGCCGAAGGAAGGCTTCATCAGGCTCTCGCCGCTCAATCGGCGACGGCTGCAGAACTTCAAGGCCAATAGGCGCGGCTACTGGTCGTTCTGGATCTTCATGATCCTGTTCGTGCTGAGCCTCTTCGCCGAGCTGATCGCCAACGACAAGCCGATCCTCGCCTCCTACAAGGGCGAGCTGCTCTATCCCGCCTTCGTGGACTATCCGGAAGAGAAGTTCGGCGGCTTCCTGGCGCAGACCGATTACCGCGATCCGGTCATCGCCAAGGAGATCCAGGACAACGGCTGGCTGCTCTGGGCGCCGGTGCGTTTCTCCTACAACACGCATAATCTCGACTTGCCCGTCCCGGCGCCGGCGCCGCCCACATGGATGCTCACCGACGAGCAATGCCGCCCCATCGCGGAGCGCACCGGCGGCACCGGCTGCAAGGACATCGAGTGGAACTGGCTCGGCACCGACGACCAGGGCCGGGACGTGGTGGCGCGCCTCATCTACGGCTTCCGCATCTCCGTGCTGTTCGGCCTGACCCTCGCCGGCATCTCGTCCATCGTGGGCATCCTTGCCGGCGCGGTGCAGGGCTATTACGGCGGCTGGACCGATCTCCTGTTCCAGCGCTTCATCGAGATCTGGACCGCAATCCCCTCGCTCTATCTTCTCATCATCATCTCGGCCGTGATCACGCCGAGCTTCTTCGTGCTGCTCGGCATCCTGCTGCTCTTCTCCTGGGTGTCGCTCGTCGGCGTGGTCCGCGCCGAGTTCCTGCGCGCGAGAAACTTCGAATACGTGCGCGCCGCACGCGCCTTGGGGCTGTCGAACGGCACCATCATGTTCAAGCACCTCCTGCCGAACGCCATGGTGGCGACGCTCACCTTCATGCCGTTCATCATCAACGGCTCGATCACGACGCTCACCTCCCTGGACTTCCTCGGCTTCGGCCTGCCGCCCGGCTCGCCCTCGCTCGGCGAGCTTCTGGCACAGGGCAAGGCCAACCTTCAGGCGCCATGGCTCGGCCTCGCGGGTTTCTTCGTGATCGCCATCATGCTCAGCCTCCTCATCTTCGTCGGCGAAGCGGTGCGCGACGCCTTCGATCCGCGGAAGACGTTCCGATGACCGAGCCCCTCCTGTCCGTCCAAGACCTCTCCGTCGCGTTCCGCCAGGGCGGCGGCGACATGCTGGCGGTCGACCGCGTCTCCTTCGACGTCATGCCGGGCGAAACGGTGGCGCTGGTTGGCGAATCCGGATCGGGCAAGTCCGTCACCGCCCTGTCGGCGCTCAAGCTCCTGCCCTACCCGTCCGCGCATCACCCATCGGGCCGCATCCTGTTCAAGGGCAAGGACCTGATCGCCGCCTACGAGGATGAGATGCGAAAGGTTCGCGGCGACGACATCACCATGGTGTTCCAGGAGCCGATGACCTCGCTCAATCCGCTCCACCCCATCGAGCGGCAGATCGGCGAGATCCTGAAACTGCATCGCGGCCTGTCCGATCGCCAGGCCCGCACCCGCACGCTCGAGCTTCTCACGCTTGTCGGCATTCGGGATGCGGAATCGCGGCTCGACGCCTATCCGCACCAGCTCTCCGGCGGCCAGCGCCAGCGCGTGATGATCGCCATGGCGCTCGCCAACGAGCCCGACCTCTTCATCGCCGACGAGCCGACCACTGCGCTCGACGTCACGGTGCAGGCGCAGATCCTGCAGCTGCTTGCGGAATTGAAGAGCAGGCTCAACATGTCGATGCTCTTCATCACCCACGACCTCGGCATCGTCCGCAAGATCGCCGACCGCGTCTGCGTGATGCTGAAGGGCAAGATCGTCGAGCACGGAACGGTCGCGGAGGTGTTCGGCAACCCGCAGCATCCCTACACGCAGCGCCTCCTCGCCGCCGAGCCGAAGGGACGCGCCAATCCAGTGGCGAAGGATGCGCCGGTCATCGTCGATGCCGGGCCGATCAAGGTGTGGTTCCCCATCAAGCGCGGCTTCTTCCAGAAGACCGTCGGCCATGTGAAGGCGGTCGACGGCGTATCGGTGCGCGTGCGCAGGGGCGAGACCGTCGGCGTGGTGGGCGAATCCGGCTCCGGCAAGACCACCCTCGGCCTCGCCATTCTGCGCCTCGTGCAATCGGAAGGCCCTGTCGTGTTCCTCGGCAACCGCATCGACGGCATGCGCGGGAAGGAGATCCGTCCGCTGCGCAAGGACCTGCAAGTGGTGTTCCAGGATCCTTACGGCTCCCTTTCGCCCCGCATGTCCGTGGCCGAGATCGTCGAGGAAGGGCTGCTCGTTCAGGACAAGGGCCTCACCTACGCGCAGCGTCGCGACATCGTCGCGCGATCCCTTCAGGATGTGGGCCTCGATCCATCGACCATGGACCGATATCCGCACGAGTTCTCCGGCGGCCAGCGCCAGCGTATCGCCATCGCCCGCGCCATGGCGCTCGAACCGCAATTCATCATGCTCGACGAGCCGACCTCGGCGCTCGACATGTCCGTGCAGGCGCAGATCGTCGAATTGCTGCGCGACCTCCAGAAGCGGCGCAACCTCGCCTACATGTTCATCAGCCACGATCTCAAGGTGGTGCGGGCGCTCGCGAACCACGTGGTGGTGATGCAGAACGGCAGGATCGTCGAGGAAGGCTCCGCCGAGAACATCTTCGCCGCCCCCCGGACCGACTATACCAAGGCCCTCTTCGCCGCCGCCTTCAACCTCGAAACGGCGGCATCGGACGCCGTTCGGGAATAGCGCGCTTGCGACCAGCCCCCAGGTCTGGATGTCCCCCCCCCTATTGAGGAGCATCGCATCTTTTGCCGTAATGCCGTATCAGTCGTGACTCTCGTGGGTTAAAGGACAAGAATTCATGCCTCGCGCTCTACTCATCGTGCTCGATTCCGTCGGTATCGGCGGGGCCGAGGATGCGCCGGCCTATGGCGATGCCGGAGCCGATACGCTCGGGCACATCGCGGAGGCCTGTGCGACGGGCGGAGGCGATCAGGCCGGTCTGCGCCAGGGGCCTCTCGACCTGCCCCATATGACCGCGCTCGGTCTCGGGCTTGCCTGCGAGGCTTCGACGGGGCGCATGCCGCCGAACCTTGCGCCACGTGGCGCACTGAAAGGCGCCTGGGGCTACGGCGTCGAGACCTCCAAGGGCAAGGATACGCCCTCGGGCCATTGGGAGATCGCGGGCGTTCCCGTCGCCTTCGACTGGGGCTACTTTCCCGATACGATCCCGTCCTTTCCGGAGAAATTGACCGCAGCACTGATCGAGCGCGGCAACCTTCCCGGCATTCTCGGCAACAAGCATGCCTCGGGCACCGCCGTCATCGACGAGCTGGGCGCCGAGCACATGCGCAGCGGCAAGCCGATCGTCTACACCTCTGTCGACAGCGTGCTGCAGATCGCGGCCCATGAGGACACCTTCGGGCTGGAGCGGCTCTATGACCTCTGCCGGATCGGGCGCGAGCTCTGCGACGAGTACAAGATCGGCCGCGTGATCGCCCGCCCCTTCCTGGGCGCCCCCGAAACGGGCTTCAAGCGCACCGGCAACCGCAAGGATTTCGCCACGCCGCCGCCTTCAGACACCATCCTCGATACGCTCACGAAGGCGGGCCGTCCGGTGGTCACCGTCGGCAAGATCGGCGACATCTTCGCCCATCGCGGCACGGGCAAGGAAATCAAGCCCAACGGCAACGATGCCTGCCTGTCCGCGGCCATCGGGGCGTTGAAGGACCTGCCCGACGGGGGCTTCGTCTTCGCCAATCTGGTCGATTTCGACAGCGAGTTCGGCCATCGACGCGACATTCCCGGCTACGCCGCCGCCCTGGAGGCCTTCGACCGGCGCATTCCGGAGATCGAGGCGGCGCTTCAGGACGGCGACCTCGTCATCATCACGGCCGACCACGGCAATGATCCCTCGTGGCGCGGATCCGACCATACCCGCGAGCACACACCGATCCTGAGCTTCGGGCGGGGTGTGGCACTGAACGCCATCGGACGGCGGGAAAGCTTTGCCGACATGGGGGCGAGCGTGCTGAAGCATCTGGGCGTGCCCCATGGCGCCAAGGGCAAGGCTTGGCTTTGATCCGCCACGTGACGGCAGGCACAAGGCCAATTGACGGCATGAAATCGCCTGCGCGCGAGCCTCGATAAGGGCCAAGCTGCCGCACCTTCGGCGCGCGGCATTGACGGCACCGAAACTTTGGATCAGTCTTCCATAGATCGTATGGAGGCTCTCCGACGATCCGTTGAGGGAGTCTTCCCGTTTTCGCGTGGAAGATCGTTCATGAGCTCGCCTAACCGCTCGACCCATATCCGGCTCACCTCTCACCCCGAGCCGAACGCAGGCACCATCAAGCATCCGATCAGATGGGGAGCGCAGGATCCCCAGGAGCGTGGCCCGATCATCGGCACCGTCACCAACCCGGCCGACCGCAACGTGATCGGCGCCCATGGCGGCTCCTATTCGCTCTACCGGGCCCTCGCCATTTCGGCCCGGGCGCTGAACCCGCTGGCGCGGCCGGATCTCCACAACACCCACCCGACCGCCGAGATCGGCCCGCATCCGCAATGGTTCGAGCCGGGCAGGATCGTCTCCCTCGATCCCTGGGGGCACAAGGTGGGCGAGATCTACAAGGACGAGATCGCCGGCGGCCTCGACATCAGGCCCAGCATCGCGGTCACCAAGGCGCGCCTCAACATGCCCGAGATCCTCTCCGCCATGGGGGCGAAGCGCCTCGAGGCGGATGGCGGCTTCCTGCATGAATCGGGCGACATCTCGGTCACGAAGATCGCGGTCGATCCGGTCTGGTACCTGCCGGGCATCGCCCAGCGCTTCGGTTGCTCCGAGGGCGAGTTGCGCCGCACCCTTTTCGAGCAGACGGGCGGCATGTTCCCCGAGCTCGTCACGCGGCCCGACATGAACGTCTTCCTGCCGCCCATCGGCAACACCACGGTCTATGTGGTGGGCGACGTCTCGCGCCTGAGCGATCCCAAGACACGCATCGCCTGCCGTGTCCACGACGAGTGCAACGGCTCCGACGTGTTCGGCTCCGACATCTGCACCTGCCGGCCCTATCTCGTGCACGGCATCGAGGAATGCGTCCGGGAGGCTCAAGGGGGCGGCGTCGGCGTGATCGCCTATAACCGCAAGGAAGGCCGGGCGCTCGGCGAGGTGACCAAGTTCCTGGTCTACAATGCCCGCAAGCGGCAGGAGGGCGGCGACCAGGCCGCCACCTATTTCGAGCGCACCGAATGCGTGGCCGGCGTGCAGGACGCGCGCTTCCAGCAGCTCATGCCCGATGTCCTGCATTGGCTCGGCATCCGCCGCATCGACCGGCTCATGTCCATGTCCAACATGAAGTACGACGCCATCACGGGCTCCGGCATCGAGGTGGTGGAGCGGGTGCCGATCCCGGCCGAGCTCGTGCCGCCGGATGCGCAGGTCGAGCTGGAAGCCAAGAAGGCCGCAGGCTACTACACCCCGGATGGCGCGCCCGACGCGGCCGAGCTGACGCAGGTGAAGGGCCGCGATCTGGAGCGCTTTTGAAGAAGTGCCGTCGAAACGGATGCCGGCTTGGCCGTCGGCGTCCGTTCGTTTTTAACCTTCCCGTCAAACGGCCGGCCGCCGGGACGCTGCGCCGGCTTGAGATTATGCTATCGCTCACGACCCGAAAGCACCGGAGCCCCGTGTGACCGACCAGCCTGACCTGTCTCCCGAAGCCCAAGCCGCGCGAAGCCTTCTCTCAGCCGCCGCCGTGCGCGAACGGTCGCACCAGCTCCTGCGGGTCGGGCTCGAAGGCCGCCTTCGCCATTTCACGGTCGATCCCGCCCGCCTGGAAGCTTGCGCCGACGAAGTCGTCAAGACGATCCGCGAGGCCTATCCGTCGCTCGATATCCCGTTCCATGCCCGCTGGCGCCATTTCTCCGCCGGAGGCCATGACCGCTGGGATGCGGTGATGCACGGCGCTCCCTGGGAAACCGCCGCCGACATGGCCCGTGCCGCCTTCGACCTTGCCATCGTGTCCGTCCTGCTCGATGCGGGCGCGGGGGCGCAGTGGCGCTACGAGGAAGGCCGTACGGGCGAAATCTATACCCGGTCCGAAGGCTTGGCGGTCGCGAGCTTCGACATGTTCGTGAGCGGCGCCTTTTCGAGCAAGCCCGAGGATCCGTTCCGCGTCGATGCCGACGTGCTCATGACATTGACGCCGGAGGATCTGGCCGAAGGTTTTCAGGTCTCGGACGACAATCCGCTCGTCGGGCTCGAAGGCCGCGCCGCCCTGCTGAACCGTCTCGGCCGCGTCGTCGCCACGAACCCCGATATCTTCGGACAGATCGACGATCCCCGTCCGGGCGGCCTCGTCGACGTCATCGCCGGCACGGCCGAGGACGACAGCATCCGGGCGACCGCGATCCTGGAGGCGCTGCTCACCCATCTCGGGCCGATCTGGCCGGGCCGGATCACGCTGGGCGGCGTCGATCTCGGCGACACCTGGCGTCACCCCCTGATCGAGGCGCCGGACGCCACGAAGGGGCTGATCCCCTTCCACAAGCTCTCCCAGTGGCTCTCCTATTCCCTGATCGAGCCGCTCGAATGGGCGGGCTTCACCGTCGTGGACATCGACGGCCTCACGGGCCTGCCCGAATACCGCAACGGCGGGCTTTTCCTCGATACGGGCGTAATCACTCTGAAGGACCCGGCGGACGCAACCCGCCCCCATGCGGTCGATTCCGAACTCGTGGTGGAATGGCGGGCCTTGACCGTGGCCCTTCTCGACCGCATTGCCGAACCGATCCGCGCGCAGCTAGGATTTGCCGCGAAGGACTTTCCTCTCGCCAAGGTGCTCGAGGGCGGCACATGGGCGACGGGACGAAGGCTCGCGAAAGAGAAGCGCGGCGACGGCTCGCCCCCTCTCAGCGTGATCAGCGACGGGACGGTTTTTTAGTGCATCGAACGCAGAAGAGAACCTTGAAGCATCGGATGGCTTCGCATTCCGCTCCGATGGTTTAGATGAATCAGCATACGACGATCAAAGAGGAAAAGAACATGCAGGGCGTCACCGTGGTCGATCATCCGCTGGTTCAGCACAAGCTGACCCTGATGCGGGACAAGGAGCGTTCGACGAAGGGCTTCCGCCAGCTCCTCAACGAGATCGGCATGCTGCTCTGCTACGAGGTCACACGCGACCTGCCCATGGAGCGCATCGAGATCGAGACTCCGATGACCAAGATGGAAGGTGCGCAGATCGCCGGCAAGAAGCTCGTCTTCGCTCCGATCCTGCGCGCGGGCGTCGGCTTTCTCGACGGCATGCTCACCCTGGTCCCCGCCGCCCGCGTCGCCCATATCGGCCTCTACCGCGATCCGGAATCGCTCCAGGCGGTCGAATATTATTTCAAGGCCCCGTCCGATCTCGCCGACCGCATGGTGCTGGTGCTCGACCCGATGCTCGCCACCGCGAACTCGGCCGTCGCGGCCATCGACCGACTGAAGGAGCGCGGCGCCAAGGACCTGCGCTTCGTCTGCCTGCTCGCCGCCCCCGAGGGCATCGAGAAGCTGCGCGGCGCGCATCCCGACGTGCATATCTGGACCGCGTCCATCGACGAGCGCCTCAACGACCACGGCTATATCGTGCCGGGGCTGGGCGATGCCGGCGACCGGATGTACGGAACCCGTTAATCAGGGATCATTGGCTTTGCGCTTCATCGTCGCCGATTGGGGAACGACCCGCTTTCGTGGCTATCTCATCGAGAACGAGACCATTATCGATCAGGTCTCGTCGGATGAGGGCGTGTCGTCCCTCCGACGCGGCCAGCATCGCGATGTTTTCTTGAGCCAATGCGGCCGTTGGCTGAAGGCGGAGCCGGATGCTCCCGTTCTGCTCGTCGGCATGGTGGGAAGCCGCGAAGGATGGGTCGAGGCGCCCTACGCGGCCTGTCCTGCAGGCCCCGCCGAGATCGCCCGGGCGCTCGCGCCGGTGGATCTGGAGAACGGCCGCCAGGGTTACATCATCCCCGGCCTGTTCTGCGAGCCTGCTCCCGGCGCCGCCGACGTGATGCGCGGCGAGGAGACGCTGGTTCTCGGCGCCGGCATCGAGAACGGGTTGATCTGCTCGGCCGGCACGCATCCGAAATGGATCGAGATGAGGAACGGGCGCATCGAGCGCTTCGCCACCTACATGACCGGCGAGATGTACGCGCTCTTGCGCGAGCATTCCATGATCGGCCGCCCGGCCACCGAACCGGAAGACCCGAAGGGTTTCGATCTCGGACTCGATGCGGCACAGCGCAACAGCGGCGAGAACAGGGTCGGCCTGCTGCATCTCCTGTTCAGCGCCCGCGCATCCGTGGTTTCGGGCCGCATGAACAGCAATCTTCTCGCACCTTACCTCTCCGGTCTGCTGACCGGAGACGAGATCAACGGCGCGCTGTCGCAATTCGGCCGCCCTTCTTCCGTCACCATCCTGGCCGCACCGGAGCGCGCGGAACTCTACATCCACGCTCTCGAGCGCCACGGCATCAAGGCAGAGACGAAGGACATGCAGCAGGCCCTGATCGCAGGTCTCGCGCGCATCGTGCGCGAGCATGCCATCGGGTGATGGGCATGACTTCACCCGATCAAAATGTCTTCCAATTCTTCCATCGTTAGGTCAAAGCCGATGCCCCATCCTCTCCTTGCCTCAGCGAAAGATGCCTCGAAGCCGGTCTGGCTCGTGACCGAGCAGACCTGGCCGGACGTTGCAGGGCAGCTCCCGCAACTTGCTCAGGGCTTCGCGAAAGCCCAGGGCTTCGAAGGCAAGGCCGGAAGCCATTGCCTGCTGCCGGGTGCCGATGGCGGCCTCATGGGCGTCGTCTTCGGACTCAACGGCGCCGATGCCAGGCACAACGATCCATTTCTCGTCGGCAAGCTTCCGACGCTCCTGCCGGACGGCGTCTACCGCTTCGAGACGGATGCGCCGAACCCGGCACTCGCCACCCTTGCCTGGCTTCTCGGCAGCTACAGCTTCGGCCGCTACCGCAAGCGAAGCGAGAAATCCGTGCGCCTCGTGACGCCGAAGGATGTCGATGCCGAGGAAGTCTCGCACATTGCGAACGCGGTCGTGACGAGCCGCGACCTCGTCAACACGCCGACCAGCGATCTCGGTCCCGACGGAATCGAGGCGGCGGCGCGCCGGCTCGCGGAGAATCACGGCGCTTCCTTCACCAGCATCGTCGGCGACGATCTGCTGAAGCAGAACTTTCCGATGATCCATGCGGTCGGGCGCGCGTCGGCCATTCCGCCGCGTCTGATCGACTTCACCTGGGGCAAGGCGGATGCGCCGTGCGTCACGCTCGTCGGCAAGGGCGTCGCTTTTGACACGGGCGGCCTCGACATCAAGCCTGCCTCGTCCATGCTGCTCATGCGCAAGGACATGGGCGGCGCGGCCGCGACTCTCGCGCTCGCCTCGATGATCATGGACGCCAAGCTCCCCGTGCGCCTGCGCGTGCTGATCCCCGCCGTCGAGAATTCCATTTCCAGCAATGCCTTCCGGCCCGGCGACATTCTTGCGAGCCGCAAGGGCATCAGCGTCGAGATCGGCAACACGGATGCGGAGGGTCGGCTCATCCTGGCCGATGCCCTGGCGCTGGCGGACGAGGAGAGCCCGGATCTGCTCGTCGATTTCGCGACGCTGACGGGCGCGGCCCGCGTGGCGCTCGGCCCCGAGCTGCCGCCCTTCTATACCGACGACGATGCGCTCGCCGCCGACATCGCCCGCCATGGCTCAAGCGTGAACGACCCCGTCTGGCGCATGCCGCTCTGGACGCCCTACCAGAGCCAGCTCGATTCCAAATTCGCCGACATGAACAACACCGGTGGGCCGATGGGCGGCTCGATCACCGCGGCGCTGTTCCTGCGCCGCTTCGTGGCGGCCGCCAAGGCGTACGTGCATTTCGACATCTTCGCCTGGAACAGCTCCACCAAGCCGGCGCGGCCGGAGGGCGGCGAGGTCCAGGCGGCGCGCGCCATGTTCGCCCTCCTGAAGGAGCGCTACGGGTCCTAAACTCGTAGCATCGTAGCATCCACGCGTTTAGAAGAACGCCGTAACCGTCCAGGAGCTGCCCCGATGAGTTTCGACCGCCGTATCACGCCCTTCCGTGACGATCTCGCCGACGAGCGCCTGCGCGGACAGGTGACCGCCGAGCGCTTCACGGCCGGCATGGTCAGGCGCGTGATCGCGACCTTCTCGCCGCTGCACCGCCACCCGTCCCGCGAGGCGCCGGTGGACACGCAGGCGATCTTTGGGGAAAGCGTGACCGTCTACGACGAGCACGAGGGCTGGGCCTGGGTGCAGCTTCACCATGACGGCTATGTGGGCTATCTGCCGAGTGCCGCTCTCGGCGAGCCCGGACCGGAGCCGACCCACAAGGTCCGCGCCGTCCGCACCTTCGTCTATCCGGGACCCAACCTGAAGCTGCCCTTCCAGGATTACCTGACGCTCAACTCGAAAGTGGCCGTCACGGGAACCGAAGGGGACTACGCGCGCCTCGCCACCGGCGGCTGGGTCTTCGCCGCGCACCTGAGCGGTCTCGATGTCTTCGAGACGGATTACGTGGGCGTCGCCGAGCGATTCCTGCACACGCCTTATCTCTGGGGCGGCAAGACGAGCCTCGGCATCGACTGTTCGGGGCTCGCACAGACCGTCTTGACGGCCGCCGGCATCAAGGCCCCGCGCGACAGCGACATGCAGGAGCGCGAGCTTGGGTCTTCCATCGAGGTGAATCCGGATCTCAGCGGCCTGCGGCGCGGCGATCTCGTGTTCTGGAAGGGCCATGTGGGCCTGATGATGGACGAGACGAACTTCATCCATGCCACCGGCCACAGCATGACCGTGATGATGGAGCCGCTGTCGGCCGCCGAGGAGCGCATCCGCAGGACGAGTTATGGGCCGATCAGTTTGATCAAGCGGTTAGTGTGACGCAACTGTCATGGCCGGGCTTGTGCCGGTGATGACGTGAGAAGGTGTCATTCCCGGCCGAAGCGTCAGCGGAGGGGAAGGGAATCCACGATCAGGCGCAACGCTATGGATCCCCTTCCCTCGCTTTGCTCGCCGGGGATGACATCCTTTAGATGCTCCCGGATCTTCACTGCGCTTCGTCCGGGATGACCAAAAACCGAACGATGCCCCTCAATAACCGCGCTTCCTGTCCACCACGTTCTCGAACGCCTCACCGGCCTCATGGCGGCGGATCTGCTGCGCGATGTAGCGCGCCGTCGCTTCAGGCTCACTCGTCGCCGAGTTGTGCGGCGTGATCGTCACGCGCGGGTGCGTCCAGAGAGGGGAGTTCTCCGGCAGGGGCTCGGTCTCGAACACGTCGAGCGTGGCGGCCATCAGGGTTCCGTCGTCGAGACAGGCGAGAATGTCGGATTCCACCTGCAGCTTGCCGCGCCCTGCATTGATCAGGACCGGTCCGCCGAGCCTGCCGTCGCGCGCGAGCTTCCCGAACAGGGAGCGGTTGAGGATGCCTTTCGTCTCCGGCGTGAGGGGCATGAGAGCGATGAGAATGTCGGTGCGGCCGAGGAAAGGCGCCAGCCCCTCGTCGCCCGCATAGACCTCGAAGCCCTCGACGGATTTCGGCATGCGGCTCCAGCCGGCCACGTCGAAGCCCATCACCTTCAGCTTGCGCGCCGCATCCTGACCGAGCACGCCGAAGCCCATGATGCCGACGCGCACGTCTCCGGCGATCGGAGGAGCGCGATCGGGGTTCCAGCGCTTGGCCTTCTGGTCCTCGTCGAAACGGCGCTGCTCGCGCAGGTACATGAGGCAGTGCAGCACCATGTACTCGCTCATGCGATGAGTGAGATCGTCCTGCGCCACGCGCACGATGGGCACGTCAGGCAGGTCCGGATAGCTCATGAGATGATCGACGCCTGCGCCGAGCGAGAAGATCGCCTCGAGATTGGGTAGGCCGGACAGGCTTCCTGGCTTCGGCCCCCAGGTCGCCACGTAGCGAACGGCGTCCCTGTCGAAATCCTCGCCCAGCACGACGATGTCACGATCAGGCAGATGGCGGGTGAAACGCTCGACCCAGGGCTGCGTCTCCCAGGTGACGGCAACGAGAAGGCTCATGCGGTCGCTCCGATCCGCTCCAGGATGGCGGGGCCGGGAGCGGCCTTGCCGTCGCCGATGGTGTAGGCGGCGCGAACGGCGCGGGCCGCCGCCTCGGCGGCCGCCTCGCTGCGCGCATGCACGATGGCGAGCGGACGCGAGGCATCGACGGTCTCGCCGATGGCCGCGAGTTCCGTCAGTCCGACCGCATGATCGATCGGGTCCTGCGGCCGCGTGCGGCCGCCGCCGAGTGCGACGACGGCGACGCCGATCGCCCGCGCGGCGACTTTCTGCACAATGCCCGTTCGTTCGGCGTGAACGGCACGAACGACAGGTGCTGCCTGCAGGTGAGTTCTGTGCTTTTCCAGAAAATCGGCGGGACCGCCCAGCGCCGTGACCATGCGCTGAAAAACCTCGGCCGCCTTGCCGGATGCAATCGCATGTTCGATTTTTTCGCGCGCGTCCTCGATGCTCGCGGCGAGCTTGCCGAGCAGCAGCATCTCGGCGGAAAGCTCCACCGTCACCGTGTGGAAGCGCTCCTCGCGGCGGCGTCCCGTCAGGTACTCGACCGCATAGATCATCTCGACCGCGTTGCCGGCGGCGGAGGCGAGCGACTCGTTCATGTCGGTGAGAAGCGCGCTCGTGGGCAGGCCGGCACCGTTGGCGACGAGCACAAGGCTCTCGGCGAGCTTTCGCGCATCGCCGGCATTGTCCATGAAGGCGCCGGAGCCGAATTTCACGTCCATCACGAGGCCCTGCAGGCCTGCGGCCAGCTTCTTCGAAAGAATGGACGCGGTGATGAGGTCGATGGATTCCACCGTCGCCGTCACGTCGCGGATGGCGTAGAGGCGCTTGTCGGCCGGCGCGAGATCGGCGGTCTGGCCGATGATGGCGCAACCGACCTCCCGCGTGACACGCCGGAACGTGTCGATATCGGGCTGCGTCACATAGCCGGGAATCGAATCGAACTTGTCGAGCGTGCCGCCCGTATGGCCGAGCCCGCGTCCTGAAATCATCGGCACGTATCCGCCGCAGGCCGCGACCGCGGGACCGAGCGCGAGGCTGACCGTATCACCCACGCCGCCGGTCGAATGCTTGTCGAGCACCGGCCCCGGCAGATCCCAGGTGAGCACGGTGCCGGAATTCATCATCGCACGGGTGAGCGCCACGCGCTCCGGCACGGAGAGGCCCCGGAAGAAGATGGCCATGGCGAAGGACGCCGCCTGTCCTTCGGTGACGCGCCCCCCTGTGAGGCCTTCGATGAAGTGCTCGATATGCGCGGGATCGAGGGTGCCGCCGTCGCGCTTGTGGCGGATGATTTCCTGCGGAAGAAGCGTCATGTCAGTAGGTTCCGGTGGCCGCCGTTCCGGCCCTTCCTTCGATGGCGGCGATCAGCGCGTCGTAGACGCTGCTCGCGCCGATGCGGAATGTCCGCGGCGTCGCCCAGCCCGGCCCCATGATACGGTCGGCGAGATCGAGATAGATCTTCGCATCGGCCACCGTGCGGATGCCGCCGGAGGGCTTGAGGCCGACGGGCTTGCCGGAAGCCTTGATGGCCTCGAGCATGATCTCCGCCGCTTCAGGCGTCGCCGAAACCGGCGTCTTTCCGGTCGAGGTCTTGATGAAGTCCGCGCCCGCCTCGATGGCGAGACGGCTCGCCGCCTCGATCAGCGCCGGATCCTTCAGCTCGCCCGTTTCGAGGATCACCTTGAGCAGACGCCCCTGATCGACGAGATCACGCACGGCCTCCACCATCTCGGCGGCTACGGCAACATCGCCCCGGCGCAGGGCTTCATAGGGCAGCACGAGATCGATCTCGTTGGCGCCGTCGGAGAGTGCCTCCTGCGTGTCGTCCGTGACGCGGCTCACATCCTCGCCACCGGCGGGGAAGTTCACCACCGTGGCGATGCGCACGGGCGAGCCTCGGAGGTTCTCCTGGGACCGCTTCACGAATTGCGGCCACACGCACACGGCCGCCACCGGCCCGCGTGGATCGAGCGCCTTCTTGCAGAGCGCATCGATGGCCTGATCGGTGCAGGTATCCGTGAGATCGGTGAGATCGAGACTGCGCAGGGCGCGCTCAGCTATTTGAGCATCAGACATGGGACAGCTCCGCAACGAAGGACCGAATGAGACGTTTGAACTTCTCCGACGCTTCGGCCGCCGTATCCTTGGTTTCCTGATGCGAGGGCGAAGCGCCTTCGATCCCCGCCGCGAGGTTCGTGACGACCGAAACGGCAGCGACCTTCAGGCCGTAATAGCGCGCGAGGATCACCTCCGGCACCGTGGACATGCCGACGAGGTCGCCGCCGAGAATCTGCACCATCCTGATCTCGGCCGGCGTCTCGAAGCTGGGGCCGGACAGCCAGGCATAAACGCCTTCGGGCAACGCGATGCCGCTCTTCTGCGCGGCGCGCTGCAGGACCTGGCGCAGATCCGCGTCATAGGCGTTGGTGAGCGAGACGAAGCGACCCTCCGTGTGATCGCGCAGCAGCGGGTTTCCACCCGAGAGATTGAGGTGATCGCTGATCGCCACGAGGCTGCCGGGGCGGATGTCCGCACGCACGGAGCCGGCCGCGTTGGTGGCGACGAGAACCGGAATGCCGAGTTCCTTCACGAAAGCAATGGGCAGGCGCATCGCACCGGCATCGCCCGTCTCGTAATAATGCGCGCGGCCCTGGAACAGCAGCACACGCTTGCCTTCGAGCGTGCCGGCGACGAGCTTGCCCGCATGGCCGGAGACGCCGCTCTTGGGGAAATGCGGAATCTCGGCATAAGGCAGGCTCACCGCATCGCTGACTTCGTCGACGAGGGTGCCGAGTCCCGTGCCGAGCACGAAAGCCGCATCGAAATGGCCGTCGAAGCCGCGGGCACGCACGAAGGCGGCCGCCTCTTGAATCATCTGTTGCATCGTCATCGTTTCAGGCCCGAAACGCAGGCCTTCCTTTCATGGTCGCAATCGGTCTCGGATCGAATTCAACGATCCGTCAAATTGTCCGGTCCGAAGGAGAAGGGCAACAGCGCGTCGAGCGTGAAGCGCTTCCGGATTCCCTCCGGCCCCGCAATGTGAATAGGCGTGTCGGACGCGGCGAATTCGCGAATGCGCTGGCGGCAGCCGCCGCAGGGGGTGACGAGATGCTCGCCCTCCCCCATCACGACGATGGCCGCGATGCGGCTTTCGCCGGCCGCGATCATGGCCGAGATCGCGCCCGCTTCGGCGCAGGATCCGACCGGATAAGCGGCGTTCTCCACGTTGCAGCCGACAAAGATCCTGCCGTCGGGCGTGGCGATCGCGGCGCCGACCTTGAAGCGCGAATACGGGGCGTAGGCCTTGGCCTGGATCGCCTTGGCGGCTTCGAACAGAGTGTCCAGCGATGTCATGCTCAGCGCTCCTTCACATAGGGTACGCCGGCGGCGCGCGGCGGGATGGCCTTGCCGATGACGCCTGCGAGCAGGATGACGGTCATGAGATAGGGCAGCGCCTGAATGGCCTGGACTGGCACCTCGCCGATCCCCGGCAGCGCAATGCCCTGCAGACGGATGGAGATGGCATCGAGCAGGCCGAAGAGGATGCAGGCGCCGAGGGCCGGCCATGCCCGCCACTTGGCGAAGATGAGCGCGGCGAGCGCGATGAAGCCCTTGCCGGCCGTCATGTTGTTCAGAAAGCCCGCCGATTGCCCCACGGAGAGATAGGTTCCGCCGATGCCGCAGAGCACACCTCCAATGATCACGGCGGTGTAGCGCAATCCGGTGACGGAAATGCCCGCCGTATCGACGGCGGCGGGGTTCTCGCCCACGGCGCGCAGGCGGAGGCCGAAACGGGTGCGTCCCAGCACGAACCAGGTGAGCGGCACGGCGAGCAGCACCACGTAGACGAGCGCCGAATGGCCGAAGATCACGTCCTCGAAGCGTTGCGCGCCCTCAAGCGGCGGCGTGCGTCCGCCCTGATTGTACCAGGCATTGCCCACGATGGCGGTGAGTCCGGCGGCCAGCATGTTGATGGCGACGCCGGACACGATCTGGTTGCCGCGCTGGCTGATGGACGCGAAGCCGTGGATGAGGCCGAAGACCACCGACGCGCCAATGCCCGCGATCAGGCCGATCCAGGCCGACCCGAAGGCGTATGCCGCTGCTGCGGCCGCGAAGGCCGCCACCAGCATCTTGCCTTCGAGGCCGATATCCACCACCCCCGATCGCTCGGACCAGAGCCCAGCCAGGCAGGCGGCGAGAAGCGGGATCGAGAGACGCAGGGTCGAGTCGAAGATCGTGACGAGAGAACTGAGTTCCATGGCTCAGGCCCTCGCCAGCTTCTGCCGGGTGAGCACATGCGCCACGGCGCGCCGGAACAGCCCATCGAGGGCGCCGGCGAACAGGATGATGATGCCGCCGATCACCACCACCATGTCGCGGGTGATGGCCGGCTGCTCGAAGGCCAGCTCCGCGCCGCCTTGGTAGAGAATGCCGAACAGGAGCGAGGCCAGGATGATGCCCACGGGGTGCGCGCGGCCCATGAGCGCCACGGCGATGCCGACGAAACCGTAGCCGGAGGTGAATTCGAGCAGCAGCCGGTGCTGGTAGCCCATGAGTTCATTGACCGCGAGACCGCCCGCCAGCGCGCCGGAGATGACCATCGCGATGATGATGATGCGCGCGGGCGAGATGCCCGCATAGACGGCCGCCGTGGGATTGGCACCGACGACGCGGATCGCATAGCCCAGGCGCGAGCGGTAGATGAGAAGCCACACGAAATAGGACGCAGCCAAGGCCAGCACCAGGGTGAGATTGAGCTGCGAGGCAGGGATCTCGATCCCGAACGCGGCGAAGACGTCGTGCATGAAGGGAATGTTCGCCGCCTCCGGGAAGGCTCGCGTTTCCGGGTTCATGGATTGGGGCTCGCGCAGCACGTTCACGAGCAGATAGACGATCAACACGCTGGCGAGCCAGTTGAACATGATGGTCGTGATCACGATGTGACTGCCGCGCTTCGCCTGAAGATAACCTGGAATGGCCGCCCATGCGGCCCCGAAGGCGGCCGCGCCCAGAATGCCGAGAGGGATCAGCAGGAAGCCCGGCAGGAAAGTCAGGTTGTTGAGAACCAGCGCGATACCGAGGCCCGCGAGCGTCGCCTGTCCTTCGCCGCCGATGTTGAACAGCCCCGCGTGATAGGCCACCGCGACCGCAAGACCCACGAAGATGAAGTCGGTCATGTAGAACAGGGTGAAGCCGAGCCCCTCCCCGGTGCCGAGGCTGCCCTGGATCAGGTAGCGGGTTGCCGAGAGCGGGTTTTCGCCGATGCCCAGCACGACGAGGCCGGCGACGAGAAAAGCCGCCACCACGGAGATGGCGGGCACGAGGACCGTGTCGGCCCATTTGGGCAGGTCGAGAGGAGCACTCACGTCTGAGAATCCGGCAGGAACATGTGGCCCTGCTCATCAAGAGGGAAAGACGGGTTCCAGGCGACTTCCCAAAGATGCCCGTCGGGATCGGCGAAATAACCCGAATAGCCGCCCCAGAACACATCGTGCAGCGGCTTGACGGGACGCGCGCCGGCCTTCACCGCAAGCGCATAGACCTCGTCGGCCTCTTCCTTGGATCGGGCATTGTAGGCGAGCGTAATGGCGGCAAAGCCTGTGGGCTTGTCCTCGATGCCCGCATCGGCGGCCAGGTCGGCACGGCCGAAAAGACCGAGCGCCAACCCGTTCGCCTGGAAGAAGGCGACGCTGGGCTGGCTGGCGGAGGAGGCCTTCCAGCCCCAGGCCTCGTAGAAGGCCCGGGACTTCGCGAGATCGGCGACGCCAAGGGTGACAAGTGTCAGTCGTGGTTGCATCAGGCGGCCTCGTCCGTCACGCCGGCCATGAGCAGGCCGAGATCCTGCTCGGTGGTCTCGGATGCCTTTCGCTCACCGGTGATCCTGCCGCCGCACATGGTGAGGATGCGATCCGACAGGTTCATGATCTCGTCGAGCTCCACCGAGACGAGGAGGATCGCCACACCCGCATCGCGCAACGCGATCAGGCGACGGTGAATGAACTCGATGGCGCCGATATCGACACCGCGGGTCGGCTGGCCGACGAGCAGCACCTTCGGGTTGCGCTCGATCTCGCGCGCCAACACGATCTTCTGCTGGTTGCCGCCGGAAAACTTGGACGATTTCAGCCTCGGCGCCGGTGGGCGCACGTCGTACTGCTCCATCTTCTTCTCGAGATCCGCGATCAGGCGGTCATGGTCGAGAATGGGCCCGCGGCCGAGATGCGGCTCGTCGCTGAAGCCGAGAATGGCGCTTTCGAAAGCCGGGAAGGCCGGAACGAGCCCCATGCGCAGCCGGTCTTCCGGCACGTGCAGCAAGCCGAGCTGGCGCATGCGATGCGGGTTGTGCTCCGAGGACGGAATGTCCCGTCCCTCAAGCCGGATCGAGCCGAGCGCAGGCTGGCGCATGCCGGCAATGGCCTCGAGAAGCTCGCTCTGGCCGTTGCCGGCCACGCCCGCGATGCCGACGATCTCGCCCGCGCGAACCGTGAACGATGCATTCGCCACGCGCACAACGCCGCGGGAATCGACAACGCTCAGGTCGCCGATTTCGAGCAGCGGCGCACCCGGCGCCTTCTCGGCTTTCTCGACGCGCAGGAGCACGCGGCGTCCCACCATCAGCTCCGCGAGCTCCGGCGGGGACGTGTCGGCGGTCTCGACGCTCGCGACCATCTCGCCGCGCCGCATGACCGAAACCCGGTCGGTGACGGCCATGATCTCACGCAGCTTGTGCGTGATGAGAATGACGGTCTTGCCCTGTTCCTTGAGCGAGCGAAGCAACTCGAACAGCGCATCCGCTTCGGCCGGCGTGAGCACCGCGGTGGGTTCGTCGAGGATCAGAATATCCGCGCCACGATAGAGCGCCTTCAGGATCTCGACGCGCTGCTGCAGGCCGACGGACAGGTCGCCCACGATGGCATCCACGTCGATTTCGAGCCCGTAATCCCTGGCGAGCCGTGCGAGTTCGGCCCGCGCCCTGGCCTCGCCCGCGCGCAGCATGGCGCCGCCCTCCGCGCCGAGCATCACGTTGTCGACCACGCTCAGGGGTTCCACCAGCATGAAATGCTGGTGGACCATGCCGATGCCTGCATGAATGGCATCGTTTGGAGACCGGATGGAAATCGGCTTGCCGTTGACGCGGATCTCGCCGGAATCCGCCTCGTAGAAGCCGTACAGGATCGACATCAGGGTCGACTTGCCGGCGCCGTTCTCGCCGACGATGCCGTGGATCGTGCCGCGCTCGACGCGCAGGTTCACATCCCGATTGGCGTGAACGGCGCCGAAGCTCTTGTTGATGGCAATGAGTTCAATGGCTGGGGACATCGGCCTCGAATGATCTGCCGGCTATGATGAAACGAGAGCCGGATCTTATCGGAAAAACAAAACTCGGTCGAAAAAAGATTTGGCCGCAGGCCCTTGCGGGACCTGCGGCCAAAACATGCCTCATCTTACATCGGGCACTTGGAGTCGGACATGTAGTCGTGCACCTGGATGGAGCCGGACTTGATGCCTTCGGCGGCCTTGTCGGCCGCCGCCTTCATGTCGGGGGTGACCAGCGACTTGTTGTTGTCGTCGAGCGCCCAGGCCACGCCGTCTTCCTTGAGGCCGAGAACCTGAAGGCCGCTCTTGAAGGAGCCCTTCTTGGCCTGGTCGAAGACATTGTAGGTCGCCACGTCCACGCGCTTGACCATGGAGGTCAGGATCTTGCCGGGATGGAGGGCATTCTGGTTCGAGTCGACGCCGATGCCGAGCTTGCCCGCGTCAGCCGTGGCGCGCAGCACGCCCACGCCGGTGCCGCCGGCCGCATGGTAGATCACGTCGGCGCCGCGATCGATCTGGCTCTTGGCGAGCTCGCCGCCCTTCACGGGATCGTTCCAGGCCGCGCCCGTGGTGCCGGTCATGTTCTGGAACACCTCGGCGTCCTTCTTGGCGTATTTCACGCCCTGGACGTAGCCGCAGGCGAACTTGCGGATCAGCGGGATATCCATGCCGCCCACGAATCCGACCTTGCCGGACTTGGAGGCCTGGGCCGCCAGGAGACCGACGAGGAACGAGCCCTCGTGCTCCTTGAAGACGATCGATTCCACATTCGGCTTCTCGACGACGGCGTCGATGATGGCGAACTGGGTCTTCGGGAACTCCTCGGCAACCTTCTTCAGGGCGGATTCCTGGGAGAAGCCGACGGCCACGATGGGCGAGAACCCGTCGCGGGCGAAGCGGCGCAGGGCCTGCTCGCGCTGTGCGTCGTTCTGCGGCTCGAAATCGCGGTAATCGGTGCCGGTGTCCTTCTTGAACTTCTCGGCGCCCGTGTGAACGCCTTCGTTGAAGGATTTGTCGAACTTGCCGCCGAGATCGTACACGACCGCGGGCTTGAAGGCCGCCTGCTGCGCGAAGGCAGCCGAAGCGGTGAAGGCGAGGCCCGCGACTGCGAGGCCGAACTTGGTTACTGTCATCGGCTTAGTTCCCTGTTAGACGCCGGCTTGGTGCCGGTTGCCCCATGACGATGGCACGGCAAGGGTCACAACGCCAAGGCCCCTGTCAAGACGGCATGTTATTTCCCATCAACGAATAGTTGATAGCTAAACCGATTCCCGTAAGGTCACGAGATGCCGCTCACCTCCGATGAAATCGACCGCTATGCCCGCCACCTCGTTCTTCGGGACGTGGGCGGCCCGGGACAACTGAAACTGAAGGCCGCGCGCGTGCTCGTGATCGGGGCCGGCGGCCTCGGCGCCCCTCTGATCCAGTATCTCGCCGCGGCCGGCATCGGTGCCATCGGCATCGTCGACGACGACGCGGTGAGCCTGTCCAACTTGCAGCGGCAGGTGATCCATTCCACGACGGATCTCGGGCGGCCCAAGGCGGAGAGCGCCGCGACAGCCGTCGGGCGCCTCAACCCGCACGTGACGGTCGAGCCCCACCTCATCCGCCTCACGCCCGACAATGCTCGGGACCTGATCGGCCGCTACGATATCGTGGCCGATGGCTCGGACAATTTCGACACCCGCTATGCGGTCTCGGATGCCTGCTTTTTCGAGAAGAAGCCCCTGGTGACGGCCGCCTTGGGCCAGTTCGACGGCTCACTCACCACGATCCGGGCTCATGAGAACGGCCCGGACGGCAAGCCGAACCCCACCTATCGCTGCCTTTTCCCCTCGCCGCCTCCGGCCGGCGCGATCCCGACCTGCGCGGAGGCCGGAGTGCTCGGCGCCCTGGCCGGGGTCATGGGCAGCCTGATGGCCCTGGAAGTGATCCGGGAAATCGTCGGGTTCGGAGAGAGCCTCGTCGGGCGCCTGCTGATGGTCGATGCCCGCGCGATGCGGTTCGATACGGTCAGCTACGGGTGGGATGAAGGGAACCCGTTGAACGGCTCCGGCGTCCGATCACTCGATCCGTAACCCACGATCCCCCACCACGTCGTCACCGGCCTTGTGCCGGTGATCCCGAGTCATCGAGACGCCGTGCTCTTCGGATCGAGATGGCCGGCACAAGGCCCGCCATCACAGGCGAGTTCGGCGGTCATCCCGGGTCTCGCTACGCTCGCCCGGGATGATCGCTGGACTTCACCCGCGCAGCACCGCGCCCGTCTTCTTGCTGACCTCGCCGACGATCTTGGCCGAGACGGCCTCGATCTCCACGTCGGTGAGCGTCTTTTCCGTGGGCTGCAGGGTAACGGCGATGGCCACGGACTTCTTGTCCGGGTCGATGCCGGTGCCCTCGTAGATGTCGAATACGTCGACGTCGACGATCAGCTGGCGCTCGGCACCCTGCGCGGCCTTCACGATGTCGCCGGCGGCCACGTTGCGGCCGACCACGAACGCGAAGTCGCGGGTGAGCGGTTGGAAGTCGGGCAGGTTGAGCTTCGGCTTCATCTTGGTCGGCTTCGCCTTGGGCGGCGGCAGCGCGTTGAGATTGAGCTCGAAGGCGACCAGCGGTCCCTTCAGGTCGAGCGCCTTCAGCACCTTGGGATGGATCTCTCCAAAGGCGCCGACCACGTTCTTGGGCCCGAACTGCAACGTGCCCGAGCGGCCGGGGTGGAACCAGGCCGGACCGCCTGGGACGATCTGGAGACCGCCGGACGGAATGCCGAGCGTCGCGAGCAAAGCCAGCACGTCCGCCTTGGCGTCGAAGGCATCGACGGCCTCTGCGCCGCCGTCCCAGTGACGGCCGACGCCCTCGGCCCGCGCCGTTCCACGACGCACGGCGGCGGCCTTGATCGACTGACCTTCCGGCTCGTCGGACGCGAAGGTCTGGCCGACCTCGAACAAAGCCACGTCGCCATAGCCGCGATCCGCGTTGCGCTGCGCGGCCTTAAGCAGGCCCGGCAGCAGGCTCGGACGCATGTCGGAAAGCTCTGCCGCAATCGGGTTGGCGAGCGCGAGCCGCGCATCGCCGCCGCCGAACAGTTCAGCCTCGCTCTTGGCGATGAAGGACCAGGTGACGGCCTCCACCAGCCCGCGTACGGCCAGCGAGCGGCGGGCGAGCCGCGTGCGCTTCTGGATCAGGGTGAGGATGGGCTTCGCAACGGCGGCTTCGAGGCGCGGCAGCGGCTGCGGCTCGATGCGGTCGACACCCGCGATGCGGATAACCTCCTCGACGAGATCCGCCTTGCCGTCGATATCGGGCCGCCAGGAGGGAGCCGTGACACTGACGCGCTCGCCCGAGCCCTGGATGTCGAAACCGAGCTTCTTGAGGATCGTCTCGGATTCGGCTGGCTGCACGTCGAGACCGGACAGGCGCGGCACCTCCGACCACGGAAACTCGACCGTGAGACGGTTGTCCGGGACCTGACCCGCCACGACGGCCTCGGACGGCTCGCCGCCGCACAGGTCCATGACCAGCTTGGTGGCGAGGTCGAGACCCGGCACGGTGAAGGCTGGATCGACGCCGCGCTCGAAGCGATAGCGCGCATCGGTGATGATCCCGAGCTTCCGGCCGGTCTGCGCGATGTTGAGCGGATCCCAGAGCGCGGATTCGATGAGCACGTCGGTCGTAGCCTCGTCGCAGCCCGAATGCTCGCCGCCCATGATGCCGCCGATGGATTCGACGCCGTTCTCGTCGGCGATCACCACGATGCTCGGATCGAGCTTGTAGGTTCGGGTGTCGAGCGCCAGCACCTCCTCGCCCTCCTTCGCGCGGCGGATTGTGAGGTTGCCCTTCACCTTCCTGGCGTCGAACACGTGGAGCGGACGGCCGCGGTCGAAGGTCATATAGTTGGTGATGTCGACCAGAGCGTTGATCGGACGAAGGCCGATGGAGAGCAGGCGGCGCTGCATCCATTCCGGCGACGGGCCGTTCTTCACGCCGCGCACGAGGCGGAGAGCGAAGGCCGGGCAGAGCTTCTCGTCCTCGATGGTCACCGAGACCGGGCAGGCCTCCTTGCCCGGGACGGGCGCGATGGCGTCACTCTTGAGCGTGCCGAGGCCGGCGGCCGCGAGATCGCGGGCGATGCCGTGGATCGACGTGCAGTCGGGACGGTTCGGCGTGAGGTTGATCTCGATCACCGGATCGTCCAAGCCCTCGTAGGCCGCATAGGGCACACCGACAGGCGCATCACTGGGCAGGTCGATGATGCCGTCGTGATCGTCGGAGATTTCGAGTTCCGCCGCCGAGCACAGCATGCCGGCACTCTCGACGCCGCGAATGGTGCCGACGCCGAGCGTGATGTTCTTGCCCGGAATGTAGGTGCCGGGCGGCGCGAACACGCTCTTCATGCCGGTGCGGGCATTGGGAGCGCCACACACGACCTGGATCGGATCGCCTTCGCCCGTATCGACCATGCACACGCGCAGGCGATCGGCGTTGGGGTGCTGCACGGCGGAGATCACATAGGCCACCTTGTAGGGCGCCAGCGTCTTCGCCTTGTCCTCGACCCCCTCGACCTCGAGGCCGATGCGGGTGAGCGTCTCGACGATCTCGTCGAGGGAGGCCGAGGTCTCGAGATGATCCTTCAGCCAGGAGAGGGTGAATTTCATGACACTGTTCCTTGAGTGTCATCCCGGACTGGCCAATCCAGATCCGGGATCGTGTTCGGAATAGGGAGCTTCACTTATCTTGCTGTCCCGGCGCCTCAGCCGGAATGATGCTTAGGAAGTGAGGCCGCTCACGAGGCTCGGGATGTCGAGCGGGCGGAAGCCGTAATGGTTCAGCCAGCGCACATCGGCCTCGAAGAAGGGGCGCAGGTCCGGCATGCCGTATTTCAGCATGGCGATGCGGTCGATGCCCATGCCCCAGGCGAAGCCCTGGTACTCGTCCGGATCGAGCCCGCAATTGCGCAGCACGTTCGGATGCACCATGCCGCAGCCGAGGATCTCGAGCCAATCGGTCCCCTCGCCGAAGCGGATCTCACCGCCCTTGCGCGAGCACTGGATATCCACTTCCGCAGAAGGTTCCGTGAAGGGGAAGAAGGACGGGCGAAAGCGCATCTTCACCTGCTCGACCTCGAAGAAGGCCTTGCAGAACTCCTCCAGGACCCACTTCATGTGCGCGATGTTGGCCTGCTTGTCGATGACGAGGCCTTCCACCTGGTGGAACATCGGCGTGTGGGTCTGGTCCGAGTCGTGGCGGTAGGTCCGGCCGGGAATGATCACGCGGATCGGCGGCGCCTTGGACGTCATCGTCCGGATCTGCACCGGCGAGGTATGCGTGCGCAGCACCTTGCGCTCACCCTTCTCGTCGGGGGCGAGGAAGAAGGTGTCGTGCATCTCGCGGGCCGGATGGCCTTCGGGGAAGTTGAGCGCCGTGAAGTTGAGATAATCCGTCTCGATATCCGGCCCCTCGGCCACGGAGAAGCCCATATCGGCGAAGATCGCCGTCAGTTCCTCGATCACCTGGCTGATGGGGTGGATGCGGCCGCGACCCTCAGGGGCCTCCGGTACGGGAAGCGTCACGTCGATGCGCTCGGCCGACAGGCGGGCTTCGAGCGCGGCCTCGGCGAGCGTGTCCTTCTTGGCCGCGATGGCGGTCTGCACCTTGTCGCGCAGGCCGTTGATGAGCGGTCCGCGCTCCTTGCGCTCCTCGGGCGTCATGGAGCCGAGGGTTTTCAGGAGTTCGGAGACGGAGCCCTTCTTGCCGAGCGCGGAAACGCGCACGGTTTCGAGAGCCGCTTCGTCGCCGGCGGCATCGACCTGGGTGAGCAGGTCACGTTCGAGTTGATTGAGATCGGTCATCGGTCCCTTGCCAGATGCAAGCGCTTTGAGTGAGGCGCGGCGCGGGAACCGTCAAGTCTTCCGAGCCGCGAAATGGCGACCGACAGCGCAAAAAGGCCGTCAGCGCGAATGGTCTCGGAGAAGGGGGAGTAAGGCGGTGCGGCTGAACAGGCCAGCCGCACCGAAATCTGGTCTATCCGACCTCAGGCGGCCTGCTGCGGCAGGGCGGCCTTGGCGGCATCCACGTAAGCGGCGAAAGCCGCCGGCTCATGGATGGCCATTTCGGACAGGACCTTGCGATCGACCTCGATCCCAGCCTTGCCGAGACCGTCGATAAATCGGGAATAGGTCAAGCCATGCGTGCGGACGGCAGCGTTGAGACGCTGGATCCAAAGAGCGCGGAAGGTGCGCTTCTTGTTGCGACGGTCGCGAGTGGCATATTGCATGCTCTTCTCGACCGCCTGCTTGGCGATGCGGATCGTGTTCTTGCGGCGGCCGTAGAAACCCTTGGCGGCCTTGAAAACCTTCTTGTGCTTGGCGTGGGCGGTAACGCCCCGTTTGACGCGGGCCATTTAAAAAACTCCTTCAAAATCCGGGATGTGGGGAAGAACCGCCTTAGCCGTTCGGCAGGAAGTACTTCTTCACGTTGTACGCATCGCCCTCGAACAGGGTCGTCGTGCCGCGCAGGTTGCGGATCTGCTTCTTGGTCCGCTTGATCATCCCGTGGCGCTTGCCGGCCTGGGCGTAAACGACCTTGCCGGTGCCAGTGATCTTGAAGCGCTTTTTCGCGCCAGACTTCGTCTTCAGCTTGGGCATTTGGCTCTCCTTTGGACAGGCGTCCGGAGCGGCAAGCCGCACCTTGGCCTTTTCATTGCTGCATTGAGCAAAACGAACCGCCACGGCAGCCCTAACAGCCGGGCGGTTCAATGAAGGGCGGCTTATGACAGAAGGACGCTCAAAAAGCAATGGCCGCCGGAACCCCGACGGCCATGAATTTCGCTGAGGCAAAGAGCTCTCTTACCGCGGCGCCAGGACCATCACGACCTGACGGCCTTCGAAGTTCGGCTCCATCTCGACCTTGGCGAGATCGCCCACGTCGGCCTTGACCCGGTCCAGAACCTTCAGGCCGAGCGACTGGTGCGCCATTTCGCGGCCACGGAAGCGCAGGGTGATCTTCACCTTGTTGCCTTCCTCGAAGAAGCCTTTCATGGCCTTCATCTTGACCTCGTAATCGTGGTCGTCGATGCCGGGACGCAGCTTGATTTCCTTGACCTCGACCGTCTTCTGCTTCTTGCGCGCCTCGGCGGCCTTCTTCTGCTCGAGGAAGCGGAATTTGCCGTAGTCGAGGATCTTGCAGACGGGAGGAGTGGCGTTCGGCGAGATCTCCACGAGATCAAGGCCTGCCTCTTCGGCAACCTTGAGGGCATCGAAGAAGGGTACGACACCCCGGTTCTGCCCTGCATCGTCGATCAGCTGCACTTCGCGAACACCGCGAATGTCTCGGTTGGCGCGCGGTCCGTCCTTCTGCGGCACCGGCATGGCTCTCATTGGTCTGCGAATGGCTCGTATCTCCTGTTGAGGGCTAGGCTGCGAACCGGGGACCCCGGAGGAATCCCTGCTGGTAGGCTCAGCCTTGCCACGAATGAATCGACATTTCGCGCAAATCCGCGGGAAGTCAACTTGTTCTATGGGTAAAACGGCCCGCCAGGAGGGCTGAATATACATCAAGGGTGCTCGAAACCATGCGCTCGAGCGAGAAATGCCGTTCCACATGGGTCCGGGCCCTCGTCCCGAGAGCGATCCTGGCGCTGGCTCCCAGGCCCAGCGCTGCCCCGACCGCCTCGGCCAGGGCATCGGCATCTCCGGCCGGGATCCGCCATCCGGTCCGCTCGTGCGGCGGCACGGCGGGCGGGGACAGGACCGTCTCCGGCACGGCCCCTAGATCGGACACGACCACGGGGGTGCCCATGGCCTGCGCCTCCACGGCGGAGCGGCCGAAGGCCTCCGGCTCCGTCGAGGGCACTGTGACGACCGAAGCCGCCAGGAACGCCGCCGGCATGTCGGTGCAGTGGCCCACCCGGCGCACGACGCCCTTGAGCTTGCGTGCCGCGATCAGGCCGTCGAGATCCTTCACATAGGCCTCCCTCCCCTGGGGATCGCCCGCGAGGATATAGGCCACATCGTTGAGGCCGGCGTCGCGCAGCTTGGCCGCTGCTTCGATCAGCACCTTCTGGCCCTTCCAGCCCGTGAGCCGAGCCGCCAGCAGGACCACGCGCTCATGGGGAGCGACCTCCCAGGCCTTCCGCAAGGCCTCGATTCGCTCGGGCGCCACCGCATGGGGTGAGAACGCGGAAAAGTCGGTGCCCCGGTGGATGACCCGGATCCGGTCCCCGGCCTGGGGATAGACCGAGCGGATCAGCTCGCCCGTATAGTGCGAATTGGCGATGACCGCATCGCCCCGCGCCATCACGGAATTGTACAGGACCTTGACCGACGAACGGCCGGAATAGCTGCCGTGATAGGTGGTGACGAAGGGGATGTTCAGGGAGCGCGCGGCCCCGAGGCCGACCCAGGCGGGCGCCCGAGAGCGCGCATGGACGAGGGAAACCCGTTCCTGATGGCAGATCCGGGCGAGCTTTCGCACGTTGACGAGCATGGAGAACGGATTCTTCGTGGCCGCCGGGAACGGGATCCACACGCCGCCCTTGGTCTGAAGCTCGCCGACGAGCCGGCCACCCTCCGTGGCCACGAGGGCCCGGGCCCCGGCATGGACAAGGCCCTCGGCGATATCCACCGTGGTGCGCTCGGCCCCTCCGGCTTCGAGCTCGGGCACGATCTGCAGGATGGTCCGACCCTCCAGCGGATGCATATGAGAGGACGGAAATGCCATCCCTCCGCCGGGTCGCGTTGAAAAACTCACGGATGTAAGAGCCTTCTCAAAAGAATCGTCTAGAAACGGTTGCTTCAAAGCAGTTGAGGATGAGTTAACCATGCCGCAAAGCGTCACGGTAGGCCAGGATGCCCGCTCCGTCGCGGTTTTATTCCGAGAGGGCAAGGGCCCGCCCGTCGTCTGGCTCGGGGGATTCAAGTCCGACATGCGCGCCACCAAGGCAACCGCCCTCGACGACTGGGCGAAGGAGACCGGCCGCGCCTTCCTGCGGTTCGATTACAGCGGCCACGGCGAATCAGGGGGAGCCTTCGAGGACGGCACCATCTCCCGCTGGCTCGAGGACGCGCTGTCCGTCATCGAGCTTTTCGTGACCGAACGCCCCATCCTCGTCGGATCGTCCATGGGGGGCTGGATCAGCCTGCTCGCCGCCCGCCGGCTCCTGGAGACGCGGCCAGAGATCGCTCCCGCCGGTATGGTCCTCATTGCCCCTGCCGTCGACATGACGGAGCGGCTCATGTGGGACCGTTTCCCGGAGGCGCTTCGGAAGAGCGTGCAGGAGACGGGAGTCTACCACCGTCCCTCCGCCTATTCGGACGATCCCTACCCGATCACCTGGAAGCTGATCGAGGACGGACGCCGGCACCTCCTCCTCGACCGGCCGATCCAGACCGGCTGCCCGGTTCACATCCTCCAAGGCATGGTGGATCCTGACGTGCCGTGGGAGCATGCCCTGCGCCTCGTCGAGCACCTGCCGGGAGACAGCGTATCGCTCACGCTGATCAAGGACGGCGACCACCGGCTCTCGCGTCCGGACGACATCGAGCGCCTGGTGAGGGCCGTCGCAGGGATGCCTTGAGCGGCGGAAGAGGAAGGGCTGCACGAGAAAGCCGAGGCGAAAAGCGAACAACCTTTGGTCCGGCCTTTCACTCCATGAGAAGCATATCGTTCGAGCGAAGCCTGAGGGCTCCGCGGAGCTAGAGCCGTTTCCACTCACGTAGAATCATCTCTCCTCTTGGCTTGGACGCATCTTTTTGACGGTGCCCTGCCCCAGCCTCACCGAAGGAGGCCTTAGATCTCCACGCGATCGAGGAGCGGGAGCCCAAAGAGCTGGAGATGGATCCTCCCGCGTCCGACCCGGACGATCCGGATCGGAGCCCCCTTCTCCTCCAGGCGACGTCGGAGCAGAAGCAGTCGCGTGTCGAGATTGTCCTTGATCTGGGGCAACCGCATCGTGGCGGAAAGCCGAAGCTCGCGGTTTGTGAACTCGATCCTTCCCTCGCGCTGATGAGCGTCGAGCATGAACATCAGCAACCGGCCCGCGACACCCTTGATGAGGTATTCGTTGTCGATGAAGATGCTGTCGTCCAGCGTGTGATACGACACGCGAAAGCCTCGCCCCACGGGGGCATCGGACGATGTGCGGTCTTCGGCAACCTGCTCCCGTGCCGCCAGGGCGTCCGCCAGAGCCAGGGAAGCTCCAGCCTGACATGCGATGATCGTCATGACGGCCTTGTCGTCCGCGCCGAAGGCGAGACGCTCCCGGCTTTCGGCGAGCAGAACGCCGGTGACCTTCCCCTGCACGATGATCGGAACGCCTATTCGGCTCATGATGTCCGGCAGGCTCGGCCATGACATCACCCCGCTCAGGTCTCCATCGTCCGATTCCGGGCGGGCCGTGTCGGCAGGCCGCATTCCATCGGTCATATCGGCGGCATCGACGGGACGCCCGTCGGGCGCGACCGCGCCGATCGGCCCGTCATCGAGGCGCATCTCCGGCCCGGCGCCCGCCCGCTCGTATCCGCGACTGCCACGCGGGATCAGAACCCCGCGCGACGCATCCAGGAGAAACAGCAGGAGATTCGTGTATCCGAACCGTTCGCTGAGGCCGTCGAGAACGGTCGCCACGATCTGACCCGCATCATTCTTCCGGGAGATCGCATCCGCAAGGGTGGCGGCATCCAACAATGGGGAGGGCTTCGGCATGGCAGGCGGCGGCGTCAGATCGGAGAAAGCCGGAAGCTTGTGCATCGGGCTTGAAAAGGGGATCCGCCTTCGGGATCCATCCAAGGCCACAATTTGGGAAAAGCGGTCCGCCGGGTGAGGACCCGCAGGATTGCCCTGCGTTCCTCATTCCTCCCTGGGCCGCATTTCCGAGCGGCGAGCCGGATCCTCTTGTCCGAGAGAAGCTCCAGGGCATCGTGCGGAAAAGCGCCCCCGGTTTTCGCTGCAGCGGCCCTCTGGATCTGCGCTGAACCACGCTCGAGCCGAGAAGAAAAACGTCGGACCCAAAAGCGGGTCCACTTTTGGGTCCGATGACGCAAGGGAACGGTGAAAGCCCCCGAAAGGGCGAACAGCTTCCGGAGGCGATCCGAACCACAAACGGTCGGGCGATACGATGCGCCGCGTCGATCATGTTGACGATGGGCCGTCACTCTGACGCCTATGATCGCGCGCAAGGGTCAGGTCAGAGGTCGGGTTTCGCCAGTATGGGGAATGGCCCGGGTCGCCTTGTTCAGCCAGAAGGCGGCCTGCTCGTGCCGCCAGTCCAATCGCAGGACGCTCCTGAAATCGTCGATGGCCTGATCATATTGGCCGACACTCAGGAAAATGCGTCCGCGGATCAGATGGAACCGAACGGTATGGGGCGAGGCATTCTTAAGTTTCCGCAAGGATAGCCTCAAGCCCCAACGTGTGATGTGGGCGGACAATGGCATTCTTGGCAGTTCAATGCAGTCCCGATCTTTAGGCATCGTTTCTTCCCAAGAGTACTGACCGATCCCAGCCACCTCAGTTCGTCGGAGCCGAACGCCCCTCCTCGCTGTGAGAAAAAAATGGCACCGCTCTTCCTCTGCGGAAATCGGAAAAGCGCACGACCTGTCGAAATTGCGCAGCAAACGTTTTGGCCCATTCGATTTGATGCTCGACCAGTCCACGCCGAAACAATGAAAACGAAACTTAGTTTCATGAACCGCGCGAATATTGCGACTCTATTTCAGATAACGTCTCTAGGGCGCTCACTGCTAAGGACCCGATCAAGCCATCACATTCCGATTTCCAGAAAAAGCTGTAGCAGTAGAGCAATGGAAGGGACTGATCACGGTGAGCCGGGGCGCTCTGCTGTTGGCTCTCGGCCCGTGGACTTCAGCGATGGATCGCTTTCGACAGGGTCTGCCTTGGGGTTTCGCCGAACGTGCGCTTGTAGAGAGCCCCGAACTCGCCCAGATGACCGAAGCCGCAGGCGAGCGCAATCTCCGTCACGGTGTCGATAGCCGGGTCCGCCGCGAGCAGCGCCCTGTTCGCGTGCTGCAGGCGAACAGACCGCAGGAAGGCCATCGGCGTCATGCCGCGGAAGCTCTGGAACCCATTCTGCAGGCTCCGGGCGCTCACGCCCGCATAATTGGCGACGTCGGCCAGCGACAAGGACTCGGTATAATTTGCTTCGATATAGGCTTCGGCGCGCTTCACGTAAAAGGGAGCAGCCGCAACTTGTGGGCGCAGAAGCGCATCGGAGTACGTATGGCGTTGGGACAGGAGCAATCCGGTGAGCAGGGATTGCTCGAACTGACGCCAGGCTATGGGCGAGTGCCTGATGAGAGCATCCGGATCGGACAACTCTCTCTCCACATATTCCAGGAGCCTCAGCCAGCTATGCCCGGTCGCGGATTCCAAATCGACACCGATGTCGAAGTCGAGAAAACCGGAGGGCTCATAGCCAAGGAGCTTGGCGCAGCAATCCGCGACCTTCTGTCGGCTCGTGATGAGCACACGATGCTCCGCATCCTTCGGGATTGTGAGAAGCCGCTGCGGCCCGGACGAGAAGATCACGCCCTGCCGCTGAGAGATCGTGAAGGCTTCCCGATTGATCTGAAGCTGGCTGGCCTCGCTCGGGCTGACCACGAAAGCCATCCGATCGTCCGCCTCCTCCGGCGACTGGTCTATCTCGACGTCGCTTTCGACATGAAGCCGGAAGATGCCAAGGTCGAAGTGGCCCCGATATCCGAACATGCCACCCGCCGGCCTTTCGCGCGATGTCGGGGCAAGGCGCTGGGGCGACACGAAGGTATTGAGCGCATTCTCCAACTCTTCGAGCTTGGTCGAACGCCAAGTCTGATCGATGATGAATTCGGTGCGAGGCGCCGCTTCGGCGTCCTGATCCAGCGTATCGTCCATGACCGTCTTCAGAGGAGAACTGGTTTTTCGTTATTCTCTTCGTGAAATATGAGAGAATCCGGCAGCAAAAACCTTGCGTATAATAAAAATCGGCTAAGTTTCTATTAAAAAATAACTAATCTCTTTCATGAAACGTCCGTTCTGCCGGTGATCCGCCACGATCGACTGTTTCCCAGTCCGTCACGAACGCCCCTCGGCGGCTTCACTCTGCGAGGATCCGGCCGACTTTTTTGTCTCTTCATCCATTTCCGATGCCCGGCTGTCTGAGACGAGGCCTCCAAGTCCGCATCCTTGCGCAGATCGGAAGAAACTCCGGCAGGTGTCCTGCCGGAGTGGATGACAAAACCGATCTTTCTCGTCAGATGACCCAGATATCCGTGACCTTGAGCCCTTTGACCTTCACGATCTCCACCGCGGTGCCTTTTCCGGAACCGTCGGCATCGTAGTAAAGCACGCCACCCTTGTAGACCAGGTAGTCGTTCTTGTCCTTTGCCTTGTTGGTCCTGAACATCGATGCATCGAGTTTGACGGGCGCATCGAACGTACCGGCCGTTCCGAGCTTCTTGAACACGGCGTTGTCGAGGAAGATCTTGTCCTGAGCGGACTTGAAGTCATAGATCTGGTCGAAGTTCGTCGCCTTGTTCGTCTTCTTGTTGAAGACGAAGGTGTCGTTCCCCGCGCCGCCATAGAGCTTGTCGTTACCCTCCTCGCCGTACAGGACGTCATCGTCGGCATCGCCCTTGAGAAGGTCGTTGCCTTTGCCGCCGTAGAGGACATCGTTGCCGAGGCCGCCGTACATCTTGTCGTTGCCGGCATCGCCCTTCAGGAAATCCTTGCCGGCATCGCCCTTCAGCGTGTCGTTGCCATTGCCGCCGTACAGGCTGTCGAGACCATCGCCGCCCACGAGGGAGTCGTCGCCGTTCTCGCCATAGAGCTGGTCGTCGCCAGCCAACCCCTTGATGATGTCCTTGGCGGTGCCGGTGCCCCCCTTGAGGATATCGTCCAAGGCAGAGCCATTCAGCTTGTCGGGCTTCTTGGTGCCGCGCTTGTTCAGGGTGACCTGATCGCCGACATTGATGGTGAAGACCTGATCCTGCACACCGCCATGACCGTCGTCGACGCGCACCTTGATCTGGTGGGACTTGGCTTCCTCATAATTGACGCCAGGTCCCGCCAGCACGAGCTTGTTGCCCGAGATGGCAAACCGACCGCCCGCATTCTCGAGGAGCGAGAAGGTGAGCGTCTGCCCATCCGGATCGGTTGCGGAGAGCACGCCGATCTCCGTCGAGCCGGGAGCGGCATATTCCAGGACGAAGTTGTTGCTCAGAGACAGACCCGCCGGGGCATGGTTGGGCTGGTTGGCCGGCGGCGTCGAGGTGACCTTCACGTCCGTGTTCGTCACCGGAGTGGTCGGATGGGCGACATCGGTCACTTTGATGGTGAACGTCGTGGTGACAGGCGCACCGCCGGCCGCCCGATCCGCGGGATCGAAGCGCAGGGCATGAAGAATATCGTTGACCTGCTGGGCAGTCAGATTGTTGCCGAAATCATACCGCTTGACCGTTCCCTGTCCTGGATTCGGAATAAACACGGAAGCGCCATCGGCGGCAATGAGGTTGCCGTCGGCTGCGTTGAACTCGATCGCCAACGAAAGCGTGTCGCTTTCCGCATCGGCGACGATCAGGTTGTCGAAGGCATCGACAGGTCCCTGGTTCGTCGCCGTAAACTCGACCTGACCATTGCCTCCCACCGCGATGGTGGGCAATGAATTGCCGGAATCGGTGTCGTCGTTCATGATCGTGCCCGTGGCAGTGGCACGGGTGATCGTCACGCCGGTCGTGGGGTTCGACAACGAGATCCGGAACGTTTCATTCTGCTCGAAGTCCGTATCGCCCGCCACCTGGATCACGACCTGCTGTGTGACCTGCCCAGCAGCAAAGTGAAGACTTCCATTAGCCGGATGGCCGGGATCGAAAACGAAATCCGTACCGTTTGTCGTGACATGACTGAGAGCCCAATCGACGTCCACCGCCACAGACGGGTCCCCCGACCGCGTCACGGTGAACGTGATCAGAGTCACGCCATTATTACCCTCATGGACCAACTGATCCTCGATGGCGAGGGAAGGCAGCGCCGTCGCCGTCACGGTGAAGTTCGTTCCGGTCACGGCCGTGTGCTGGCCGGCTCCGGTGTGCTGGTCGACCACCGAGTACGCGAACGTCTTCGTGCCCGCCGCCGTCGGCGTGAAGGTCACGGCGTCCAGGAATGTCGTCACCGCGCCGGCTTTGCCGGTGAACGTGAGCGTGCCGGTGCCCGCGTTGTTCACCACCGTCACGCCGCCGCCGCTCGTCAGCCCGCCCCAGGTGCCGCCGCCGGCCGCGAACGTCACCGTCAGGGTGATGTCGTCGTTCTCCTCGTCCGTCAGCACCATGTCCTTGAACGGATTGATCGCCGAACCGACCGTCGCCGCCTGGTCACCCTGGCCCGTGCTGATCACCGCGTTGTCGTTGATGTCCGCCGCCACCGCGATCGCATTGCTCGTCGCCGACCACGTGCCCGCGCCCTGCGGTTTCACCTGCACGGTGAAGGTGGTGGTCTGCCCCG